>NZ_WJBJ01000002.1:165067-196749 GCF_020804205.1 Methanosarcina sp. DH1 | reverse complement strand
CAGGAAACGCTCCACTGAAGGTRCAGTTTACRGATAAAAGTACAAACTCCCCAACATCCTGGAAATGGAGCTTTGGAGATGGAAAAACCTCCACAGTTAAAACTCCTGTACACACATATAGTAAAGAAGGAAAATACACTGTCAGTTTAACAGTAAAGAATGCAGCTGGAACAAACACGAAAACAATAAAGAACTATATCACTGTAAAAACAGCTCCGATAAAACCTGTTGCTTCATTTTCTGCAACTCCAACCTCAGGAAAAGCTCCACTGAAGGTACAGTTTACGGATAAAAGTACAGGCTCTCCAACTTCATGGAAATGGAGTTTCGGAGACGGAACATATTCAATTAAGAAAAATCCTTCATACACATACGATGAGGCAGGGAAATATACGGTCAGCTTAACAGTGAAGAATGCTGCAGGAACAAACACGAAAACAATAAAGAACTATATTGTCGTAAAATAATTAAAGGCACATGTTACTGCTTTTTCAGCTGCTTCAACCTTATGAAAATCTTCTTGAAAGTGCAACTTACTGACAAAAGTACAGGCTCTCCAACTTCATGAAAATGGAGGTTTGGAGACAGTACTTATTCGACAGTCAAGAATTTTGCACACACAGACATAAAGCAGAAAGTATACTGTAAGCTTAACGGTAGAGTCTGTTAAGGGCAGTAACACTAAAACTATGTCAGGATATGTTACAGTTTTCAAAAAATGAAGACTTTAAATTGAAAAACGCTAAAATGCCAAGTCTAAAGGGTGTGGGGGAATTATTTTTAAGATATGGCAAAATGGCTAATTATATTTTTTCTGTGGTAAGTGCATTTGAGATGACATATCTGGTTCAACTCATCAGAGAAAAAAGCTCAGTCAATGGAAATTAAAAGTGAGGATTTCCATTCAATTTGAGGACCACTCAATTTGAAGGGGATACCTATGGCCGATCAAAAATTAAAAAAGTTGAATTTCAAACTACCCCCTGAAATTACGAAGAGTCGGTTAATCGAACATTTTGAACTTCTATGCTCAATTCTCTGCTATCTTCATTTTTTAACTCTGGAATATTACTTGGGATATCAGCTCCTTCTGGCACATGCAGAAGAATGAGATTTTCGCCTTCCTTTAAGCTAATTGGAACAGATACCCTGGAAAGTTCTGTACTGATAGTTTGTCTATCTTGAAGAGTTTTGCCATTGTAAACCTCCAGAGTTCTCGGACGTTGGAAACTGAGTGCATTAAAATTTAGTGTGGCATTTCTGGAGCTATTCGAATAAACTAATATTGTAGCATTATTTGACATCCATCGAGCGGGTTCTAAATTTAATGTTTCCAGTGAGTTCCATCCGTCTTTTAAGACCATAAATGATTTTAGAGGCTCTTTTTTGACGTGGTACACAATTAGAGAGTCCTTTTCATAGGTTTTTCGTTCCGCATTGAGATTCATTTGGATTAGTTTCTCGGCAAAGTCAATTTCTGTGTCATTCATATAATTTGTATGCAAAACAATATACGAGATGTTATAA
Organism: Methanosarcina sp. DH1; assembly: GCF_020804205.1. NCBI lineage: Archaea > Methanobacteriati > Methanobacteriota > Methanomicrobia > Methanosarcinales > Methanosarcinaceae > Methanosarcina > Methanosarcina sp. DH1. Next base: position 195,222 of record NZ_WJBJ01000002.1, on the reverse strand, counting down.
TAATTTAAAATTGATGTTCCGACTTGATCTATATCCTTGTCCAGAATATCATCAGTAGATTGCAAATAAGTTAATTCTCTTACCACAGGTGTATTTAATTCAAAATTTCTTGCAGTAGATGGGTATCTGGCAGCCCAGTTACCTATGACGGATTTTCCATGTATTGTCTGGTAATAAATGATGGTTGAACCTGCTACATAATCTTTAGTTGCAGGGATTTCAAGCAATGCGTAATTACCTTTATCCTGTGAAATCTCTTTGTAAAACGAGGGTTCATCGACAGGCGATAAAGATACAGGAACTGCTAAATATTCAAAAATTATCAAACCAGTTATTACAATTACAGTTGCCTTTTTATTTATCCTGTTGGATTTTAGCAGTTCTGACGCTCCATAACCCATCAAAACTGCGAATGAAAGCGAAGCAATTACAAAAAATCTACCAGATGTCCGGCAGTTGTCCAGAAATGGGATCAAATAATACAAAGCTAAATACGGAAGAGGAACAGTAGTATTGAATTCTGTAAACGAGGTCTTACCGTTTACATGAAGAAGTGGGCCAAGGCTGATTATCGAAAAAGATAGGGCAGCTATCAGCCAGAATTTTACATGTTTGTTTCCTTTCAGTCTATAAGCTGCAAATAAAGAGAGTAAAATCACAGTGTATCCGATAAACATCGTATTTTCACTGGTGTTTCCTGAAAAATTGTTATAAATATTTGTCATGATATCCCCAAAAACGGGATGCAAAACCGAAGGAAGAAAAAAGCTTAATAAATCAGCTGAATACGTGACTGTTTCAGAGGGATTTAATTTTAAAAAGTTATCGCTGGATGTAGCTGTTAAAATGTTTTCCAGGGCGAGAGGTATTATACCTATAAATGAAACAAATCCGAATAAGGCGTACTTGTAGAATATTCTTTTCAGTGTTTCTATATAACCTCTTTTTTCTGTTATTAAAAAAACGTATATTTCATATACAAACAGCAACATCACGAAAATTCCCATAAACATCATATATTGAAGGTCGCTCATGGCTACGAGAATAAAGAATATTCCTGCAAAAAAACTGTTTCGAGCTCCACCTTCTTTAAACATTTTCATCAAGTATAGGGCGCAGAAAGGTATCCACTCAATACTATTTGCTCCAAAATGGCCAAGTGAATGTACAAAATGATAAGGTGAAAAAGCAAACACAATTCCAGCTATGAAGGAAGAAGTCCTGTCACCTGTCAGATATCTTACAAGCAGATATGTACCGTATGCTCCAAAAATAAATGAGAACAACCATAGTATGGTATACACTACATGAATTTCTATTATGCTGGATAACACGTATGAAAGGATTTGATTAAATGCCGACTGAAAGGGTGAAGCTGGGATTCCATCCGGATAAAATATTAAATAGTCGTGTGTTAAGTTTGTTAGGCCAGGGTTGAATATGGCTACTGGAGTATACCAGAGTATTCTTATCCACTGAAATGCGTCTCCGCCTCCCGGAATATAATTGCATATCTTGAAAACTACAGGATAAGTAAGTATAAAAGTTAGTAAAGTGTAAAGTATTAAGACACTGGTATATTCTTTCAAACTTTTTTTATAATCATTCAATATCTGGCTATCAATTAAGTGTTTTTTTAGCCATTTTTGTGTGCCCGATATCATTGTACCTCTCATGGGTAAAATTCGATTATCATTTTACTCGGTTATTTTCAAGTTTATTTGGGATCATCCTCTAACCCGTCACCTAACTAATTAATTTCATATAATTTTATATATTATTAATTCTGTCTCTTCGTCATTCCTTATTACTCTTGTTTGTATAGAATTTCGAGGGTATTATTAAGTTAGTGGTTCAGACTCTGATAAGAGTCATAAGTAACTCTATATCTTTTGTAGAAAATTTACGATTTTTGCCGGTTATTTCTCTGGCTGTTTCGAAAACTTTCTGAAACACCATCTCCATTAGTTAAAAATAAACAACCGGCATTTTCGGGCATATCTTTATTCATTAATTTCTATCTTTTGGAGCTATCTGGATAAGGCCTCGATGTGGCTGGTAAAACATTAAACCCGAAATTATGTAGCTGGTAAAACATTAAACCCGAAATGACGTAATTTTACCTGCCATTTTCCAGTTCATAGCTATCGTATTTTATTATATAATCATCGTTATTTCTCAAGTTTGTGATCAGTTCTCCTATCAGGCCAAGGGAGATAAACTGAGCCCCAGTGACTGTAAGTAAGATTCCAAGCATGAGAAGAGGCCGATCTCCTATTTTTAATCCTGTTGCCCACGAAACCATTAAGTATACGGATATAATTATTCCGAATAACCCAAGAAGGATTCCTATGCCTCCGAAAATGTGTAGAGGCCTCTTTTTGTATATCATCAGAAATGTAACTGTTATAAGATCCAGAAATCCTTTCAATAGCCTTTCGACTCCATACTTTGAGTTTCCATGTATTCTCGGGTGATGTTCAACTTCAATCTCTCCTACGGTGTAACCTTTCCAGTAAACAAGAGCTGGGATGTAACGATGGAGCTCTCCATACACATTTATGTTTTTTACAACATAGCTATTGTACGCTTTGTATCCGCAGTTGAAGTCGTGAATGTTGACTCCGGTTATGAATCGAGTTAACCGGTTAAAGTATTTTGAAGGCAGCGTTTTCGAAATAGGGTCATGTCTTTTGTTTTTCCAGCCGGAAACCATGTCATACTTTTTTAGTTTTTCTATAAACCTGGGGATTTCTTTCGGATCGTCCTGTAGGTCCCCGTCCAGAGTAATGACAATATCCCCTTTTGACCTTTTGAATCCACAGGACAGAGCTGCAGCTTTTCCATAATTTCTCTGAAACCTTACAATCTTAACTTTAGAGTTTTTTATTTTTTTTATTTCTTCAAAAGTACTATCTGTGGACCCATCGTCAATAAAAATTATTTCATATGATTTTTCAATTAGGTGAGGTAGTGAAAGGGTATTGCATAGTTTCTCATATAATTCCAGTATATTTTCCTCTTCATTATATACCGGGATTATAATTGATAGATTGGGTTTACTAGACATGCATATCCTCTGGAATGGGGCAGCGCACTCTGAAAAATACGCTGGAGTATGTGCTGTATAAATTGCTTCTGCTGTATAATTTCTTGATTCTGAAACTGATTTTTTTGAGATGCATATATCTAAAATATATATAAATGTCCATTTAAATATCCAATACTCATAAAAATACAACTATATATACTACTGTACATGATTTGCCTGGAGGTACGGTTCAGTCTTTCTAACCATATATCAAAATAATCCAAAACCATCGATACTCAAGCTACCGAGAAACATACTACGACTTTAATCCATTCTTATCTATCTATTCTAAATAATATAACTAAGTGTTCAACTGCAAAGCAGTCCAAACTTTCGGTGCTCAAACTATCGAGATATGGGACATAACTGTAACCCATTTTTACCTACTCCCACTAAATAATGCAAATAGGAATTTAACTACTTTTCTGGCTCTTCGTAGTTTTTCTTAATTGTTTTAGAGATTGTCAAATTACCTCTTGTTTGGAGCTGTTACTACATTTCCTTCCAATTTATTCCCCGATTTTGAATATTTTTGACTTAATATTTTTGCATTGGTCAGCAGTTAAGGGTTAAAAATGCCATTCTTGCTACGGATTTTATATTACTCAAATATATTCAATTTATTCAATGATGTATATTCAATTTATTCAATGATGTATGTTCAATTTATTCAATGATGTTCCAATCTCCCCTTACTCTTGAAAGTACGGTCCGGAAATACGAAATCGAAGCAAATCTCTCGATAAGTGATAGCAACTGGCACGATTGCTTTACTCTCAAACTTGTCTAATTTCTTCATCAGTATGTAATTCACGGCATTGAAAAGCTTGCAAAAAAACCAGGCAGAAAACTTAATCAGAAATTCAAGAATTTCCAGGATATTCTTATTGAATTTGTTGAAAATTGTACTGAAAAACTGCGGAGTGAATCTAACTTTTTAGACTATGAGGTCTATATCTAAAAGTCAGGCTTTGGGTCCATGTTAATCGAAAAAGGTTTAGAGATCGATATATTAATGAATAGTTATAGTGTTCCAAAATCGATTTCATAAGAGTAAAAATTCCTTAACCGATGACCAATGAGTTTTGATCGCTATTTTTTGTCAATAGCAAGGTTTTGCTAAAGATAAGAGTTAGTAGTAAGTCCCATAGTTTTTTTGTTTTTGTCTTTTATCTTTGATTTGCCCTGCCATAGCGCGTTTGAAACCCTTAATTCTTAAAAAAAACTATTTCATTCCCATTCCATCAAAATCTGCACGCAACTTGTATACTCATCAACCTCTTCGCCAGTCGCCACAAACCCACACTTTTCATAAAAGTGAAATGCACTCTTGTTTTCTCTGTAAACTTTTAGGGATAACCTTCCTTTCAGGGTCTTTGCATATTCGAGAAGGGCCGTGCCGATTCCTTGACCCTGCATTTCCGGCACTATGAAGAGGGCGCAGACGTGTTCTCCAACAAGGGAAATGAATCCTGCAATCTTCCCTTCGTCCTCAAAAATAAAGTTTTCAGCGAGTGGAAGGTACTTCTCTTTCATTGCGTTCTTTTGCGAAGCCCAGAACGAGGCCGGGATAAAGAAATGGGCAATAACGGAGGCTTCATACCAGATTCTTACCATTTCTTCAAGGTCGGTTTTCCTGTAGCTTCGGATCAATTTATCAACTTTCCTTTCTCTTTTGGATCAAATTATCGACTTTCATTTCTTTTTTGTATCATGTCATTGACTTTTATTTCTATTTTAACCAATTTATAAACTTTCATATTCATTTTTAATTAATTTGCCGACTTTCTTTTCTATTTTGGACCAATTTATTGACTTTGATTTCTATTGGGTCAATTTATTGATTTTTCTTATGCCCGGAGCAACTTGATGGTTCCCCTTAGTTTCTAACATTTATTCTTTTCCCTATAATTGAAGATTAGTTTACCGGATTTCTATTTGTTAAGGCTTCTTTTACCTATGTAAAGTTAACAAATGCTGTCATAAACCAGGTACTCTAAGCTGAAAGCCCCTGAAAATTCCTGAACTCACGAACTGTATATAAAAAATGTAGGTAAACACAAGTTATATATATAGTGAAAATAGTCTAAAAAATGCCAGACCGAGCGAGCTTCGGCCTGAAAAAAAGGCTTTCATAAAAATAGGTCCGAATCAAAAAGAAAAAGTCGGAAAAATTTGCTATTATTTCACTCCACTGACTCGATTTGGTGGATCAAGTCATTGGTGTATTTGTCGGAAAACTCCACTTGTGGACTGAATGGAACGATCTTTACCAGCTTCCCATATCTGGAGACGTACATATCAGGCCCATGTGAAGTTTTCACTTTTGTGAAATTATATCCGTTCACAAAGGTCACTATTTTAACCTCCAGTAGTTATTATGTTGGGCATTCTATATTAAAATTTTTTTACCTAATAATCGTTATAGATTCTAGCTTCTGCAACTGATCTTTTCTCAACTAATTCCAATTCATATGTAATTACATATTTAATTTAAAAAGGGGGTTTTAACACTTCATTAACACTTCATTAATACAAAGGGCATCTTTATAACTCCTGTTCATTCTCTTTTTTCCGCCTACGGGTAAGTGTGCTTTCAAACTGATCCTTCAGGGCCCATTTGCTGATGTAGGGAAGAAACTTGGCCTAACAGGTTTTGAGGAATTTCGGAGAGACAGCCGGTGAAAAACAAAAGACTTTTTTTCAAATTGTGCATGTATATGGAAGATGAGAACCAATCCAACTTCAGCCAGGATCGATGAAAGCAAGATCGATGAAAGCAAGATCGATGAAAGTAAGATCGATGAAAGCAAAAGTGACAAAGGCAGGGTGGTTGTTTCATGGACAGGAGGAAAGGACGGTTGTCTTGCATGTTACAGGGCAATCTCGGAAGGTTTTGAGGTTTTCCATCTCCTGAACTTTAGGGAAATTCAGAGGCGCGGCTCCCATGACATCAGTCCTGACCTGGTTTATGCACAGTCTGAGGCGCTTGGAATTCCTCTTATCCATAAAGACTTTGTGTCATATGAACAGGAATTCAAAACAGTGGTCCGTAATTTAATGGATAGCGGGGAGAAAATAGATGGGGCTGTTTTCGGGCATATCGGCACACACGAGAAACTTGTAGAAAGGATATGCGGGGACCTGGGCCTTGAGTTAATAATGCCTCTCTGGCAGAGGAATCCCGAACAGATCATAAATGACCTCATAAATTCTGGGTTTGAGGTGATCCTGCTCAGCGTCAAAGCCGATTTGCTAGGGAAAGAGTGGCTGGGCCGAAAAATCGATGAAAATTTCATACACGACCTGAAAAATCACAATCCTTCAATCGATCCATGTGGTGAAAACGGGGAATTCCATACCTTTGTTACTGACGGTCCGTTGTTCAAAAACAAAATAAAGGTCATAGAGAGTGAAATGGTCTTAAGGGAAAGCTACTGGTTCCTGGATATATCAAAGTTTGAGGTCGAGAAAAAATAAGCCTACACATTAGGTTTTCAAAGCCTGAACTCTAAAAACGTTAGTAGTTCCTTTAAACTCCATATTTAGAGCGGTAGCACAAACATGCCCATGCAAGCAACAGGGTGCACCAGCACAACTTTGATTTCCTGATATGTTATCTGTGATTTTGTCTTCAAGAGTAAATTCTGGTGAACGGAAAAAGTAGTTCGGGTTACAAGTAGCTCCGAGCAAAGAAAAATTGGGACTAAAGGAAAGTTGGGATCAAAGAAAAATGAGACCAAAGAAAAATGAGACCAAAGAAAAATGAGACCAAAGAAAAATGAGACCAAAGAAAAATGAGACCAAAGAAAAATGGGATCAAAGAAAAATGGGATCAAAGAAAAATAGGATCAAAGAAAAGTTGGGACCTAAAAGTTCGGGAACAGAAACAGTTGGAAGTCAGCCACTAAAGTTACCGGAATTTTTCAATCATTTTCAGCAGTTCGTCTTCATCCTTTGCAAGGGAGACTATAGCCATCTCTACCATAAGGTTAACAATCCCATCGGAGAGAGATCTAAAATCGGTTCGAATCCCGATAACAGGCTTTTCCTTTGCATAAGCGTAGCCTATCTCCCAGGCAGTTCCTGAGTCTACATCCACACCATCCAGAACTGCAACTACAATGTCAGAACCGTCCAGACCCTCCACACATTTATTGAAAATACACTCCTGATTTTGTTTTTCGCGTTCATCTACCGTATCCTCTGCATCTTCCTGTGGTAAAAAAACCAAAAATCCTTTACTGAGCAGCAAATCCCTCAATCTACCGTTATAATCGAGTTCTGCATGGCTGAAGAGGGGACCTGCAAGATAGACTGTCTTCTTTCTGTTCATGATTTTTTCTTCCTGACACTTAAAGGGTATGTCGCAAATTTTCCTATAGTAAGATAGTTTCCAAAGATAAAATCATTTACCTGTAAACTTCCAATTTCCGGCGCTAAGTGCCTTAGCAATTTTCATCTGGAATATACTTATATATTAAAAAATTTAAATCTTACTGATTTAAAATTATATGAGTCGTTCTCTCTAGAATTCGGAAAGAAAACCTGCACAATTTAATTTACTAATAAATTTGGGAAAAAACTTCCATAATTAAATTTACTGACAAATTTGGGGAGTTTCCATTATAAGGCTTCCTTATGATTAGCGTCTTCTAGCTAGATGCCCTGAACCGGGAAAAGTAAACTTCTTATCCTTTACGAAAGTAGACAATCAGCAGTAAGTTTGGAATCCAGGCAGAAGCTTCCAGGAAAAATTTCGATTATCAAAGCAGATTTCACTTGAGATCCATTTATAAAGAAGTTGAAGAAGTATCTTTAACTCAACATATTCATATCTAACTCAACATATCCAATTCACTTTATAATTTAATTATGAAAGTGCATATCTAACTCAATTTGTAATTCTATTGCAGAAGTTCAATTTAATTTCCTTTATAAATCGGTTATGTAAAGAATATCTACTGATAGTGATTACAAGTTGAGATTTCCTTTGAAAAACTGTGCTTACGAAAAAAGGTATGGCTCTGTAGCCGGAACCAGCTTTTTTAGCAGACCTCATTACATCAATTAATAACAGAAACAGATTTTATATTTGTTTTTTTCAATAACAAATTTAATTATCTTGTATTAGTATTACACAGGCAGTGACACTTATGATTAAGGCTGGAATAATAGGAGCTTCGGGATATACGGGAGGAGAACTCCTGCGCTTGCTTGTTAACCACTCGAATGTCAAGGTAGAGCTGGTAACTTCCCGAAGCCTTGCAGGGAAGCCTGTAACGAGCACTCACAGGCATCTTGAAGGTTTTCTCGACCTGAAATATGAAAATCCTGACTCTGAAGATATAAGGGAGCGCTGTGACGTAGTTTTTCTTGCAGTACCTCACGGAACTGGTATGAACTATGTACCTGAACTGCTTGACGGCAACACTAAGGTTGTTGACCTTAGCGCGGACTACAGGCTTGAAACCTCAGAATTTGAGAAAATCTACGGGATAAAGCATAGCGACCCGAGAAATGCCGTTTACGGGCTTGTAGAGCTCCACCCTGAAGTTGCAGATGAAAATTTCGTGGCAAACCCTGGGTGTTTTCCTACAGGGGCAACCCTTTCAGCAGCCCCGCTTGCAGCAGCTGGACTTATCGATATTGCGGTTTTTGATTCCAAAACAGGAATCTCAGGAGCTGGGATCTCACCCACTCAAAACTCACATTATCCAAACCTGGCGGAAAATATCATCCCATACAAACTTACAGCTCACAGGCATAGGGCTGAAATTGTCCAGGAACTGACCGGGCTTGACGGAAAGCTCAGGAACATTAATTTCACTCCCCACGTAATTCCATCTATCAGGGGGATCTTTACAACTGCTCACCTCTTTACAAAAGAACCTCTCTCCACGGATGACTTAAAGACAATTTACGAGGAATTTTACAGGGACAGGCCGTTTATAAGGTTCCCTTCAGGAGTTCCTTCCTTGACCGCAGTTAGAGGTTCTAACTTCTGTGATATAAGCTTTGAAGCAGATAAGGAAAATAACAGGGTTGTCGTGCTCTCTGCAATCGATAACCTGGTCAAAGGCGCTTCCGGACAGGCTATCCAGAATATGAACCTTATGTTCGGACTGGACGAGAAATCTGGGCTCTGGCTGCCTGCTGCAGCTCCGTAAACTTAACCAAAGCAAGAAAATATAACTGGTGACGGATTAAATTAAAGAATAGAATTTGTCTCAAGGGGTATAGTCAGATGAATGTAAAAGATGTCATGAACCCGAACGTTGTTTTCTGCAAGCCTGATGATACAGTCCGGGAAGCGGCAAGAGTCCTGAAGGAAAACAATATCAGTGGAGCACCTGTCCTTGACGGTGAAGAGCTTGTGGGAATCATAAGTGAAGCGGACCTGCTAAAACTGCTGATACTCCCCGAAAAGGGGGAACTCTGGCTTCCAAGCCCCTTTGAGGTTATTGAGGTTCCCATCAGGGAACTCCTTGGCTGGGAGGAAACAAAGAAGATGCTTTCTGATGTGGGTTCCACAAAGATAGAAGAGATTATGATAAAGGATGTGCACACAATCTCTTCCGAGGCATCTGTTGAAGAGGCATCCGAGCATATGATAAGGCACAGGATCAACAGGCTTCCTGTAACTGAGGACAACCGCGTGGTGGGGATCATTACTCGCGGCGATATTATCGAAGGTCTTGCAAAGCTTTGAGGAAAAAGGAGAGTCTTTCATGAAGGAAATCGAAGGTGGAATCTGTGCAGTAAAGGGTGTATCTGCAAACGGAATTAAAACCGGAAAAATGGGATTGACTGTCATTCTTGCACAGGGGCCTGCAGCAGGCGTTTTTACAAAAAATAAGGTCACAGCAGCTCCGGTTACTCTTAGTAAGGGAGTAATCGATACTCATCACCGTCTTTCGGGAGTAATTGTAAATAGCGGAAACGCAAACGCCTTTACAGGCGATGACGGCTTTCTGGATGCTATGGAAATGGCATCCGTACTTGCCCAGAAGCTTGGTCTTGAAGCTGACGCGGTTGCAGTTGCCTCGACAGGAGTAATTGGCAGAAGGCTTGATGTCTCCTTAATCGCGGAACATATCCCTGAAGTCCTCAAAGGACTGGGCAGTTCTCCTGAGTGCAGCCGTGAAGCTGCAAAAGCAATGATGACCACGGATAGGGTCGTAAAAGAAGTAGCTATTGAGATGGACTGCGGGATCAGGATAGGAGCAATTGCCAAAGGTTCGGGGATGATCGAGCCCAATATGGGAACTATGCTCTGTTTTGCATATACCGATGCGAAAGTGCCTGCAGACGTACTGGATGCTGCTCTCAGAATAGCAGTGGATAAAACTTTCAATATGGTTGTGGTTGACGGGGATACAAGCACAAACGACATGGTCCTCCTTACTTCCACCTGCAAGTCTGGAGTCAAGCCCTGTATGGATTGTCTGGATGACTTTGAGGAGGGGCTGATTTACGTCTTCACCGAGCTTGCAAAGAAAATGGCAAAAGACGGAGAAGGCGCTACAAAACTTATTGAAGCCAGGGTCGTTGGCGCAAAAACACATGAGGACGCTAAACTTGTTGCAAAGGCAATTGTACGTTCTCCTCTGGTTAAGTCCGCAATTTTCGGAAAGGACCCAAACTGGGGAAGGGTTGTAGCCGCCGCAGGCTACTCAGGTGCCGAACTTGAACAGGAAATGCTTTCTCTCTCTTTCTCAGGAGGAGGAGAGGAGGTTGAACTTGTAAATTCCGGCGAGATTTCCAGTTCTTCGGATCTCGAGCTTTTGAAAAAAATAATGGCAAATGAAGAAATTGTCATTACCCTTAACCTCAATCTGGGAGAGGAACAGGCAACAGCCTGGGGTTGCGACCTGACCTATGACTATGTCAGGATTAATGCAGAATATACGACTTAATGCAGTGCTTAATGCAGTGTTTAATTCAGTGTTGAATACAGTGTTTAATGTAGTGTTTAATGCAGTGTTTAATGTAGTGTTGAATACTTAATACAATATTGAATACAGACTTAACGCCAGTATATAACTTACTGCAGTACAGGACCGAAAAAACAGGACTAACACAGGACCGAAAAAACAGGACTAACACAGGAATGAAAAAACAGGCCTGGCTACAGGAATAATATACAGGCTGAAAAAACAGGTGGATGGAAATAAAAAATGTAAACAAGATTAATTCGAAATATAAATGAAGTTACTTCGGGAAAAATCCGGGTTTTCCCCTAGTCCCTGAAAATTATTTCAGGTTCATATCTATATTTCCAGGGGGTTTATCAAGTGGATATACAAGAATGGGAACAGCGTTACAATGATGCTTTTTACGATGTCAAAAAAGCCCTTCCTTATCTGGAAGGCATGTTTGTAGCTTACAACAGTAATATCGATGCTATCAAGCACCTTACAGACAAAGAACTGTCTATGCTTATAGGGCTTTTTAATGAGGCTGAGATTCAGGCAAGAGTTGAAACATACCCAAGAGAAATAAAAGAGCCTCTTGATTTCATGGCTCGCCTGCTGATTTCCATGCGAGAGGGTAAAGCCGCTGAAATTCCGACCCATACCTCGGATACTCATGAATGGCTGAAAGAGCACCTGGGTTTTGACTATGCACGCATGGGCGGTCAGGCAGGAATAATTTCCAATCTTCTTGCCCGCCTTGAAATAAAAAAAGTGGTGGCGTATATTCCCTGGCTTTCTGAAGAACAGGCAGAATATTTTGTGGCTTCTGACAATCTTCTGCACCCTAAGGTAGAAGATGGAAAGGTTGTACTTAAACCCCCGCGAGAAGCCTTCAAACCCGGAATAGAATCAAAAGTCAACTGGATCTTTGAGTATTCCAAAGGCATGGACGTAACCTGTGGTGGAAGCAAATTCCAGATCCCGAGAGATAACCGCCTTATAATCTCTTCCCGCCCGAAATGGATACGTCTTGATATGGACAGGGAAATCTATGAGCACCTCGATTCACTCTTCCCGATTGACGGGGCAATGCTTTCAGGTTATCAGATGATAAAAGAGCAGTACGAGGATGGGTCTACGTATAAGGACTATGTTTCCCATTCCGTGAAAGCTATTGAGAAACTCAAGGCTCTAAATCCTGAACTCCGCATTCATGTAGAACTTACATCCATTCAGAACAGGGTAATAAGAAAGGCTATCCTGACCGAAATTGTCGCCAAACATGTTCATTCCCTGGGCCTTGATACCGTAGAAGTGGCAAATGCTCTGAACGTCCTGGGGCATGAAGAACTCTCTTATTCCGTGATAAGAAAAGAAGAGACCGGGATAACCTCTCTTTACCATGGAGCTGTTCAGCTTTTAAAGGACCTGTCGCTTGAAAGGGTCCATGTTCATTCTCTTGGCTTTTACATTTGTGTCCTTGCAAAAGGCCATCCTCTTACACTTAAAGAACACAGGGATGCTCTGCTCTTTTCCTCAACTCTGGCCGGTGCCAAAGCCCTTAAAGGAAAAATTGAGAACCTTGAGGACGTAGAAGCAGGATTGGAGGTTCCGGTTTCAAGTAAAGGCATAGAAGACCTGGAGAACTTCAAGGTTTACTGTGTAGGGAAGAAACTCTGTACTCATGAGGAGTTCGAATACGGATATCTCTATGGGTCTGACCATGATGCGGTTTTAATTCCTTCCAAGGTGGTAGATAAGCCCAAAGCAACAGTCGGGATAGGTGATGCAATCTCGGCAGGAGCTTTTGCAGCCATGCTTGCAAGAATGAAACAGGATCAGGCATGAAAATAAATTCTCTTTGACGTATCCAAAGTTGTACATTTGCCCTCCATCCATTTGCCCTCCATCCATTTGCCCTCACTTATTTGCCTTCCACTTATTTGCCTTCCATTTATTTGCCTTTCACTTGCCTTTCACTCATTTGCCTTCCACATGTCCAACCATTCGCTTCTCACTCGCTTTCCATTTGCCTCCACTCGCCTCCTATTTCAGGGATACAGGAACTGGTTAGATGAATATACTTTGCGGATATAATGTCAACATAGATTCGGTGTATAGGATCAGCGGGGCCGAGATGTCGGAACTGCTGGAAACCTTCGAAGAGGCTGAAATTCTTGACAAAATCGAGAACCCTCCCGGAAAAATCTTTTCGGAATCGGATTTTGTAGCAGGGCTTGCTTACTGTATGAAAAATGGATGTGGAGCCGAGTGGCTTGTTTTTGATCAGTCCGTTTTCGAGTTTCTTAAAAGACGCTATTTTGGAAAATCCCTCGTAAGAATGGGCGGAAATGCAGGAATAATGGCAAATGCTCTTTCCCAGCTAGGAGCTTCCAGAGTAATACCGAATGTTGCAGTTCCCTCTAAAACCCAGCTTTCTCTCTTTTCAAAAAAGGCGATCTATTTTCCGGAACCCCCCATGCAGATAATGGAAAACGCAAGCATAGAACCTGAAGAAAATAAAGGTGCCTTTTCCAGCAGCCAGGAGCCCATACATTTCGTATTTGATTTCTCTGAGGGGGAGACATTTTCCCTTTATGGAACCAAAGTTCGGGTTCCGAGGGAAAACCGCTTCATAGCTACCTGCGATCATTTGAATCTCAGGCTTTTTGTCAACCCTGCGTTTGAGCAGTATGCTCTCCAACACGCCTGCGAGCTCGACGGAGTACTTATATCGGGTTTTCATCTCCTGCTTGAGAACTATCCCAATGGCTGCACTTATAAGACAATTCTTGATGATACTTTCTCTCAGCTAAAAAGCTGGAAAACCAGAAACAATAAACTTCAGATTCACCTGGAACTCGGACATTTTGCAAGTAAAGAAATTGCAAATTCGGTCTTTCTGAAGTTTGCAAAACTTTCCGATAGCCTTGGAATGAATGAAGACGAACTTGCAGTGTTTTCTAATTTACACGGCGTTTCCGGAGAGATACTTCAGCATATGAATGCAGATGCTATATCCAGTGCGGCTTTCAGGCTGGCATCAGGGCACGGGCTTAAGAAGCTCATAATCCATACAAGGGAATTTGTGCTGGCTGTGTTTAAAACCGGTTTTGAGTTTAATTCCAGAGCAGCTTCTGTATTTGAAATGGATGAATCCGAAAGTTCAATTTTGCAGAGGGCAGCCCGAGAAAAGCTTGAATCTCTGGAATTCGGAGTCAGGTGTGCAGGCGTGTATGCAGCTTCAGGCAGGCTTGATGGGCGGAAATTTGTGGAAGAGGAATCTTCGAAACTTCAGGAGAGCCCGTTTGGAAGAGAACAAATTGCAGCTTTCCTTATGTCTTTTAATGGAAAAACTCTTGGGCAGGGGGCTTATACTTTAAGGGAGAATTATATTATTTGCATGTTGCCTACAATGCTTTCCAGGTCTCCAGTAACTACGGTAGGGCTAGGGGATACGTTAACGGCAGGTACTTTTCTCAGGGGGCTTGAGCTGGACGTACAGGCTTAAACCCGAACTTTTTGACCTCAATTATACTCTCGACTGCGGGCAGGTCTTCCGATGGGTACGAGACGGAGACTGGTGGACAGGCGTTGTCAGAGACCAGGTTCTCCGGCTTTCTCAGGACCAGGGGCAACTGATTGTCGATTCAAAAATCTTGCCTGAATTTCTTACTCGTTATTTCCGCCTGGACGACAACCTGCCTTCGATCTACGAAAGCATAAACCGGGACCTGCTGATCGACAGGGCGATCCGCAAATATCGAGGCCTGCGGCTGATCCGGCAGGACCCCTGGGAATGCCTTATTTCCTATATGCTCTCTACAGCCTCAAACATCCCCACAATTCAGAAACGAATCTGCCTGCTCAGCCGGTTTTTCGGGCAGGAAATCGAACCAGGCTATTTCAGCTTTCCTGACCCTGAAACTCTTGCAAATGTCGATCCCGCCGAGCTTGACAAGTGCAAGCTGGGCTTCAGGACCCAAAACATAATAGCTGCAGCCGAAGAAGTTGCGTCGGGCGAGCTGGACCTTGACGTCCTTTTCCGCCTGGAGTACAGGTATGCGCGGGAACGCCTTATGAGGCTCAGGGGCATTGGAGAGAAGGTTGCTGACTGCGTGCTTCTTTTCGCGTTTGATAAAATGGAAGCCTTTCCAGTTGATACCCACATCAAGCAGATTATCCAGCATTACCATATAGATGACAGTTACTTTGAAACCTGCACAAACATGAGCTGTATGGGGGACTGGGGAAGGGACTATTTCGGACATTACTGCGGGTATGCCCAGGAGTATTTGTATTATCAGAAAAGGATGGAAGGGTTTGTAAGTCTTTATTAAATCTCGCAGAAGGTTCTTCCTCAAATTTGAAGAAGATAGAGTTTCATCTAATTATTCACTCTTTTTAAAACGCAAAACTAAGTTCTTTAATTCATCAATCTTGTCAGCCACAAGCCGTGGAACATCTGTTTCCATTTCGTAAGAGACAAGATATGGAATTATTGGAATGGCAATTTTCAGCTTTTGATCTGTACTTAAAGGAGAATATAATTCATAGAGCACTTCATCGATCTTTCCTTTCATTTCGGGAATCTCGTTCTTAATTTCTTCCAAATTTCTTTGAATAGTATCAAGATATTCCTGTGGATTTTGCAGTTCATCTACTGATTCTATTAATCTGTCAACTGAAATCTGTAAATATTTAATTTCGTTTGAAATAGAAGTTGTTTCTTCTTTGATCGTTTTGATATCTTGTACTACCTGATCTGGCATCGAGCTAAATATCGGTATTAGTCCTACAAGTCTAGAAACTATTTCATATTGTTTTGCAAGATCATTTACATTTCGTATTCCTTCGATTTCTTCAAATATATGCTCGTAGCCTGGTATATGCGGCATTCTCATTCTGAAAGTTTCGATCAAACCTTCAATATTTTGTGTCATTTCTTCCTGACTGCCGATTTCCCATTTCTGAACTTCTTTACTGACAGCACATGCGATTTCTTCTGCATCAGTTCCTTTCGATTCCTTGCACGCGATCTTTGCTTTCTTTTGAATCTCTTCGAGAAGTTCTTTTAGGTTTCTGTCCAGAATAGGTAGCCCTTTTCTCATTGCTATTGTTGCAAATGGTGCTGTTTTTTCAGTATCTTTCATCAGCTCTGCTGCACGATCACAGTATTGTCTATAAAAATTAAGCTCGCCTTTTTTTGCCTCTAAATCTAAATTGTCCAGACTTTGCACTTCTTTTAAGGCATTTGCAAGGTTATTAACTACTTCAAAAAGCATTTCTTTGCTTTTTGAGCCTTTAACAGCATTTTTTACTTCGGCAAGATATTTGTCCACTTCTTCTTTTGCTTCCTTTCTTTTAAAAACGATTGTATGGAAAGAACGATAGAATGGAAGGCAAAATTGAGATGGATTAAAGTATTTAGATTCCATTACTGCTTTTTCAAAAAATTCAATTGCTGTTTCCAATTCCCTTTTGTAATCTTCGTTTTTTTCTGCTTGAGAAGCCTTGAATATGGAAACTTTCCCAAGAGAGTGATTTGCGGAGACTCTCACCAAACTGTCTTTATCAGTTGTCAATTTGTATAAGTCATTCCAAGCTTGTTGTTTATCTGGCACATCGGGAAATGCAGACCCAATAGCAGAGGCTGCCTTAGACCTAATATCAGTGTTTTCATAATTGGCCAGTCTGTGTAAATTGTTCCATGCCTGTTGTTTATCTGGCACTTGAGAAAACACAGAACCAAGAGCTTCGGCAGCACTTTCCCTCACATAACCATCCTTATCACTGGTCAGTCTAAGTAAATCATTCCATGCCTGTTGTTTATCTGGTACTTGAGGAAACACAGAACCAAGAGCTTCGGCAGCACGAAACCTCACAGAAATGTTTTCATGATTGATCAGTCTAAGTAAATCATTCCATGCCTGTTGTTTATCTGGTACTTGAGGAAACACAGAACCAAGAGCTTTGGCAGCACGAAACCTCACAGAAATGTCTTCATGATTGATCAGTCTATGTAGGTCATTCCATGCCTGTTGTTTATCTGGTACTTGAGAAAAAACAGAACCAAGAACATCGGCAGCACGAGACCTCACAGAAATGTCTTCATCAATGGTTAGTCTCTGTAAAACATTCCATGCATGTTGCTTATCTGGCACTTGAGGAAACGCAGAACCAAGAGCATAGCAAGCAATACCCCTCGCATCACTGTCTTTATCAGTTGTCAATTTGTGTAAGTCATTCCATGCCTGTTGTTTGTCTGGCATGTAGGAAAATGCAGACCCAATAGCAGAGGCTGCCTTAGACCTCACAGAACTGTCTTCATCAGTTGTCAATTTGTGTAAGTCATTCCACGCCTGTTGCTTATCTGGCACATAGGTAAATGCAGACCCAATAGCAGAAGCAACATTATACCTCACAGAACTGTCTTCATCAGTTGTCAATTTGTGTAAGTCATTCCACGCCTGTTGCTTATCTGATACGTGAAAAAACACAGAACCAAGAGTATAGGTAGCAACAGACCTCACAAAATGATCTTCATCACTGGTCAGTCTATATAAGTCATTCCATGTCTGTTTTTTATATGGCACTTGAATAAACGTAGAACCAAGAGCAGAAGCTGCTTTAGACCTTACAGAGCTGTTTTCATTCTTGGTCAGTCTAAGTAAGTTATTCCACGCCTGTTGTTTATCTGGCATTTGAGAAAGCGCAGAATCAAAAGCTTCGATAGCCCTAGACCTTATATATCTGTCTTTATCATTTGTCAGTCTAAGTAAGTCATTCCATGCCTGTTGTTTATCCGGCATGTCAGAAAACGCAGAAATAAGAACTCTAGCAGCTCTAGACCTCACATAACTATCTTCATCATTGGTCAGTCTATGTAAGTCATTCGACGCTTGTTGTTTATCCGGCACATATGAAAATGCAGAACTAAGAGCAGAGGCGGCGGACTCAGGACTTATATCAGAACTTATATCCATGTCATTATCATTGATCAGTCTAAGTAAGTCATTCCAGGCTTGTTGTTTATCCGGCACATCCAAAAATACAGAACTAATAGTAGAGGCGGCCTGAACCTTTACCCATCTATTTTTATCATTGGCCAATTTATGTAAGTCATTCCATGCCTTTTGTTTATCTGGCATGTGGAAAAATGCAGAACCAAAAGCAGAGGCGACGCCATACCTGATTATCCAGTGTTTATTGTTGGTCAATTTATGTAAGTCATTCCATGCCTTTTGTTTATCCTGCATGTCTGAAAATACATAACCAAGGAAAGAGGCCGCAATCTTTCTAACATCTGTATCTGTCTTCCTAACATCTGTATCTGTCTTCCTAACATCTGTATCTGTCTTCCTAACATCTGTATCTGTCTTCCTAACATCATCCGTTCCTTTAACTGGCACGAATGAAATGGAATGTAGAGCAGAAGTAATCCAATATCTCACAGAATGGTTTTCACCCATCATCAATTTAATTAAGTCGTTCCATGCCTGTTCTTTATTGGACAGTAATGAAAAATTATCTCTTAATTGCTCTATCGCTTTGATACACTCTGTTGGGTCTTCACTAAGACATTGATTGTGAATCTTCTCTTGATCTATCAACTGCCCAACACCATAAACTCCAATAAAACTTAAAGTTTAAAATGTTTTCTTTTTTTGTTTTGGGATTAAAGAGCAAAATCCACTAAAAAAGATTTTTGCGGAAAATTCTTGCTTTGTTTAACCAATAAGTTAATCGAATCCGCCCTTTATTCCCCTTAAATCTTTTTTTACATCCATTTTCTCAAAAAACCCTGAAATCAAAATCTTCTAACCTGCAAATCTCTGCGTCTTCAAGAATCTCAAAACCCTCATTCACGCTCGTATACACCTGTTTTCCAGGTGAACATCTCATAAGCCGGTCTTCGAGAAGCCCTTTTGCCGTCGGGTACTTGCTTCAGGTTTCAAAGACGCATTTTCCGTTTTTGATATCAACTCCGAAAACGCCGTCCTCCACCTGATATTTTTCCTTGAACCTTTTTGATACTTTTTATAAAATCAGTTGCTTTTCAAGTCTCTTACATTTCAAACATATCATTTTTTGCAAAGATAACCTGCAATAAACCCATCACATTTAACAGATTCAATACAAAACCCAGCGTTTTTCAGGAGACCTTCCATAATCCAATCCAGCGTTGAAAATTCTTCCCTTATGTGGATTTCGGTCTCTTCAGCAAGTTTGTCCCCTGCAGATTTTCGAAGGTCATTTATAATTTTATTAAAATAACTGTCATAATCCAAAATCAGTGAAGGGAAAACAACATCACGTAAGTAGAACTTTCCGCCTTCCTTCAACATTCCGTAGATCCGTCTCAGAGCAATCATTTTCCAGTAGTCAGGAAGGTGGTGTAAAGCTAGTTGAGTGACAATGACATCATAAGGTTCATCGTAGTTTTCATATGTTAAAAAGCCAGCATTATAATATTCTATATTTGTTTTTTTCTGGCCTTCAGCCTTCGTTTTCGCAAAATTTATCATCTTTTTCGAAACATCGATAGCCACAACTTTTCTGCAGTGCCCTGAAAATTTGAGTGCCAGTTCCCCTGTCCCCGTTCCGATTTCAAGAAGTAAATCCGTGTCCTTAATATTAATAAGTCCTTGAATATTATTGAATTCACTTTCAATATCTCTCAATTTCTGCATACATAGATCATAAGCCCGGACTTCTTCAAGATCTGTATAGTCTACCCCGACTTGTTTGAATTCATCATAATACCATTGTGGATACTGGTTCATAGCGGTCCTTCCTTTAGTATATCCAATTACCTGAATTCTTTACCTCAACTCCCAGTTTTTGTAGGGAATGTATTGAATTGTAGAATTTTATCTAATTCTCTAATTCTCTTATTTTCTTAGTAACTTTAATAATTATGTTATTTTCACCATAATTTATGTTTTTACTTTCCTTAAACTTCAACAGTATCTCAACTGGTGAAAAACTATCACATACGTCTTCGGTTAAGTGAGGAAGCATGACAAATTGCAGCAATGTCTCAACGTTTATAATCTATTTCAATGAGTTGTAAGCTGGAACAGGGTACAGATTTCATGTAAAGAGGCAAAAATTTAAGGCCGGCTTCTAAGGCCGGCTTCTAATGCAAAATAGTAGCTTTCAGGCAAGAAAATTCCTTAACCGATGACCAATGAATCTTTATCTGTTTCTGCCTGGGAAGCCTTGAATATGGAAACTTTTCCAAGAGAATGATTTGCATTGACTCTAATATGCCAGTATTTATCAGTGGTCAATTTATGTAAGTCGTTCCATGCCTTTTGTTTATCTGGCGTGTGGAAAAATGCAGAACCAGGAGCAGAGGCGGCCCAATGCCTTACATCACTGTCTTCGTCACTGGTCAATTTAATTAAGTCATCCCACGCCTTCTGTGGGCTCTTCGTCATTTCAAATGGGTAGTTTGAAATCTAACTTTTCTAATTTTAAATAGATCATAGTAATAAAATACTTAGTGTTTCGTGGCCCTGGAATCAAAGTAGTTTAGGATTTCATCCCAATGACTTTCATGCTAAAGAGGAGGAAAGCTTTGAATTTTGTAGCATTTACCTCCAACTATTAGATCTCTTCTAAGTCAAGAGGAGCTTCTCCTCGATGACCAATCGAATAATTAATATCACGATCCAATGTCAGTTATCTAGTGCATCGATTCCAAAGTATGTCCAAAATGAATTTTTTGAAAACCACTGAAAGCACGGGAGACACGGAAATCATTAGTAAAGGCGTGTTTCTTCCGTGCTTTCCGTGTTTTCCGTGGTTGTAATATCCAGATCGAATCACTATGCGACAGGCTGCGTTTTCCGTGTTACAAAATTCCATGTGACTTTAAAATAATATTTGCATCATAGACTGTATTTATTTTCTCATTATATATACATTTGAGGACCGATATACTATATATGATATCTGCAATTCGTTAGCCATAAAGAAGATACTGCCAGGAGCGATCACAAACTCTGGATGTCAGCTTTTTAGCTCTTGGCCTGCACTCGTGTCATCCACTGCTGGAATTGCTTTCGATATGATTGTGTTTTCACTAATCCACTTGTTGACATCCACTGGTTCGAATCGCCCCTTCTCCTCAACCGGGTAGCGTATTGGCTGCCCGGGCTTGACAGGAAGCACTTCGGAATCCTTTACAACGATTGTACCATTGACGATGACATAAGGTATGCCAGTTGAGGGTAGTCCCTGTTCGCCGGCTTTATATGTCGCGTGGTCAGCCACAGTGTTTGGATCAAAAAGAGTCAGGTCTGCGACCTTGCCTACCTGCACACGGCCACGCTCTTTCATTGACTCAATGCCGGCGTCGCCCAGATGCTTTGCACTCCAGTAGCTAAGCTGGGAAAGTGTGAACATAAGGGGTACGCCCTGTTCCCTGCCGAGTCGAAGGACTTTAGCATCGCATCCCGCTGTTCGCGGATGACCTGCATACTCAGAATAGTTTGCATTCCACGGCAGCAACTTCCCATCAGTACCCACACCACCCATTGCATCCGTTGCCACAGTCATTTCAGGGATTGTCAACCAGTATGGCAACCATTTTGTCCTCGCAGGCATGAATACCACGATGTTGCGACCCGGGTCCGCTTTCACCAATGTCTCATATTCTGATTTGTTAAGGAATTTGTCGGTCGAAGGATCATAGAGAGTCTCCTCGTACTTGTAGCCATAGTTTTTCTCCCAGAGATCGGGCCTCAGAAAATCAGCGCTTATTGATGTAGACCCGGCATCGTAGGGGTAGTATTCTGCCCACATGTTGAGACCTCTGGAGCGAGCCAACCTTAATTTTTCTTCAATCTCCCACCAACCATAATCATTATCATGTGCCATCAACAGTGGTGCATCGAGCAAAACTGCGTTAGTAAACATCTCGTCAAAGGCGATAGGAGCTTCCATCGGTGTCTCGCTGCTAAGGTGGTAACGGGTGTGTACTGAAGCAAGCCTGTCGTAACGAGCGGCAGTCCGTTGAGCCTCGAAAAGTTCGTAGCTCGTCAGACCTCTTGCCATATAGGCAGCTCCTACACCCACACCAATAGCTCCCTGCTGCAACTCTTCATCCAGCTTTTTCATGACCTTGTTCATCTGTGAAATATTGCTACGGTTCACCGACCATCCCGGAATTCCGTCAATTGTGGATTCATTGATGTAATGAATTATGTTGGAGTAGTCCACCGGTTCCTCGATCTTGACCTCCGGGTCGTGCACTAGCATGCGGATAATGTTAAGACTGGCTGTGGTGCCGTAGTTAATCTGCCAGCCTTCTTCCGCTTTTTTGTCATACCAATCCTTGACGTTCAACGCGCCAAGTTCGAGATCCATGCCTGTAGTGACACCGTCGCAGAGCGCAAGTTTTGTGGCAAACGGATCGACGGCATGGAAATGGGTATCTATGAAACCCGGTGCAACAACAAGACCCGTGGCATCAATGTTTTCCTTGCCGTCGATGCTCTCATTTGTGATGATCGCAATTCTGCCGTCCTTGACACCGACGTTGGCAATGGAATCGTACATTGTTTCAGGGTCCATGACCCGACCATTATTGATGACAAGGTCGTAAGTCTGCGCCGATGCAGGCAGACATGATACAAACAGAAGCATTCCACTCGTGATAGACATTCCCAGAACTATAGCGCTAAGTCGTCTAAGTGCCCCCATAATTACACCTTTTCAAAGAGTTTTGCCCTCATAAAATTACATTTAGAGTAAAATATATAAATAAATATATATTATAATAAGCATTGTATACTTATAAATTCTCGTTTTCCAAAAATAACTAACATAAGGATCTTAAATCTGGTTAGAACAGTTGGTTAGAATAATTTAATGTTTTATTAGTAGGTTTCACAAAAACGCCTACATGCCAATATTGCAACAGAAAATAGTAAGAGGTTCTGAAAAAGAGGGTATGGAAAAGATAAGATAAACAAAACTTATAGAAATCTAAAGTTATAGAAATCTAAAACTTATAAAAATGAAAAGAGTAACTCAGTGAAAAACAAGAAACTGAATCGAATAACAAAAAGAAATGACAAAAAGATTAGATTGAGTCATAAAAAAGAGGGAATAAATTCCCAGAAGAACATCAATCCAGGTTAAATCCGAACTCAGTCTTCCCTTTTCATCTGCGGGAAAAGGATTACTTCTTTGATAGAGTCCAGGCCCGCAAGGATCATGGTAAGCCTGTCGATTCCAAGCCCCATGCCGCCTGTAGGGGGCATTCCGTATCCGAGAGCATTTACGAAATCGTAATCGATGGTCTGGGCTTCAAGGTCTCCTAACTTTCTTTTCTTGTCCTGTTCTTCGAACCTTTTTTGCTGTTCAATAGGATCGTTCAGTTCGGAATAACCGTTTGCCAGTTCCCATCCATTTAAGAAGAGTTCGAATCTCTCGACAAAGCCCTCTTTTGACCTGTGGTTTTTGGCAAGTGGGGAATTTTCCACCGGGAAATCATAAATGAAAGTCGGGTTTATCAGCTTGTCTTCTACCAGGCCTTCAAATAGAAGGGCAAGGAACTCTCCGTAAGTTTTTGCCTTTTCGTAATCCTCTATCTTGTTTTCGATTGCGATTTGTTTCAATTCTTCAAGCGAGTGTGCAAAAACATCAAGTCCAGCATACTCTTTTAAGGCATCTTCCATGGAAATTCTTTTCCAGGGGGTATGGAGATTGAGCGTGTTTTCTCCAATTTTAACTTCATAGCTACCAGTCAGCTTGACCACAAGTTCCGAGATCAGGCCTTCGGTTAAGTCCATCATGTCATTGTAGTCCCTGTAAGCTTCATAGACTTCGATCATGGTGAACTCAGGGTTATGGGTTGTGTCAATATCTTCGTTCCTGAAATTCTTGGAGATCTCAAAGACCTTCTCATAACCGCCAACAACAAGCCTCTTAAGATAAAGTTCAGGGGCAATTCTAAGGAAGAGTTTCTGCCCGAGACAGTTATGGAAAGTCGTGAAAGGCCTTGCGTTTGCGCCTCCGTATACATTCTGTAGTATCGGAGTTTCAAATTCCAGGAATTCCCTGTCAGAAAGGAATCGTCTGATCTCGGAGATGAGTTTGCTCCTCATGACGAAAATCTCTCGCTTATCAGCATTGACTATGAGGTCAAGATACCTTTTTCTGTACCTTGTTTCAATGTCTTTTAAGCCGTGGAATTTTTCGGGGAGGGCGCAGAGGGATTTTGAGAGAAGGGAAAATTCGGACACGCTGATGGAATTTTCACCCCTTTTTGTCCTGAAAAGTGTACCCTGAACACCTACGATATCTCCCGAATCGACCAGGGTTTTAAAAGTATTGAAATCCTCATCAGGAAGGTTTCCTTTTCTTAGAGTAACCTGAATTCTGCTCCCCTGGTCTCCAAGATCGGCAAATATCATTTTTCCAAGCCTGCGAATATTGTAGAGCCTTCCTGCGGTTCTGACCGTTAAGCCTTCATTCTTTTCAAAGTCCTCGAACTTTTTCTGGATTTCACAGATATCCCCATTCTTTTCAAACTTATAGGGGTATGGGTTAAGTCCCTGGTTTCTGATACCGTTTAGTTTTGTAAGTTTAGAATCATCAAAGACTCTGCTATCTGAAATATCATTACTGTCAGATTCATTGTCAGACGGTACAAGGCTATCTGACATTTTTTCATTGTTAATTTCCATGCTCATCGAATCAGTACATCCTATTCAGGTGAATGCGAATAAACCGCTTAGTAATCGATTAGTGATCAATCAGTAAACCGATAATAAATTATTAACTTGATCAGTAATCATATATAAGTCAGTAAGTAAATTAGCCATGAACAAATCAATAATAAATCAATATCAGCTAATCAGCCATTAATAAATCAACCCGAGTGCCCACAACAGAAAAGAATCTTGGAAGGTCTCACGGAGATTTATGAATTCTTATATATGTAAGTTGCTGGATAGTGAATTTTTTATTCACACTTCTATGGCTGAAAGCTACAGGTACGAATATCAAGAATAACGACTGTCTATTAGCCTGAGTCCTGACATTTAATTTTTCCATACATCCACGCATATTATATAAACATTGAGAAAACGAGTCCATATATTGATAAATTATTAGTGAAATCATGATTACTTTATGAGAAAAATTAATTTTAAATTCGTTGCAAAACTTCATATTACTATTGAAAATGTATCCTGTGTTTATTAATTCATAGATTTCGGATTTTCCACTACACTAAACGTAATTTTAAACTCGACTCCCTGTTTTCTTTTAAGCTCGATTTTCCCGTCCAGCTGGTCAACAAGAATATCTACTAGCTGAAGTCCGAGTGATTCTAGACTCTCTAATTCTAAATTTTCAGGAATTCCTATTCCATTATCCGAAACTGTCAGGCTGAAAAGAGATTTACTTATTTCATCATTGGTCCCTTCCCTGCAAAGCTTAATTCGGACTTCACCTTCCTGGTCTTCAGTAAATGCATGTTTGAGGGAATTGGAAACTAGTTCATTAACAATTATTCCTAACGGGACAGCAGTATCCATATTAAAGAATGCATTTTCTTCCAGATCTGTGAATAGGTTGAGATTTTTACTATAAAGTCTGTAAGTTTGGAAAAGATTTTCAGCCAATTTATTAAGGTATTCAGAAAAATTCAGAGTGTCAGTTCCTTCTCCTTTATATAGTTCTTCGTGGATGAGAGCCATAGATATAACTCGATTCTGGCTTTCCCTGAAAGCCTCAATAACTTTCGGATTATCGAATTTCTCAGCCTGAAGATCAAGAAGAGAAGAGATAACTTGCAGGTTATTTTTTATCCTGTGGTGGATTTCTTTCTTACGGGCAGTCTCGAGATTTGACAGAGCTTCCTCTGCCTTTTTTTTCTCGGTGATATCGAGAACAAAGGCTAATCCTTCATAAAGCACCTTATTGAAAGTAGCTACCCCTATGATAACAGGTACGTGCGAGCCATCTTTGCGGATGTATTCCTTCTCATAAGGCGTACTTGCACCTTTTGATTTGAGTTCCGCCATGGCATGCTCATCCAATTGACTGTACTCCGGTGGAGTCATCTTATCCCATTTAATCTGCCCAGTCAGCAAGTCTTCGCGAGTGTAACCAACTATCTCCAGGAACTTGTCGTTAGCTTCTGTTATCGAACCTTTCAGATTGTAGAAACACACACCGATCATATCTGATTCGTAAAATCGACGTAGACGCGTTTCGCTCTCACGCAGTGCTTCTTCCGCCTTGATACGCTCAGTAACATCTCTTACAATACTTGAGATAGCTACGAGCTTTCTAGATGCGTCATAAACCGGAGAAAGAGTTATTGAAACATTTATTAAGGCACCGTCCTTTTTCTGCCGAAGAGTTTTGTAATGCCGGATCTTTTCTTTTTGTTTAATCTTTTCAATTAACTGTCTTATTTCCCCTTTGAGATCATCCGGTTCAAGGATTGAGACATTTTTCCCAAGAATTTCTTCAGATGAATAACCATAAATCTGCTCTGCACCCTTATTCCAGCTTGTAATAACACATTCGAGAGACTCGGTTATAATAGCATCATCCGATGATTCCATTGCATTCAACAGTTTCTGTATTTTCTCTTCAGCTTTTTTGCTTTCAGTAATGTCCTGAACTATTCCTTTTATTTTAGTGGGGGTATTCTCACCATTAAACACGAATTCTGATTTTAGATGGACTATGCGTTCTTCCCCATTTGCTAAGACAATCCTGTAATCGATAACAAAAAGATCTTCCTTTGTAGCTTTTTTAAGGGCGTTGCGGTAGTAGTCTAGATCATCGGGATGTATGTAACTTAAATATTCATTGTAAGAAGGTGCTAGCTCTTGAGGATCACGTCCAAAAATACGATACATTTCCTCAGACCAGTAGGCTTTATCAGTTTCAATATCCCATTCCCAGTTTCCAATATGAGCCATTTTTTGAGCTTCTGCAAGGCCTTTCTCACTTTCTTTCAATGAATTGTAAGCCCTCTCAAGCTCAGCTGTTCGTTCTTTAACTTTTTCTTCCAGATTTTCATGTGCTTTTTTTAGAGCTTCTTCTGCTTTTTTACGCTCTGTAATATCGTGGACGATACCTCCAATAAAGAGCAACTTGCCATTTCTATCTTTGGTACCCGTAAAATGATCTAAGAACCAGCGATATTTACCGTCCTTATGTTTAAACCGGTACTCCAAAGTTCCAGAACCAGTATCATATGCCTGATCCCGCTTCAAAATAACTCTGGGAAGGTCGTCGGGATGAATGCGACCAAGAAT
The DNA here is from genome assembly GCF_020804205.1 of Methanosarcina sp. DH1. Taxonomy (NCBI): domain Archaea; kingdom Methanobacteriati; phylum Methanobacteriota; class Methanomicrobia; order Methanosarcinales; family Methanosarcinaceae; genus Methanosarcina; species Methanosarcina sp. DH1. The sequence continues at coordinate 167,911 of NZ_WJBJ01000002.1, read as the reverse complement.
CTCACTGGCATTCACTACACTCATTTCCTTTGCAGAGAATCCAGTAATCTTCTCTACCACCGGGCTCATGTAGTCGTATCTGTCAGTCTGAAGGTTTCGCCTGTAAGCCACATCGAGTGAGTTCTCAAGGACCGAACGGAAACGCTCCTTGCTCTCCTGCAGTGCACCCAGAAGTGTTTCACGTTCAGCTAGCGACTGAGCCAGCTTAAGATTGCTGTAGCCTAACTGCGAGATCACGTTGGCAAAAGTTATAAAGAAGGCCATGCCTGTATTCACAGCTTCCCTGCTCAACCGTGGGACTTTCTCAAGTGCTGCTATGTATTCCTCCTCATTGAAACCATATTTTCTGGCCTGGGATCGGAAAAGCTCATAGTCCAGAGGTTCATCTTCAAAAAAGAACTGGCCTGAGAAGATATTGGCAATGTGTTGACCACCAACTATTATGGGAGTCGCTATGTCCCACATATTGTTTTTGCACTTATATAGCTTGAACTCTCCAGGGGAAACGCCCGCAGATAGCTTTATGTCACTCTCTACGCAGTTCTTACAGGCTTCGGGGTGAACCCTGTGGAATTGCGTGCAGATCTCCTGCCATCCTATGCCTACCAGAACATTACCTTTGAGATCATCCAGGCTCATAGGAATGTGAGCAATCTTGTAGAAACAGTCCATCATAAACTGGATCGACTGGGCATCAATGATATCAGTGATTTCCAGTTTACCCACTTCCCGATAAGGTGAAGGAATATATTCTAACTTCTGCTTGCTGTACTGCTCACTCTGGATTAACGCTTTCTCAGTCTGGATCAACGCTTTCTCAGTCTGCTTGCAATCAGTCTTATTTTTCTGCCCGGGGTTTTCGATCCTTTCCCACTTTCCTTTCCTTTTGACCAGAGAAAAATGATGGTTAAAAGCTAAATCAATAGTATCTGCTGCACTGCATATGCTAAGAAGATATGAACACAGAGAGATTATCTGTCGTTCGCCGATATTAATGTCCAGTTTTTTCTCATAATCACCAAAATCATCCCAATCTCCTTTTTTCAACCAAGAAGCATTTCCTGCTACCCTGAGTCCCCCATAACCACTTGCTAGAGCTTCACCTAATTTTTCACCCCATCCATTAAAAACTCTCTCAGAATCGAAACTTCCTTCTCTCACATACCAGGAGGTATAAGGGATAATTTCAATTTGCTTTTTCTCCAGATAAATATCAATATCAGGAACGGCTCTTCTCAAGGCTTCTTTTGCCTCTTCTACTTCCAGGGGTTGTGATGTAACCCAGAGACAAAATTCATTATCTTCCAACCCTGCTTTAAAATAAGGGACAACGATGTCCATTAAATCTTTTTTTGTCTGATAAAACTGGCAGAAATGTGTTCCCCAGGGCACGTCTCCAATAATATCAATACCAGAGTTTCTCAGTGTTTCTCTCATTCCGCACTCCCTGACCACAAAAAATAATTTTAAATTCTGCAAGTTAATGTTTGTGAGCAATTATCATTTAGAGACCTGGAGACTATTCTAAATCGTTATTATAGTACAGAGTAGATAATCATTTCTTTGTAAAAATAGAGAGGCAATTCGCGGACAATTTTAGTGATATGTCAGTAGATAAATAAGTTAATGTTAATATTCAAAAACCCTTTGATTCTTCAAGTTTTCACTTGTTTTTAAGTCATTTAAATATTTGGCATGAAAATGCTGACATCTGCAAGCACTTTCATTGTTTTTGCATGTTATTCAAAGAATATCATGTTTGTTTAGATTAGTAATATGCGCTAAATTTTAAAAAGATTTGGATATTACGGGAATGTTAATACTGAATGGATTCCAAAAGAAAACCAGGACAAAAATTGAAAAGCATTTCATTGCGGTTGGAAACTTAAAGTCAGAGTTAGAGACAGCTATTTTTATATACAGGCTGCGGTTAGTTGTAACTCAAGCTAAAAAACTATATTTAATGACAAGAGTCCATTATATGACTGGAGCCTAATCTTCTGTCTAATTAAAGCTAAATTCTTAAAGCTAAATTCTTAAAGCTAAATTCTTAAAGCTAAATTCTTAAAACTAAATTCTTAAAGCTAAATTCTTAAAGCTAAATTCTTAAAGCTAAATTCTTTGTCTACATGCCAGATCATCTTATTTAGAGCTTTTTGAATTCCTGCATCTTCTATTCTGATTCTTGTTTCTAACTCTGGTATGCTTCAGCTTCCGAATATTCCTGAGCATTCCGAGCCTTGTCCCGTCAAGTAAATACACTTCCGAAGCCTCAAGTTTAATTCCACCTGAGGAAAAAGCCGGCCCCAGCAACTCTTCCTGAGTGGACTCGTTAAAAGGCACACCTCCGCATAGCTCGTTAAAAGCCGGCATTACGAAGAGTTCAGGATCTGCCCACTGTGCAGGGTTCTCAAAATCACGGTTTCCGAAATGGATTTTCAGGACTTCCATATTAAACTTTGTCCTGATCCAGGCAGGCTCAACTACGGAGTAACCAAAGGAATCTGTAAAACGAACAGTGGGATGATTATGGGCGGTGACTGCATGAGATACAGCCAGTATTTCAGGTGCAGGCCAGGTATGCCCATGAAAATATCCTGTTCCGTCAATAACTGCACCGCGTACGGAATGAACCCTTATATCCTTGTGCCTGTTGAAAAGAAGTTCGATTCCTCCATCATGGTTTCCGGGGATAATATCAACGTGTGTATGTTCTGCAAGTGTTTCGAGGAAGCGAGGAATTTCGTCTTTCTCCTGCCAGGAGACCTTAGGAACATTATGTTTCACGTCCCCAAGAAGTATTACTCTATCAGGGGAATTTGCCTGGATATAGCCAAGAAGCCT
>NZ_WJBJ01000002.1:0-165057 GCF_020804205.1 Methanosarcina sp. DH1 | reverse complement strand
ATAATGGACTTCATCTATCCRAGATCAAAAAGCACTATTTTAAGAGCATTCTACGAAGAAATGGAACAGAAAACTGTTCCATTTTCAGAAAATATACATATGGTGCACTATGACGAACAACATCCAAAAGAAGGAAGATGTCAGAAATACCGTTTAACTTTACTGGATGCAAAAACTCAAAGAACGATAGCAGATGAACTTTTTGAAGATAAGAGTTCAGAAACCATCAAGGGATTTTTACAGAAAAATCTGGATGCATCAGAGCCTGTGTTTATCGTTACGGACTTTGATAAGAGATACCCTGATATATTAAAGGAAATTTTTGGGGATAAGTTAGTCCATCAATATTGTTTAATGCACTTAAACAAGCTTATTGTTAGTGATTTCCCAAAAAATACAACAATTGAACAGGAATTATTGAAGTACAGGTTATTGAATATATTTTACAATCGAGAGAATGAAATTAAATTTCTGGAAGAACTTCTATCTGAAGAACCTAATCTAGTTAATAAAGAAGAAAAACATCAGGAATGGAGTAAAAACGCAAAAAAGAAATTTTACAAGTATAGAAATGAATTAAAGCTTGAAAGAAGACGRAAAAAGGAAAATCTTCCACTTAATAGTCTTGAAAAAGCAAAATATAACTTCAATAAATTAATGGAAAATATAAGAACATATGATGAATTGGTTCAAAAACGATTGTGGATGATCAATAAACACTGGCTAAATCTTACTTTGTTCCATTATCTTCCAGGAGCGCCGGCGACAAATAATCCTATTGAAAGTTATTATTCAAAAAGTCTAAAAACGGATAACAAGAAGCAGTTCAGGACTGATAAAGGAATTGAGAATCAGATCAAACTTGCTCAAATGAGAAGATTAAATTTGCTCAAGAAACCACAAAAGTCATTTCTGGAATTGTTCAGATTATTTACTCCATTTAAGCTTTAGTAAAAGATATTTTTGAGAGCTGAGTTAAGGATTAAGTAGCGGAGCGTATCGATTTTAGTCAAAAAATTCAGTGAAACAATTAACGGAGTAAAATAATTCTTTGGCATTCCTGCCAAAGAAATCATTTCTCAAGGATTATTACAGTTTATTTGAGCAGTTAGCAGAGAAAAGTGAAGTTTTAAGGACGGAAAAAATGAGAAATCACTAAATTATGAAACTGAGTCAAAGATCTCCAGCTTTTATAAAAAATTTCGGCGGAATGTTCTGAATGTATCTAGAATGTTATTGTATTACCATTCCGGGATTCAGAAATATGGCGGAAACCCCGGGAATCTAACCCGGCTGAACGGATTTAGAGTCCATTCGATCTACATGATCAGGTTTCCTCCTCGGCAAAATAGATTGAACAAAGCGTTTTGCTTCCTGTATGGTGGTCTTAATAATAATATAAAATAATATTATTTAGTATATATGATTATTGGTGGAAATCTAAGAAAAATAGGTTCTTATTTATAAATTTTTTGTAAGCCTTTTAAAAAAGGCTTGACCGAAAACCCCAGCAACGTTTGAATTTGAGGAAATTATCCCCGAACCCTATCGGCGCGATCACAACCCTTTTCAAGCCTGGTGAAGAAAAGGTAAAATAAAGGAAAGTGGGTGAGAATTTAGCCCACCATAAGTTATTTCGTTACTTCGCTGTGATGTTATTTCGTTACTTCGCTGTGATTTTCAGTTTCGTTATATCAATAGCGTCTTCGGGACAGATGCCGACACAACGGCGGCAGCTTGTACCAAGGCACTTCTGGCTGTCGTATTTTGCGATTCTCTGGCCGTCTCTTTCTACTATTTCAAGGGCTGCTTCTGGGCATTCTTTTACGCATTTTTTGCAGTATACGCACTTTTCCACCGGAACTTCGAGTATTATGCCAATTTCTTTGAGGATGGAAAGCCCACCTGACCCGACCTCTTCGATGTCTTTGCTGACTCGCTTTTCGATGCTTATATGATCGAGAGTTTGAGGGAGTGGGGGCAGGCCGTAGAGTTCAAGCATCTGGTCATACGTCTCAAGTGGCATGCCCTGAGTCCAGTAGGAAAGCTCGCATAGGTAGAAATTATTGAAAGTCTCACTGGTCGCCATCATAAGGTGATCGGCAGTAATTTTCTTTGCAATCTCAATTACGTCATCCAGCCTTGATTTTTCCAGCACAAGTTCCCGAGCAAGCGCAAGCGAGGTATTTCCGAACTGAACAATTTTTTTTGCATAACCCGGTGCGGCTCCGAGTCTGCGGGCGTCTTCAGCGTCCACATAGGCTCCGGAGGCTCCTGACATATATGCGTACTCCAGGTCTTCATACTTGATTCCGGATTCAACGATCAGGGTCATATGGGCAGCCCGGATTGCCCCGATAGCTTTTCCGGCTTCTTCAACATCCTTTTCATTGATCTCAATCCCGGGACCCAGGATCAGCTTTCCATTCGGAAGTTTAGGAAGTTTTTCAATCAACCCGATTCTCAGTGCTAGAGCAAAAGCCGAGATAACTCCTGTGCCTGTGATTCCGACGGCTTCGAATCCATAGGACTCCTTTATCTCCCCTGTAATTGGATCGATAAGGTAAGCGTCCTGTTTTTCCATTTCCCTGTCAAGAACCATAATTCTCCAGTACTGTCCTTCAGGTTTTACATCACAGATCGCGCCAGGACTTGCGAGCATGCCTGAACTTATACCCTGCCCTTCAATCGCAGGTCCTGCTGCTGCGCTTGCAGTGATAATTCGACCCCCGATTTTCAGAGCCATTTCGGCATTTGTTCCGTAATCCGTGACAAGCGAAGGTTCGGGCTGGATAAGAAAATCAGTTTCAAGCATCATAGCCAGGGCGTCAGCTCCAATCTCGTGCTTGATTGCAGGGGGAACGATAACTTCACAGTTAGGCAGGTCTTTTTTCCCGAAAATTTCTGACGCAGAAAACACACGGGCATCTCTTTTTACATTCCGGACTCCAAGCATCTTCTGTTTGTTTTCTCCTGCATAGGCAAGGTCCCTTATTTCAGTATTCTGGAAAAGGGAAAGCTGGATAGGATTTCCACAGACTGCCAGCCTTTCCACCCTGGAAAGATCAACATCGAACCGCAGGAACATTCTCCTGATGGTCTCGATAATTACCTCATGAGCCACATCTTCACCTGTTGTGATTGCAAAGTCCAGGTGATCCATGACATTTCCCCCGGGGAGGGGATGACCCATGGTTATAACTGTCTTTAAGGTTTTCTTCGTTTCAAGATCAATAAGCTGGGCTCTAAAACCGCTAGTACCCAGATCAAGTGCTATTCCATACATTTTTCAGGTCCTCCGGGAGCATATAATATGTTGAGGCGTCCGGCAGTATGAACTACCTCATACAGGGGGTGGGATATGAGGACTGTAATGTTAGTGAAGTTTCTAATTCGGCATCAATAAGGGAAAGGATATAATAATTTTAGAATTTTAATTATATAGATATAGTTAGGAATTATATAAACTATGTATCCTCTGCAAATTCAAGGACGAATTTTCCAACTATAAGAGTATGGAAATCATTTTATTACACATTTATAAAGTTGAATGCCCCTTTTGAGCATGGTTTTCATACTTGATTAAATTTGGGGATATTCAACACAATTGTGAAATTACTTTTACCTGTATGATTATGGAGAGGATGTAAACTATTACTAATTGTTTCTAGAGGGATTAGCGACTGGCTATTAAGAGCCTGTCTGAAAAATGTTAGAATTTACAACAGGCTACATGCAAAGCCGAAACGGATTCTATTCCAAAATTTAGTGATTTTTGTATTTCTTGATTGAAAAGCTGAATTAGCAAAAAGAATTCTGTTTTCATGCCAAATCAAGTAAAAAATCGTTTCCTAAGAAGAGATTCTTTATTTTGAATATAGTATGAGATTATAAAAAGTGCTGGAACTATTAAAATGATGGTAACAAAGTCTTGTAAAAATGGAAATATATGAATTCGATCAGCCAGTGAAATCCATAGAGCTAAAACAGGTCTATGAAAAAGATACACAGTGTATGAAGCAGTTGAAACGTATGAAATAATTGAGCTTATCAGAGGGGAGAATTTATCGTTGATACAAATATTTGCAATCCACAATTGTGCAACACAAAACAATATCATACTTACATCGGATGATATTGATATGAACGCAAACCTCACCACCTCATAACTCAAACCTATTGATGCAGCAAATCCTTTGATCACTGTGATTGCTAAAGAACTACTGATTGCCTCAGAACTGGTTGTAATTATAGAGAACCTCGGGTCTAACAATAAAAACAATCTATCTTGCAAAAGAATAGATAAGAAAAACAAGGTGGGAATAATCGCAAAATATGGATTGTACATCCATCTATCTGAAACATTGACTCTTGACAAAACGATTCCAGCTATGAATATTGGATAAAAACTAAAAAAATTCTCATGAATTATTTTGAAGCTATCAGATATTAATGCAAGGACCATGAAAACTAAGAAAGAAATCAATAGAAAACGACTTGTATTTTTTGAATAGAGCATAAGAAATGGATAAATTAAATATAAAATTATGATTGTACCTACAAAATGAAGAGTGAATAATGGTGTTGAATATGTAGGAGCAAGTAGCATTTGCATACCTAGTAGGTGTATTAGGAGATTATGGAAGCTAAACAACGTACTCGCATTTGACATCGTGAATTGCGAGGAAAGAATGCCGAAATAATCATAAAAAACAAAAGTAAAAACTGCAAGAGCAGCCCAGTAAAGTGGAAAAATCCGTAAAATACGTTTTTTATAAAAAATCAATACATCTTTGATGGATGAAATTTTGCTGTTATTATAATGTATAAGATATCCGCTTATGAATATAAAAAGTGACAATCCGATTTTGGCAAAAAACGGAGTAAATATTAAAATCGTATACCTTAGGTATTTATAACCCAGGTAGGCAGTACTGTGTGTTAAGAGTATAGCTAATATGGCAATTGCTCTCAATAAATCAAAGGCTAGTATTTTTTCTTTCACGGTAGCTCGTAAGATTTTGAACGTTATATATCATTTGATATAATATTAGGCATTCTTTAATTTAAAATGTTAGTCAAAGCCTCAAATTTCCCAGCTATATTAAGTATTTCGTCCACCGAATGTAAATAAAACAAATTTACTTGTTTTGAAGGATTTTTCAGCTTATTCCGGCTGTTCAATTGATAAGTTTTTATAACATAATTTTTAATTAAAGGATATAAATACATATTTATTAAATAGTATGTATTTTTCATAATCCTACACATATAAAAATAAGAGAGGGATTATAAAATGGCAGAATATACCCCAAAAGAAAGATTGTACCGTGCATTAAGGAAACAGCAGGTGGACAGGATGCCAGCTGTCTGTTTCACTCAGACTGCAACTGTCGAACAGATGGAAGCTTGCGGAGCCTACTGGCCAGAAGCCCATGCCGATGCGGAGAAAATGGCGACTCTCGCGGAAGCGGCACACACTGTAGTAGGTTTTGAAGCTGTGAGAGTTCCCTTTGATATTACGGCTGAAGCCGAATTTTTTGGCTGCGGAATAAAGGCTGGCGACCTGAAGCAGCAGCCGTCCGTGATCAAACCCAGTGTTAAGAACCTGGAAGATCTGGAGAAATTAAAGAATTACAACCTGAAAGAAGGCAGAATTGCAGTAGTCCTTGAAGCCGTCAAGATTCTCTCCGAAAAATACGGGAAAGAGCTCCCGATTATAGGGTCCATGATTGGTCCTTTCTCTCTTGCCCAGCATATTAACGGAGATGCCTGGTTCGGAAACCTTTTCACAGGAGAAGAGATTGTCCCCGCGCTTCTGGACTTCTGCGCGGACTTCAATGTAGCATATGCAAAAGCAATGGTTGAAAATGGTGCAGACACCATAGCCATCATTGACCCAACAGCAAGCTATGAGCTTATTGGTGGAGAATTCTACGAGAAATATGCCCTGCCCTATCAGAAGAAGATAGCTGACGCAATGAAGGAACTCGATGTGGCTACAGTGCTTCACATTTGCGGAAACACAACCAACGGCCTTGGAATTATGGACAAGACCGGCGTAAACGGGATCAGCGTAGACCAGAAGGTAGATATTAAGACTGCAACGGGCAATGTGAAAAACGCAATCATTGTAGGAAACCTTGACCCTGTGGCCGTGCTCTGGAACGGAACTCCTGAAGAGATTGAAGAAGCCTCAAAGAAGGTTCTTGACGCAGGCGTTGGGTTACTCACCGTTGGCTGCGGGACTGTCAGTATGACACCAACAGTCAATCTTCAAAAGATGATCGAGTGCGCAAAAAGCCACACATACTAAAAACATTGCTGAATAGATTCAAATACTGAATATATCGGACACTGATAGTGTGCCATATTAATGGAATTTAAAAACGGATAAGCCGGCCTTAAGCCGGCCTTATTTTTAATAATTTTCCAAAAAATTACTTTATCAGGCTTGTTTTCTTTCATATAATCTAGTATTCTTCAATCTAGCATTTTATAATTTAGCATTTTTTAATCTAGCATTTTTTAATCTAGCATTTTTTAATCTAGCATTTTTTAATCTAGCATTTTTCAAGCTAGCATATTTCAATTTATCATTCTTCAATCCAGCACTTTTCAATCTAGCATTTTTCAATCTAGCATTCTTCAATCCAGCATTCTTCAAGCTAGAATACTTCAAGCTAGAATACTTCAAGCTAGCATTTTTCAGGAGAAATCATTATTCAGCCGCAAGTGTGAAATTATTAGTTAAAGACCTCTTTTTAAAAAATTTACCGCATAGGATCTTGCGGCAGAAGATTGAAGATCTCGAAAAAGAATACCGCGACCTCAAATTATAGTATTTATACTTTTTGCTTTTGGGGTTAATATTATTGAAGATCAGGTATAAAAACAGATTTGAAGCACAGGACTTTGAAGCTGGAGATTGCATATATAAAAGAGATTGCAATGGCTTGAAATTCCAGTATTTATATTTTTTCTTTAATGCTCATATTTTAAAATTTAAGAGAAAAAAATAATGGGAATATAGTATTCGTTTATATAGTATAATTTTAATCTTTATTTAGGGATTGAGCCTTGAATGTTCAGGACAATTCCAGGCAGTTCCAACAGGCATACTGTTGGAAAATTCGGGATATAAAGCTAATTCGACTGGGAAACAAATTTGCAGTTTCCGGCAAGTAAATTCCCCGGTAACAATGTCATAAGAGAAGAAATTATTCACAACGGGCCCGAACCTATTCGGGCAAAATGGCAAATGACAGTGAATAATTTTGAAGATAAATAATTAGAAATTCGTAAAGTAACATCCTCGCGCCTAATGGCTGAAAAATATAAGGCAGCAGAGGGATCTGAACCTAAAATAAGAACCCCATGCGAATGCTCTTTTTTAGCTAGCGGAGCCTGGGTCTGTGTTCAAGCATAAAGCCTTTGCGAGAAAATGACTCTGGAGACATTTTACTGCCCAACGATGCTGCAAAGAACTACGAATCTCAGTGGAGGTTTATAAAAATGGCAAATCAAGAGATTTTTGATAAGTTACGCGACGCAATCGTAAATCAAAACGTTGCAGGCACCGCACAGCTATGCAAGGAGGCTCTGGCTTCAGGAATTCCGGCACTTGACATTATTACAAAGGGCCTTTCCATTGGAATGAAAATTGTCGGTGATAAGTTTGAAGCCGCCGAGATTTTCCTGCCTCAGATCATGATGTCTGGAAAAGCGATGAGCAATGCAATGGAAGTTCTTACCCCTGAACTTGAAAAGAACAAGAAAGAGGGAGAAGAAGCWGGACTTGCCATCACCTTTGTTGCAGAAGGRGATATTCACGACATTGGTCACAGGCTTGTTACCACYATGCTCGGAGCAAATGGRTTCCAGATCGTTGACCTTGGAGTTGATGTGCTTAATGAAAACGTTGTAGACGAGGCTGCAAAACACAAGGGAGAAAAAGTCCTGTTAGTAGGATCTGCCCTTATGACCACCTCCATGCTCGGCCAGAAAGACCTTATGGACAGGCTCAGAGAAGAAAACCTCAGAGACAGTGTAAAGTGCATGTTCGGAGGAGCTCCTGTATCTGATAAATGGATTACCGAAATCGGAGCAGATGCAACTGCAGAAAACGCTGCAGAAGCCGCAAAAGTAGCACTTGAGGTTATGAAATAATCCTGGAGGCAAAAGACAATGACATTTAAAAAATCATTTGACTGCTATGATTTCTACGACAGAGCTAAAGTAGGAGAAAAGTGTACCCAGGACGACTGGGACCTTATGAAGATCCCTATGAAAGCAATGGAGCTCAAGCAGAAGTACGGGCTTGACTTCAAAGGAGAGTTTATCCCAACAGACAAGGACATGATGGAAAAACTCTTCAATGCCGGCTTTGAGATGCTCCTTGAGTGCGGAATTTACTGTACCGATACACACAGGATTGTAAAATACACTGAAGACGAAATCTGGGATGCAATTAACAACGTGCAGAAAGAATTCGTGCTCGGAACTGGCAGAGATGCAGTAAACGTCAGGAAGAGAAGTGTTGGTGACAAGGCAAAGCCAATAGTTCAGGGCGGGCCTACTGGTTCTCCAATTTCAGAAGACGTATTTATGCCTGTTCACATGAGCTATGCCCTGGAAAAGGAAGTAGACACCATCGTTAACGGTGTCATGACCTCGGTACGCGGAAAAGCGCCTATTCCAAAGAGCCCTTATGAGGTTCTTGCTGCAAAGACAGAAACAAGGCTCATTAAGAACGCGTGCGCCATGGCCGGTAGGCCTGGCATGGCTGTCTAGGGCCCAGAGACCTCCCTGTCCGCTCAGGGAAACATTTCCGCTGACTGTGCCGGCGGAATGACCTGTACGGACAGCCACGAGGTCTCGCAACTCAACGAACTCAAGATAGACCTTGATGCAATTTCAGTTATTGCTCACTACAAAGGGAACAGCGACATCATTATGGATGAACAGATGCCCATCTTTGGAGGGTATGCAGGCGGAATTGAAGAAACCACAATTGTAGATGTTGCAACCCACATCAACGCTGTACTCATGAGCAGTGCAAGCTGGCATCTTGACGGCCCAGTCCACATCCGCTGGGGTTCAACCAACACCAGGGAAACCCTTATGATTGCAGGATGGGCATGTGCAACAATTTCCGAATTTACGGACATACTGTCAGGTAACCAGTACTACCCATGTGCAGGCCCATGTACTGAGATGTGTCTGCTCGAAGCTTCAGCCCAGTCAATAACAGACACAGCATCAGGCAGAGAAATCCTCTCAGGAGTAGCCGCAGCAAAGGGTGTCGTTACCGACAAGACCACAGGTATGGAAGCCAGGATGATGGGAGAAGTAGCAAGGGCAACCGCAGGTGTGGAAATATCAGAAGTAAATGTGATACTCGACAAGCTTGTAGCACTCTATGAGAAGAACTATGCAAGCGCACCAGCAGGAAAGACCTTCCAGGAATGCTACGATATAAAGACCGTAACACCAACGGACGAGTACATGCAGGTATACGCCGGAGCAAGGAAGAAGCTCGAAGACCTGGGACTTGTATTCTAAGTTGAAAGTCCAGAGCCTGAAATATATACTGAAGGAAACGAAAAGCCAGCGGGTTAGCTCGCTGGCTAATTTTTTTAACAACATTCAGGCGAAACAATTATATAGACATGTTGCAAATGCTAAGGATTTTTTGAAAAATAACTAAAAAAATATAATAACTTAGTATTAAAAAGGGGATATTAAAATGGATATCTGGACTTTAATAAACGGACTTATATATCTCCTGGCTTTCGGATTGATGGGCTGGGTCTTACTGGATGCCAGTAAGGTTTCAAAAAGAAGAGGCTGATAGACATGTCTGAACATGAGTCTGCCAGCTTAGTGAAAACTCTGAGGCCTTTCCATGTATGGGCTCTAGGAGTTGGTATCGTGCTGGTCGGAGAATACATGGGCTGGAACTTTACCGTTGCAAAAGGAGGCGTTCTCGGGTCTTTGCTTGCCATGCTGGTTGCAGGAACAATGTATGTCATAATTTCCCTCTGTGCCAGTGAACTTGGGTCAGCAACCAAACTTGCAGGAGGACCCTATGACTGGGCAAGATTATTTATCGGGCCCGGGGCGGCTGCCAGTGTGGGACTTGCGGTGTATATGGAGTATATAGCCCTTGAAGCGGCAGATGCTATTGTTGTTGCATCCATTTCACAGAGTATCTTCCCGGAGCTGCAGGTTTATCCAGTAACTCTGCTTGTTATTGCACTTCTAACCTTCATTAATTACCGTGGCGTTGTTGCGGCATTAACTCTGAACTTTGTCCTGACCATGATCGCTTTCATTGCAATATTGGCCTTCTTCTTTTCAACTGCTTTTGGGATAGGGGATATTCACCCTGAGTACCTTTTGCAGGGTGCTCTACCAAACGGCATGATAGGCCTCTTTGCAGCTTTACAATTCGGGCCATGGTTCTACTTAGGGATAGAAGGAGCCGCAATGTGCGCAGAAGAGTGCAAACACCCATCAAGGGCAGTGCCTCTTGGACAGCAGGCCGGGATGATTACTCTGCTCATAGGAGCAGCAATGACCCTCTACTTATGTGCAGTGCTGATCCCTGCCGATCTACTTGGAGTTTCAGTTTATCCACTTTTTGAGGCTGCACAGAACAGTGGGATCTTTATCTTTGTTGCCCTGCTGGGGCTTGGAACATTTCTGACATGTGTTGCCAGTGCAAACGGCTGCGTTTGTGACTCCTCACGCTCCTGGTTTGCTCTCTCAAGAGACAATTACGTGTCTTCCTGGTTCTCAGCAGTGCACCCGAAGTATAACACTCCATACAGAGCAGTAATCTTCACGATGCCTGTTGCAATCGGCTTTGCATTCAGCGGTTATCTTGACCAGGTAATTACTTTCTCAATTGTTTCGGGGCTGCTTTGCTACGTTTTGATTCCTTTCTCCCTGATACGCTTCAGAAAACTCTTCCCGGAGACTACGAGTAAAGTCAGGCCTTTTGTGGGACCTCTTCAGCCGTATATTGCCTATTTTGCAATTGCAATCGCAATTACGATTCTTTCAACGCTGTTCTGGGGCTACAAGTATAACCTGATCTTCGCTTTTGTATTCTACGGTATTGCGTACTTCTATTTCAGCCACAAACACAAGAAATCAAACATCGAAAATAACTGGGCTGAAATGGGCTGGCCCTCACCAAAAGGCTCGGAAAATAGAAGAATTAAGAAGGAGGTGACGGGCATTGGAGACGAATGATCAGGCACTTGAAAGCAAATATCACAGCAAACTTACCGGAGATACGTCTCTCGTAGTAGGCATGCTTGTTTTGCTCATATGTGTGGAAGGATTTCTAGCATACAGGATTCTCTCCGAGACATGGGAGATTGCTTCAGGTTTCTTCTACCTCTACGTAATCTTCATAGGACTGATCATTTTGATCGAGACCATAGGGTGCCTGAAGGTAAGAGAATCAATCAAAACCCACATGTTCGAGTTCAAATATTATGATTGAGGAGACAGGATTATGGCAGAAAAGAGCATTATGGCAGAAGTCTTTGACATCTTATTTATCTTCGTGCTTGCCTTTGCCTGTGTGGTAATTCCTACAGAAATCCAGGGAGCAGTACTCGTTTCCTGGGAAGAAGGAGGATCTGGGATAGGCTTTGTCTGGGACCCTGTTGGTTTCTTCAGCCTCTTGCTGGTGATAGTTGCTTTCTTTGTTGTGATTTTATATCATTCAGTAAAGCACTATAAATACTGAAAAAAAAGTTTAATAGAATGACTGCCTGAAGGAATAGTTCAGGCAGACAACCTTTTTTAAAATTAAGGCCGAATATCATCTTTTTCAATCGTACTTCATGATTCTATTCTGCCATGTGAGCAGGACCTCCCTGAAAAGAGGGAGTTCTTCAGGGAGTAATGGAGGGATTTATTTGTGGATTTTAGAAAAGGCCCGATCTGGCATATACTCAAGGAAGTCCAGGCTCTGAACCACCTTCAGGAAGTACAGCACATCACACTGGATGTTCTGAACCCCAAGGTCCATACCTCGTTTAAAAAGTGTAACGGAGCCCCTTAACTCCTTAGAAGCTTGAGATTCTGGCCTATCTACAATAAAAAATAAAAGCTAATTGTATATATAATTTACCATGTTAATTTTGATTAAATGGTTAAAATATAAGTAGTTTTTTATTTTAGGATAACTCTAAAGAGAAGCATATATATAGTATTTTAAAAAGGAAGGAAAGTAGAGATAAAAACAGGAGTCTCGACCACAAAATAAGTAGGGAGTCGAGCTTTCACAGACATATAAGAAATAAAAAGGCAGAAAAAGCAGCAAAAGGCGGCAAAAAGCAGTAAAAACCGCAAAAAACAGTAAAAAGTCGCAAAAGGCGGCAAAAAGCAGTAAAAAACAGCAAAAAACAATAAAAAGCGACAGAAATCAATAAAAAAAATTAATAAAGCAGAAAAAGCAGTAAAAAACAATAAAAAGACAGTGAAAGAAAACAGAAGGAAAAACGACCCTAAAAATTAGGAAAGAGAAGAGATCAGTTTCTCAAGCTGGATTCTCTCATTGGCAGCATCCTTAAGATGGGCATCGGCTTCGGAAATTTTCACAATAATCCGGGCAATGTCTGTATCCGCTTCTCCCGAATCTGCGAGAGCTTCGGAAAGCCTTTCAAGAATCTCGACTCCTAAAAGCCCTTTTTCAACTATCATATCATCAAGGAGCTTCCTTCCTCTGGAAAAATCTCCAGCAAGAGCCGCAGAAAGCAAATTGTCAATATTTTCATCCCTGCCCAGAGTAACCTCATACACCATCTCTTCAGTAATAACCGGATCTTGTGCAACCAAAGAAGCAAGCTGTAGAGTCTGCACTGCCTTTGCAACATTTCCCTTCGCAGAATAAAGGATTGCATCAAATGCGCCTTCCGAAAGCTGTAACTTTTCAGCACAGCAGATTTTCTCAAGATGAGTTTTCAGAACCGTGTCCGGAACATATGTGAAAAAAATTTGAAGACCTCTTGAGCGGAGCGGAGCAATAAGTTTGGAAGGTTTGTTAGTGGAAAGAATAAACCGGCATGTTGCACTGTATTTTTCCATAATTCGCCTTAGAGCATGCTGTGAATCCGAATTCAGAGACTCAGCATTGTCGATGTAGATTAACTTGTAATCGGCATCCAGCGAGGCCATTCCAGCATACTCATTGATAATTTCCTTGAAAATATCAATGACACTTTTATAGATTTTCTTTGGGTCATCGGTACCCAGAAAACGCACGAAACGCTTGTCTCGGACGAGATAGCGCTTTCCCTGGTCAAAAAAATCTGAAGCATTGAAGTATGCAAAATTATTTTTCCAGGTACGCCCATAGAGCTGTCTGGCAAGAGCAAGAGCTGCTGTCGTTTTTCCGGAATTTTCAGGGCCGTAGAAAATAAGGTGGGGAAGAGTCCCGGACTGGGCAAGTTCGGAAAGCGTGGCTACAGCATGTTCGTTTCCAAGCATTTCCTTCAGGGTACCCGCCCTATATTTCAAAGTCCAGAGATCCTGCATACATTCCACCTTGATTTTTGACTCCTGGATACCAATAACCTCAAAGAACTTTACTTCTCGCTCAATACTTATTCAGTTATGCTTGCAGTTCCGTTTTCATCTACGTTCAGAAGTTCCTTGATTACTATACCATAAACCGGCCTTGCGATAACCACACCAATTAAGACACCAATGATGGTAGTAATTGCAAAGCCCTTCAAAGTACCAAAGCCCATTACAACCAGAGGGGACAGGGCAATTATGTTTGTGGCGGCTGCCCCTAAAATGATTGTAAAAGCCTTTGTTATCCTGGATTTGAAAACCCTTGTTGGAGGTAGTTTCCCTTCAGCAAGAACCTCATCTGTGATAATCACAAGGTGGTCAATTCCAGTACCTATGGAAGCTATAACACCTGCAATTGACGCCAGGTCAAGCTGCCATCCTATCAGTGCTGCAACTCCGAGGATCATGATAACTTCACTGGTAGAAGTTCCAACCATGGGTATCAGAATTTCAGGTCTCCTGTACTTGAAGTAAACCACGGCTGCCACCCCAATCAGGGAAATTAAACCTATAATCAGAGCTGCGGTCTTGAACTGCGCTCCGAGACCTGCATCCACATGTCCTGAACCTACAAGCTCTACATTGACAGGAAGAGCCCCTGCTCGAAGGTGAACCTGAAGTGCTGTAGCTTCGGTTTTTGCAGCATCATCAGTACCCGTGGAAGCTTCCCAGGAATAAATTGGACCTGCTCGCAGTTTTTCGGCTGCAGAGTAACTTAAAGGAGCTCCATAAATTTCAACTCCATCAAGATACATCATCAGGTAATGAGAATCAGGATCGTCAATTGCTCCGGTTTCGAGTGCAACTTTCTGGAGTGTCCGAGCTCCGTCATCATCCAGGGTGAAAGGAGTATGCCACTGTTCATCATGGAAGCTTGGAACTCCCACACTTACAATTGAATCGCCGTAAAGGACATGTTCGGTTTCATTTCCAGTTGTCTGAATCCGGATCTCAAACTTTCCAGGTTTTTCAGCGATTTCCTTAGCAGTTGCAAGGTCAATGCCTGCAAAATCAATAAGGATGTATTTGTCCCCTACGGTTCTTACAGGAATATCTTTGATACCCAGAGAGTTCAGCTTATCACTGAGGATCTCCTTTGTCAGGTCTCTGGTATCGGTGCTTACTCCTTCTTCATAGGTTGAAGTCCCATCTTCGTTCTTGTGGATCGAACCTCCAACCTTTTCCAGTAGAGACTCAAGCTTTTGTTCAGTGACTGCAGTCCTGATTTCATAGACAGTTCCGTCCTCATCACTCTGGGCCATTACTTCTGCATCAAGGGCTTTTGATAGGTACGACTGGATGAGACCTTCCTTGCTGGTATCAGAGATAGTTACCTGAGTTGTGCTCCCACTCAGCTTGTCCACACTTATCGTGCCAAGATACTCAAGTTGGGATGCGCTGACAGTCCCAGATGTTGTAAAGGTGACAGATTTATTGGCAGAGCCGCCGGCATCAAGGTTATTTTTTGTGATCTCAATAGGGGCTCCAATTATAGGCTCTACAATTCCGCTGACTAATTTTCCGGAATCTACATCTACCTGGGCAAGTGCTCCTTCCAGTTGTATCTGGAGCCAGGACCCACCTTCCAGATCAAGTCCAAAATTAAGATTAGAAGTTGTCCCTTTTCCGGGGGTATAGCCTGGGTGAATAGCCACTATAGAGCCAAGAAGGATTAAAATAAAGATAATGACTCTTGGATTTTTAAGAAGGCTTTTTTTGTCGCTCATCTGTTATACCTCCCTCTGAATTCGGGTTTCATCGCATACCATCGTAAAATTCCCGTATTCAGGAGCCAGGTATTCATCATGTCTGCAATAAGTCCCGCAATCAGCACAATTGAGATCTGCGAAAGCAGAGTAATCTGTGTGAATGAAGAAATGACAAGATAGGAGAAAGTTGAGACTATGTACATGGACACAAGCGCTGCAAGGGTTGTAGTAGTCATGGTGATACCTGTATGCATCGCCTTGGAAACTTTCTCTTCTACCGTACCCCGGCGTTTAATTACCCTGTTTGTGAGCAGGATATCACTGTCTACAGAATAACCGATAAGCATAAGCAACGCTGCAAGTGTTCCCAGGGAAAGTTCAATCCCTGCAACCCTCATGAAAGCAGCTGCAATAGCAATATCTGAAAATGCAGAAAGTATCACTGCACAGGAAGGAATAAAAGTCCTGAAGAGCAGGAATACCACAATTCCCATTCCTATAAAGGAAATAATTAGAGCTTCCAGGGCCTGTACCTGCAGAGTCTTGCCGTAAATAGGCCCAACTTGCTGAATCTGCACATTGGAATAGTTGTGGCTCGTAATATCCTTTTCAAGCTGACGCTGCTGCTCATCATCCATAATCCCAAACTGCATGATAACCCTACTTCCGGTCTGCCGGACATCGGTGATGGGGTAAGAAGAATACGTTTTTTCAAGTACAGCAGGAGAATCAGTCGTTTCTATCGAAATCTGAGTACCGCCCTGGAAATCCATTCCCAGTTTTACCGGCGATCCGCTACTCACAAAGGAAACTAGCAGTATTGCTAAAGAAACTGCGAGTATCGCAAGGGGGAGGGCCAGCAACTGGCGGTCATCATGACTTTTCACGAAATTATCTAAAATTTCGGCCAAACCTGTTGCCATAATTTAATACTCCGGATGCGTGTATCTATTATTTTATTGAACCTATCCGAACAGCTCATTACATCCAGATATATAATCCTGATGTATAATTCAGAACACGAAGTTTATAATCAAGTTTATTGAAAATCTTGAATTTACTCTGCTATTCGGGTTCAGGTAACGGGGGATAACGTTCTGGATGTTTTAATATTATAAATAAGTATATATAAACAAGCATGTTAGAAACAAATTAGTGTTATAAATAAGTTAATTTGTTTTACCTCTGTATTCTCACAGATTATATTAATTCTTCCTCTAGCAATTCTTCTCTATATACCGTTTAATTTATTCCACTTAAAAGTAACTCTTAAAAATGGTACAGACTTTAACGTCACAGCTATATATACCAGTTACTGTTCATTAAAAATAATGACCCAAAGACCTTCAATTGATGAGTACTTTCTTGAAATCGCCTTTGTAGTAGGCAAACGGGCCACATGCCTCCGAAAGAATGTGGGAGCTGTTATCGTGCGAGATAAAAGAATCCTCGCAACCGGATATAATGGGGCACCTAGCGGCATGGACCACTGTCTTGAAATTGGGTGTATCAGGGATCTGGAAAAAATTCCTTCAGGCACAAGACAGGAAAAGTGCAGGGCAGTGCATGCAGAACAGAATGCAATTATCCAGGCTGCAATCCATGGGGTAAGCATAGCAGGAGCAACCATTTACTGTACACACCAGCCCTGTATCCTTTGCGCGAAAATGCTTATCAACTCGAACATCAAAAGAGTAGTATACGCAACTTACTATCCCGACAACGATTCACTTGAGTTTTTTAGGGACGCGGGTGTGAAAGTGGAATATATACCTTTTGAGCTAAAAAGCGAGACTTCAAGCGTGAACTGAACTTACTGAGTTTAAGAATCTCCTGCTCTCACGCTTACAGAAGAATATTTATATAAGAAGTTAAAAAATAGTTTAACTGTTTAGGGTGCAGTTATTTAAGATGTTGATATAAAAGAACGTAAAAACACTTTATGAGGATACCTTACCTAGAAATCATAAAAGATAGAAAGTCTGGCGTGACTAGATTTTATCCGCTCAAAAATTTGTCAATGGCTAGATAGGCTATATGGACTTGTGGAAGAGTAAGAGGTGGAACAATGTCTGAAGAATTAAAAGCCAGGGTATTAAGGATAGAAACTTTGATTGATTACCAGGAAGGAGCCGTTGTAAGCAGAGAAATTATCCGTAAGAATACCGGAACCGTAACTATATTTGCCTTCGATAAAGGTGAGGGACTGAGCGAGCATACTGCTCCTTTTGACGCCATGGTTCAAATAACAGCTGGAAAGGCAGAAATCACAATCTCGGGAAATAAAAATGTTCTGGAGAAAGGGGACATGATTATAATGCCTGCCAACGAACCCCATTCACTCCATGCCCTGGAAAGGTTCAAAATGGTTCTAACTATGATCCGCTCTTAATACTATTGAGTCCCATTTCACATTGCAGCAAGTTGTTTTTCACCCAGGCAAGTCGAGACACGGAATCAAACTCCCGAGACTCTAACATTATATAAAATTGAAGTTATGATATTTCTAACTCAATATCTAAGCTCTGAAGTTTATACTTTTTTAATTAGACTCTTTTCATTCAGCTAGTTTCATTCAGTTATTTTCATTCAGCTATTTTCATTCAGCTATTTTTATTCAACTTTTTTTTGAAGGCAGCGAAGTCCTTTTTTAATTATATCCAGTTCTTCAGGACGATACATTTCCTTTATAAAGGTCTCTTCTTCACAATAATAATCAAAACCACGAATTACAACTACGGGAGTTCCACCTGCCCCTTCGCCCATCAGAAGATTTGCGGCACCTGCAAGTTCATCGGCAACTGCTTCCTCTGTAACCTCAAGGACTTTTCCGAAGAGATCTTTTTCTCCAATCCAGTGCTTTACAGGCTTCATTTTGTAAATTCCGATGGCAGCGCCGGTCTGCCCTATTTTAAAAGCTCTCCCGTTTGTGTCCGTGACAATCACACTTAACTTTTTCCCGCTCAACTTTTCAAGCTCCTGCCCGAGTCTTGAAGCACTGGCATCTGGATTTACCGGAGGATAGAGCAAAAATCCGTCTTCAATATTTGATTCGTCAACCCCTGCATTTACGCAGGTATGCCCTGCTAGAGTTGTCACAAGCATAAATGGCTTTTCCACAAGCACCTCCCTGCTCCGGGAAAGTACGGCCTGGATAAACCTCGCATCTTTTCCGTTTCGGGATGCCATCTCAAGTGCTATTTTCCCTGGGGTAATATCCTCTAGCCTGAAGACCTCACCTTCAGCTTTAGCAACGATGGTCGAGGCAACGATAACAATGTCCCTGTCCTGAAGTTCTAGATTCTCACAAATGATCGAGGGCAGATTGTCCCCAGTATGTATAAGGGGGATATTCTCAACGGTTATGGCTTCGAATTTCAAGTCTTTTCCTCAGAAAGCTTTGAGTTAATAAGAGTACCTGAATTTTGTGCAGTTAGATACAGAAAATCAAATTGCGGGCGGCCACCCCACCCTAAAGGATGGGGTATGCTTCGGACCGCCCGCCCGGTTACTTGGAGACAGATAATTAAGTATCCTTTAACAAGGTTTCCTTAACATAAGTGATTGAAATTTTTACCTCGGTTTCCTTATCCGATTTACTATCTATATAAAAGGAAACTATGGTTTAGATATTTAAAGAGAAAACGAAGAGGCGAGGGTTCACTTCATCCCCAACCTGAAGGATAGGGTATTCGTGACCCTCTGCGCTCCCGTAGTAATAAAGGGCATAATTCATTGAATGAATAATTTGCAGCAGTAAAGGCAGTAACCATAAATAAGACCACCGATATACTTTATCTTGCGGCGATGATGAGAGTTACCCCAACTGAGCAAAAGATGATGAGAACAATTTCCTGATGCCGCGCTTTTCACCTATTAGCATGAAAATGCTGTTATCTGCAAGCACTTTCATTGATTGTGCATGTTATTCAAAGAATATCATGTTCGTTTTCGGCAGACCTTAGTTTTTCAGTTTACTTTATTTTTCCAACGTACTTTATTTTCCAACTCACTTTATTTCCTAACTCACTTTATTTTCCAACTTACCTTATTTTCCAACTTACCTTATTTTCGATCTTGTTTAATTATCAATAATACTTTTCTCCAGGGAGCAAAGTTAAGAGCTTTTAAAAGCTTTTATCTGCTTGCAAATTGTTTTTTATAAGGGTGTTAAAATGGGCCAGTATGACCTGAACGAAATTATAGAAAAAATAAAGGAAAAAATCCCTTTCGAGTTAAAGGACAACGAACGAAGCAGAATCTGGAGTTTAAGAGTAATTATAAGTAAGCTGTACTACGCCCTGGAATATGAGAAAGACCCTCAAGCCACCAGGCAAAAGGTAACTCAGCTTCTTCTTTATCACGGGCAGTTTAGTAAAGAAGAAATCGACAAGACATTTCAAGCATCAGCAAAAGAAACTACTGAATATTCAATAGAATTTCTAAAACAGCACCCTGAGGTTGCACAGGCTGAAGCCAGAAAAAGTAAAGAATTTCCTGAAGAAGGAGAAGAAGGAGAAAAAGAAGAGAAAATAAAGGAAATAAAATATATTTTTCCACATTACGGCTGAGAGCCTATGGTGTTTTTCAATTCTGTATTTTATAAGAGTGATAATTATATAAGTGTTCGAAATATTAAAGTTGAGTGAACCTGCAAAAAACGATTCTAAGCCATATAAGCTCCTTAACCAGGTGATAGATACCCTTATATCTCTTGATTGCTAATTTATATGCTCTGGTTTAATAGTATAACAACATATATTGAAATATAAGATCTCAAAGAATAAGATCTCAAAGAATAAGATCTCAAATATATTCAAATAGTAAAGACAATATGAGAAATTATGGAAAGTGCTGGAGATACAAATAAAGAGACTCTTTTTAGTTATGAGGATAATGACGATACACGGTACTCCCGAGCGTCTCATGTAACAAAAGTCTCGATGCTTTTAAACTTTTTATTGACAGCTTTTAAGTTTGCAGCTGGGATCCTTGGTAATAGTTCGGCAATGATAGCGGATGCAGCTCATTCACTATCAGACTTTATAACTGATATCGCAGTGATTGTAGGTTTAAAAATCGCTAAAAAACCAAGGGACAGCACACATAATTATGGACATGGGAAAATTGAGACTTTAGCTGCCGCATTTATAGGCCTTGTACTTATTGCGGCTGCTTTTGGAATTTTCTGGGGCGGTCTTCAGAAAGTTATTACTTTTTATCAGGGAGAGAGTCTGCCAGAGCCAAGTAAAATCGCTCTTGCTGCAGCAGCCATTTCAATTGTGTTAAAAGAATGGCTATACCGCTACACTATAGAATGCGGTCGAGAACTTAAGAGTGATGCGGTAATTGCAAATGCCTGGGATCACCGTTCGGATGCTCTCTCCTCTGTAGGCACCATGCTAGGAATAGGAGGCGCGATCTTTCTCGGAGGCAAGTGGGTAGTGCTTGATCCACTAGCTGCAATTGTATTAAGTTTCTTTATCTTTAAAGTGGCATTTGATGTTTCTTACAAAAACCTCAATGAACTGCTGGAAGCTTCGCTTGATTCGGAGACTTACAGAAATATTGAACGAGTCCTTGATTCGACTGAAGGTGTCTTAGGCTTCCATGAGCTAAAAACCCGAAAAATAGGGAATGCCATGGCTGCAGATGTCCATATTGAGGTAGACCGGGATTTAAATATCGTAGATGCACATGAAATCTCAACGCAGATAGAAAACAGGCTAAAAGAGGTCTGCGGCAATAACGGCCACTTTTCGATTCATGTGGAGCCATGTCCTGACTCCAAATACTATGATAAGAACACATCCAGAACAAATAATAGAACCAGATTATGAAAATTAAGAGTCGGATTGAGTGAAAATCAGAGTGAGTAAAAATCAGAGTGAGTGGAAATCAGAATAAGTGAAAATCAGAACGAGTGAAAATCAGAATGAGTGAAGTTGGGAAATCAACAAGAAAAATTCAAAATAGACAGGCTGCGGTTTTCTTTCGCAGTCTGAAATTAAATTTAATATTATACTTTTCGCTTCGAAAAGCTCACTCAATAGCTATTTTCTTTGTAGGCTCTTCCAATTGCATTTTCGGCAGCGTTATTTTCAGGACACCATTTTCCATTTTTGCAGTGCTTCCCTCTTCCTTAACGCTCGCAGGCAAGCGAATAGCCCTATAAAATTGAGTATATGCTCTCTCCCGGCGCAGGTACCCTTCTTCCTCAGTCTCTTTTTCCTTCCCGGTCTTTGCACTGATCTCAAGCATGTCTTCTTTAAGGTTAATCTGAACATCCTCTTTATTAATGCCAGGCAGGTCGGTAGTGACTATAAGTTTATCGTCTTCTTCCTTAATGTCGATAGCAGGAGTGTATACTTTTCCGCCTCCCCATTCTTCCATCGGCATAAAGTCTTCAAACAACTGATTGAGGCGTTCTTGCGTCCTTCTTATTTCTTCAAAAGGATCCCAGCGTCCAGGTCCTGGAAATGATCTTCTCATAGGCCATCTCATACAAAAATCCCCCTTAGTTAAAATGATAACACAGCTTTTATGTGCTATTTTGAATATATTGAGAAAGGATATATATGTTTTCCTGAATAATTATACACAAGCTGAGTACAAAAAAGAGCCAGTGTGATAACAGAAAAAAATCAGAAAATCCAGAGCAGAGGATTATTCTGGAAATTAGGATGCTGAACAAATAGAAGCATCGAATGGAAAACGAGAAAAAGCAGTTATTTAGCCTTCACAAGTATTCCTATAAGATCCGAAGCTTTTACAAGGCCAAGAGAACCTTTTTTAGCCGATTCCTCATCGAAGGTCTCTGCACTATCAGATTCCGTTTTATCAGTTCTGTAGACTGCAAAAGGAACTGGATCTCGAGCATGAGTTTTTATGGAAATAGGAGTTGGATGATCAGGCAGTACGAGAATTGTAAAAGGCTCGTCTGAAGCCATCGCATGCTTAAGAATAGGAGCTACAATTCGGCTATCGAAATCTTCGACAGCTTTTAACTTTTTATCAATGCTCCCTTCATGCCCGGCTTCATCCGGAGCTTCCACATGGACAAAAACAAGGTCCCTGGTTTTCAGGACCTCGATTGCAGCACTGGCTTTTCCTTCATAATTGGTATCCAGATAACCGGTTGCTCCCTGAACTTCAATTACATCCATTCCTGCATAAACTCCAATGCCTTTCAGAAGATCGACTGCGGAAATAACTGCTCCAGTTTTCCCATATAGTTCTTGAAATGGCGTAAACTTCGGAGCATATCCCTGGCCCCAGACCCAGATTGAATTTGCGGGATTCTTACCCTCTTCAATCCTTTTCAGATTAACTGGATGCAGTTCAAGAACGATCATAGATTTTTTCATCAGATCGGAAAAGAAATCTCCGTCTTTTCCTCCGGGCAGATATTCCTCAATTTTCTTTCCAGTAATATCATGCGGGGGAGTACACTCTGTTTCAGCTCCCAGATTATTTTTGGCGACCAGAAGATGCCTGTAGCTGATTCCCGGATTAAAGCTCAGTTCTTCATTACCGAGTTCCGCATCAAGGGTTTCGATGAGAATCCTAGCTTCTTCACTACTGATATGCCCTGCGCTGTAATCTTTTATTCTCCTATGCTCAATAGTCACAAGATTGCATCTGAAAGCCACATCATCAGATGCAAGAGCAACACCCATACTGGCGGCCTCCAGAGGAGCCCTACCAGAGTAATATACTGCTGGATCGTACCCGAGAATAGACATATTTGCGACATCACTCCCGGGGTGAAGTTCATCAGGTATCGTTTTTGCAAGCCCTATTTTTCCATGGGCTGCGATATAATCCATAGCAGGGGTTCGGGCTGCCTGGAGAATGGTCTTTCCACCCAGTTTCTCTATTGGGTAATCAGCCATTCCGTCTCCTATAAGTACAGCGTATTTCATTGCTTCATCTCTTTCCAAATATCTTAGTCTTTCATCTCGGGAATTAAATATAATATTTTCTACCAGATCCAGATTACTTAGATTTATCGGGTATTTGCCAGCAGGTTTTTCTGCTGATCTGGAGATTAATTTCTAATCCATTTTACACAAACGTTATAATATAGTATCCATATCCTATACAGAACAGGTTCTCAGCATAAAATGTATTAAGTGACGAAAGAGCCGATATATATCTTTCTCTACAAAAAAATCATGCTATTGAAAGCAATCTGCAAACCCGCAGAAATTTTGGAGAACTATTAATTCCAATCTGAATAATCAGTGAAGATAACCAAAACTATTATCAACAGTTTAAGTAAATGGTGTGAGAATAATCAGTTAACGACAAAACGTGATCCGATCATGAAAATTGTAATGAAATTTGGAGGAACTTCCGTTGGGGACGGAAAAAAAATCCGTCATGTTGCCCAGCTTCTAAAGGGGTACCGTGAAGAAGGCAACCAGATCGTGGTAGTAACCTCAGCGCTCGGTGGAGTAACCGATGAGCTTCTGGAAAATGCACTCTTTGCTTCAACAAAAGGCAAAGTCGCCCTTGTGAAAGAATTTAAAACAGAAATCACAAACAAACACCACGAGGCCGTGAAGGATGCCATTGATGATCCAACAGTCGCTAAAGAAGTTATCCAGACACTTGACCTCCGCATTGACGAGCTCGAAAAAGCCCTGATCGGAATCTGCTATCTTGGTGAGCTTACTTCAAGGTCAATTGACTACATTTGTTCTTATGGAGAGCGCCTGGCTGCTCCGATTGTGTCAGGAGCTATCCGTTCCCTTGGAATTTCATCAACTGAATTCACAGGTGGAGAAGCAGGGATTATAACATCATCGGATTACGGGAATGCAAGGCCTCTTGAGAAAACTTACGAACTTGTGAATAAGAGGCTTGGATGCAGACTCGAGACACAGATTCTTGTAGTTACGGGATTTATCGGAGAAAACGAGGAAGGAATTATTACCACTCTGGGAAGAAGCGGCTCTGACTTTACAGCTTCTATTCTGGGCGCAGCTTTGAAAGCCGACGAGATCTGGCTCTGGAAAGAAGTAAACGGTATCATGACTACCGATCCGAGAATAGTGCCAGAGGCAAAAACTATCCCGCAAATCTCTTATGCCGAAGCCATGGAACTTTCTTACTTCGGGGCAAACGTACTGCACCCGCGCACGATTGAGCCTGCTATGCGCGAACACATTCCTGTACGTGTCAAGAATACGTTTGAGCCTGAGCTACCTGGCACGCTCGTAGTTGCGGAAAAGTTCCAGTGCAAGAATGTAGTAAAAGCCGTAAGCCTGATCAAAAACGTGGCTCTCATCAATATTTCAGGCGCAGAGATGGTAGGATCTGTCGGGACTGTAGCAAGACTCTTCACAGTACTTGCAAAGTCAGGCGTTAATGTTATTATGATAAGCCAGGGCTCGTCCGAATCAAATATATCTTTCGTGATCAGTGAAGCACATGTGGAAACTGCATTAAAAGCCCTGCATGAAGAGTTCAACCGCGGAATCGTAAAAGAAATTACGTCAGACAAAGATGTCTGTGTAGTTGCAGTCGTGGGTGCAGGTATGGCAGGGACTCCAGGCGTGGCAAAACGGGTATTCGGAGCGCTTGGGAACTCGCTGATTAATATCATCATGATTAGCCAGGGCTCTTCCCAGTACAATATCTCTTTCGTAGTGCGGGAAGACGATGCATTTGCTGCAGTCAAGACCCTGCACGATGAATTTGAACTATATAACGGAAACGGAATTGAAAAAAAGCTATAAAGCAGGCAGGGAGGGGCAAAAGATGAGTGAAAAACACTTAACGTACGCGGATTCAGGCGTAGATATTACAAAGGAAGAAAAAACCGTCAAGACCCTTATCGAAAAACTGAGCTATGTTCGAAAAGGTATAGGAGCCCCCCTTACAGGAATAGGGCATTATGCAGGGCTTCTGGACTTCGGAGAATATGCCCTTGCCCTGACAACTGATGGGGTAGGCTCAAAAGTTCTTATTGCAAACGAAATGCAGCGGTGGAATACAGTAGGCATAGACTGTATCGCAATGAATGTGAATGACCTTCTAGCCATAGGGGCCGAACCTGTAGCCTTTGTAGATTATCTTGCCCTGGAAAAGCATGAAGAAGGCTTTGCCGCCCAGATCGGGGAAGGACTGGTTAATGGCGCGGAAATATCCAGGATGTCCATCGTTGGTGGAGAAACTGCAACCCTGCCAGAGATAATTAAAGGTTTTGACCTTGCAGGTACATGCCTTGGAATTGTCCGGAAAGAACAGATTGTTGAGGGAGAGAAAGTAAGGGTAGGTGACGTGATTGTTGGTGTCCCAAGTACAGGCGTTCACAGCAACGGCTATACCCTTGTAAGGAAAATCATTGAGGAATCCAGGTACTCTTATCACGACCCCTGTCCCTATGACAATTCAAAAACGATTGGAGACGACCTCCTGACCCCAACAAGAATTTATATTGAGATTCTTGATGTCCTGAAGGCATGTGAAGTCCATGGGCTTG
The DNA here is from genome assembly GCF_020804205.1 of Methanosarcina sp. DH1. Lineage (NCBI taxonomy): Archaea > Methanobacteriati > Methanobacteriota > Methanomicrobia > Methanosarcinales > Methanosarcinaceae > Methanosarcina > Methanosarcina sp. DH1. The sequence continues at coordinate 139,254 of NZ_WJBJ01000002.1, read as the reverse complement.
CCCACATAACAGGCAGCGGACTTTTGAAACTGAGAAGAGTGACAAAACTCGGTTTTGATTTTTACGATCCTCTTGAACCCCAGGAAATTTTCAAATTCTTGCAGAAGGAAGGCGGAGTCGAGGATCTTGAAATGTACAGAACCTTCAATATGGGTATGGGTTTTCTTGTTATCTTGCCGGAAAAAGATGCTGCAAAAGCTGCAGAAATTACCGGTGGAAAAATCGTAGGAAAAATTGTGGAAAGCGGTATCAGGGTAAAAGACCTGGTAATAGAGTGAAAAATGTACAAGATTCTATAAAGGATTCGATTTTGAAAGCCAATTTAGAGGAAGAGTAAGATTTTCTTCCTCTATGGTCAACTTTTCAGATTTTAGTTTTTCCACATATCTCCATAGCTGGATAAAGATGTCCTGGAACTTTCAGCAGGTTTACTTTTCTTCGCTGAAGGCGTTACTTTTTCTTTTTCCGCCTCCCTGAGCCGATTGATCTCTTTTATGCTGTCTTCGTCGTCTATGCTCAGGACAAAGCTCCCATGGCACGGCTTTGTATAGGGGAAGACCAGAGCATTGTCTTTTACACCCATCGCAATGGGCGGTATTCCTATTATATAATAATCTTTGAAGATTTTATATCCAGGAGATACATAGTAAACCTCGTCCGAGTTTTTCTCAATATACTCTCTGGCCTCCTTGAAGCTTATTTTTTGCAGGTGGATTGTGTACTTCATTTGCTCAATACAGCTCATTTAACGATCTCCTCCATAACCTTATCCAGCTTGTTCTTGAGACGAACGGGGTTGTGAACGTCCTGTGCGACAATCTTTTCACAGTCGAACTCTATGGTTTCGGCCAGAACCTCGGCATTTCTGCCAAAGACTATTGAATACATTCTGGCCTGAGAAATGGAGCTCATGGTCGTTGCATAAGTCATTCCTGCATCGTTATGCATAAAGGCAAAGCACATATCGAAATCCATTCTTTTTTCAATGACGTCTACTATAGTTTTGTCGAGATCTACCAGCTTTTTTACATAATAGCCGTCGGAATCGGAGACTTTCAAAAGCTTGCTTGCGGCAGTTGTCCCGGCAACGGTTACATCAAATCCCAGTTTAGTCAGTTTATGGGAAAGATATAATGCAATGCTGGTTTGAATCGGAACCTCTGGACATCCCATCATGAGGAGCACTTTTGCGCCGGTCATAATATTTCATCTCTTAGGTATTTTATCTGTAAGATTAGGGTTTATCCTGAATTTTAATCTTTGCAATCAATATTTGAATTGAAATTCTTGAAATCGAGACAGTATTGATAGTTTAAGAACTCTTCCCAAAATCAACCATATTCGTAAAAAATTGAGAATATTTTAGAAACAATTTTTATAATCTGAAGCTCAATTATTATTCAGAATATAGGATTCTGAGAAATTGTCTTGAGTTTTTAGATCAGCTTCAATACATCTTCCAACTTTCTATCCCCAATATATCTAAAGCATTATTTAACAAGCCTATTTAGACCTAAAGCATTGTTTAACAAGCCTATTAGATCTAAAGCATTATTTAACAAGCCTGTATCGTCAAATTTATATTAAATTGTCAATAGAGGTTAAAACTGTTTAGTCAAGACGAATATGCATTCAACTGCAAGCGTTTCAAAAAATATAAAAGAAAAATTATATAAAGAATATGAATCAAGGTTATAGTGTTTGTACAGAACTCTCTTTGGTATGAAAGTCCTTTGGCACGAAAGCCCTGTCAAGTACTTTTGACCGCAGATCGAAACGATAATAGTTTGTTTGTGCCTGTTATTCGTAGAGTTTAAAATTCGCTTTTCAAAATAAATTGTCTCTTATACCATCGACTCATATTTTAACATGAGTTAAACTAACGGCCATTTGAAGCATGGACAGCTATCAGAATATTCCTGGATATATCTAGAAAAAAACAATAAAGGGTACAAAAATGGTATGTTTAAGCGGATATAACTATGAGGTTCTCCTGAAGAATACAACCCTCGAAGAGTGTGAAAAACTCATTATGGAGAATTCAGAGGATGTATACCTCGTACCTGGCGGGTACAAAGTAAGAGATCTCATGCTCATGGGTACAGTTTCCCCTGTTGGCTTTTCAGGAAGCGATATTATATTTCAGTTCACAAAGCCCTGCTTCGGCTTATTTGTGCTCAAACTGAAAAACGAAACCGAAGAAATAGAGAGGCTTAGGAACCAGTACAAAATGGATAAAAATGTAAAAAAGATTAAATGAGGAGACTTTTTATTATTTTCTGGGTTTTTGATTGATTGAAATCAATTGCTAGCGGAATTAATGGTAAATTTTGGCGATTCCAGAAGATATTAAAAAGTGTCAATCTTTATGTTTAATTCTGATTTTTTGATTTAAATTTTCTTTCAAGGTTTTACCTTTTTTGTACATGAGACCCTGCACTCAAAGAATTCGGATGAAGGAAGCTCGTGTACTGTGGTTGCAACGACCATGCCTTCTCCAACTTCTTTTACGACCATTATCGGCCTGCCCCTATCATCCGTTAATACCACATCACCGTCGGTTTCCGTGAAATAACCGTCACATCCTACAGGAGGATCGATATTTTCCACCAGCTTTTGGGCTTCGTGCTGACCCACAGGCTGAGGTGTGCATGGGTTTTCTTCCATTACGTATTTCAGAGAAAAAGGAAGCCACTCGTATTCGTATTTTGGGACAAGAGGGCTGAAAACAAGAAGAGTCCCTCCTTTTGTCACAAACTTTTCAAGGGAACGTTTACCGCGTTCAAGTCCTGCGCCTGTTTTCGTATACTGTTTATTTGCAAAACCTGTCGGCAAAACCAGAACCTTGCAGGCAGGAAGATAAGGAGTACCAAGGGACGTTGAGAGTGCACGAGTGCATTCAAGCCCATATTCCACAAACAGTTTTTCAAAGAGAAGAGGGCCGTCCCAGAGCAAAATTACGTCACTCATGAAAAAGGATAGGAGAATCCCACATATGAATTTATCTATCTTGCTGAATATCAGAGAATTATGGAAGTTAAGGTGCATCTTCAGCAGCAGAGATCCAGGGTTCGAGATCCATTATTCCACAGAAAAGTCGGCTGAACTAAGGCTTTTTCCGAACTCGAACAAAATCATATGGGGGCTGGTGGTGACTTTAAAAGAGTAGTTAATTGACGTAAAAACAGTAGAATAATATTTTGTAAGAAAGTCACATACTTTTCTATCAGAATAGTCGTGGATAAGTTTCACATATTCTTTGCCCTTTTCCGTGCAAATTTCTATATCACTTCCGATACCGTCCGTGAGATAAATTTCTTTGAAAATAACAATATGCTCGGCAAGGGTGAAGGCTGTCGGGGGATTTCCTGTAATCAACTCAAAATTTCTTTTCAATTCAGCTACGGATGGAAGATCTCCTGAAACAAAAGCCTCGAAAGTTTTTCTTTGCATGCTAAGCCGCTGATAATTCTGCTGCCTGTAGATTTTGATAAGATTCTTCCAGAACTCCGGCTTTTTTTGAATTTCCCAGAAAGTACTTTCCATACATCCAAAGTTTTCCTCAAGACCTTTAGGAACTTTTTGAAAATCAAGAAACTCGAACCTTTTAAAGTAGACCTTTGTTACGTTTGATTTGCAGAATAGACCCTGAACATCCAGTTTCATCTGTTTTGCCAGATAAAGAGCCAGGCTGTGGGCCATAATTTCCCTGAAGCAAGGGTTTCCGTTTGAGAGAGTAAGACTTGCAGTTTCAGGCTCAGGGCCCTGACTGTACTCAGCATCGACCTTAATTTTCCAGCCCATTTTCTCGTTGAGCAAATTTATATAACTGACAACATCAGGGATTCGTTTAATTTTATAAGGGTTAATTATTTCATATACAGTTGATTCGTCGATTAATAACCCTGAAGTGTTTTTAACAAGCCATTCAAAAAGAGTATGATGAACAAGCAGGAATTCTTCTTCCTCAATCAGTCCATTACGAAATTCTGCATTCTGTGAGACCTTACATGAAGATTTTTCCCCATTTTCATCGGTACTCCCAGCCAGGGTGAGAGAGGCAGTTTCGATAGTATCCCTTATTGCCGCACTTAAGTTTCCATTATTTTTTTCCAGAAAGGGCTTTAATTTATCCACATAACACTGGTCAATAGAGATATTCTTTCGGACTATCAAGCGGATTCCCTCTCTTGCCTTCTTGAGACTGTAAACAGCTCAAAGTTCTTGATATACACATGTTTTCATTTTCGTAAACCCGATAATAGATTGTTGCTTATACTTCTTAATATTTTTGCTAGGTTGAAGAGCAAAAAAACAGATCGTAAAATAAAAAAAATTGTGATGTGAGAAGAAAAAAACAATTACATTAGAGCAAAAAATTAAATTATTTAGAGAAAAACAGAAAGCTCAAATGTTATGATAATAGAATAAAAATATAGAATGTGTGATAAAATAGAGAACGTATAATTACGGTCACAAAAAATCAGGATAACCGGAACGGCTTTAAGGTCTGCATATATTACGTACTCTCATGAATAGTGACACCGAAAGACTTGCTAGAGTCCGCATGATAGCAGACTACCAGTTTGGGAAAGGCATCGGAAAAGAACTTTTTCCTGATGGCTCAACGTTCCAGTTATCCAGGACAAAAAGAGTGCGCCAGGTCTTACACTCTGGAAAACGTATGGCTACAGCAAGAGCAAAGGATGGGTTTTTTACCCTCAGTATTGAAGGAGCTTCCATCGTTCACAGGCTTTTGCCAGGAAAGAAGCTCAGGGTCGTTATCTCAGAGGAAGCTGCTCCTTTTGTGGAGAAAGGTAAAACCGCTTTTATAAAACACGTCGTTGAAATTGATCCTGAACTGAGGGCCGGAGAAGAAGTACTTGTGACAGATGAGACTAACAGGCTGCTTGCAACAGGGCAACTGCTTCTGTCTCCTGCGGAGATTCTGGCTCTCAACAGTGGTGCAGCTGTGGATGTAAGAGTAGGAGTGGCTTCGAAAAAAGAAAGGTGAATCCAGGAATTAGAAAAACTTATGAGATATAAAAGAGACATTGGAAAAGAGAATAGAGAAAAAGTGTTAAGTTTTATGCTAAATATCGACGCTTTTTAAATTTTACACAAATTTACATATAGTTAAATATGATATAAAATGCTACTTATATTGCTCAAATATTCTTATAATGAACGGATAAAATGAATAAGAATATATCATAGATAGTAATTTTTGAATGAATGCCATTTAAAAAAACGGATTTTAAAAGGCAGCTTCAATCCTGAAGTAGAAGTATATAAAGAAATAAAATTTTCAAGAAATAAAGCCAAAGATAACAGTTTCCCGGAGAGTGAGCACTATTTCAGAGTCAGAAGAGATTCTAAAATACTTCCTGGTTCCAGATAACACCAGAATCGAAGCAAACAAAATTACAGTCGAGGGAGACGTTATTGTCGGCAATCACTCTAATATTGAATACAATATAATCGGCGATACTGTCATTATGGGAGAAGGAGTGGTCGTTTCAGGGGATATTGCGGCCAGTAACGATATCAGGATTGACATGTGGTCAAAACTGGGTAACCGGGTAGAGGTTGGAGGAAACGCCTACCTGGGAGAATTTGTAACCATTGACGGGAAACTGCTCGTACAGGGAGACCTGGACGTAGGAAAAGAAGTTAAAATCCGGGGAGGGTTTGAAGCCAAGGGATGGATATTGGTAAGAAATCCGATCCCTGTAATTATCTTTCTATTTCTTTACATAAAGGAAATGATGCGTCTCGGCAAAGGCGAAGAGATTGAAAAAGCCGTAGAAGAACTTTTTGATGATTCTGAGGACATACAGAGCTTTGAAAGGAAAGAACCCGCTGAAAAAGTACTGATTGTACCAGCTGACTCAAAGCTTTCCCATGAAACTATTGAGATTGATGGGGAAGCCATTATAGGAAAAAACTGCCTGATAACAGGAAATATTCGAGCACAGGCTGTCTCTACAGGGGAAAACCTGACCTTTAAGGGAAGTATTTACTCAGAAAGCAAGATCTTCATCGGTGAAAATTGCACTGTCTATGGCAATCTTTCTTCAAAAGGAGATGTACAGATTGGCAGGAACAGTCGAGTTTTCGGTGGAGTGAAAGCCAACTCGGTCTTACTGCTTGAAAACGCAAGGGTAGACGGTACTATAAAAGCCCCTTCGGGAGTATCTTTCTTAAGGGATGCTGCAGAAATGCCTGTTCTTGCAGAGGTCAATGCTTTAGGGAAATTAATTATGGGCAAGACTCATGAATTGCCCGAAAATGAAACTCAGGACAAACCTGAAAAGGAACATCAGGACGAACCTGAAAAGAAACCTCAGGACAAAATCAAAAAAGAGCCCCGGGATAAACCCGTAAAGCCCCTGAATGTGATGGAAATTGGTTCACCTGCCAAATTGAGTGCGAATGTTTTTGTACCTGGCAGAAAAAGAAAAACGGCCAGAACAAGGGCCCTGGAAAGAACCAGACACTTCACAGGAGCCAGGACTCACAGAAAGGAACAAAAGTCCGAAGAGTAATCTGAGAGTGATTAATCCGACCCGAGTCCTTTCGTATGTCCTTGACGTCCAGGAAAATTCCGAATTTCCTCTGACCAAAGTCTTCAGCTTAATTTTCGTTAAAGATATGGCAAATCTTACCCTGCGCAGGTGTGAGCTAATGCTTTTGGGAAAAAGAATTGCGGAAAAAATGTCTTCGGAAAAAATTTCTTTTTTGAGAAAGAGCAGTAACATTCATAGGGAATCAGGGAATTATCTGGGCTTTGGAGATGAAAGAGCAGAACTCAACTCTGAAATTTAACTGTAAACTTTTTGAACCCTCAAAAGAAAATGCTCTCAAAAATCTTAATATCTTAATAATACATTCATTTTGAGCTAGTTGGGCTCCAGATTTAGATATAACTCTAAAATAACCATAATTAGTTTGAAACAACCAGAATTAGTTCGAAATAAATAGAATTTGGTCAAAATAACCATAATTAGGTTAAAATAACCAGGATTAATTCGAAATAACCAGAATTCGTTTAAAAGAAGTAGAATAAGTTCAAAATAACCGGAATTAGGTTAAAATATTCCAGACTTTACTCGTTAAACTTTCCGATCAGTTTAAAGGAACAAATTTCATGAAGGGATCCAATTGACAGAGAACGTTGCAGAGCCTGAAAATCTACAGGTTACAGAGCCTGAGAATTTACAGGCAAAATACGATTCAATTATAGAAAAAGATTCAAAATATGTAATGCAGACTTATGGTCGTCAGCCCCTTGTACTTTCAGAAGGAAAGGGAGCGGTTGTCCGGGATATTTACGGAAAAGAGTATATTGACTGTGTAGCAGGAATTGCAGTAAACAATGTTGGACACTGCCACCCGGCTGTTGTCAGGGCAATCCAGGCCCAGGCTGAGAAGCTGCTGCACGTTTCTAACCTTTATTACACTGAGATTCAGGCTGAACTTGCAGAAGCCCTTGTTTCGGTTACAGGAATGGAACGCGTTTTTTTCTGTAATTCAGGAGCTGAAGCCGTAGAGGCTGCGATGAAACTGGCCCGTATGGCTTCCGGAAAAAGTGCCTTTGTAGCTGCTGAACACTCCTTCCACGGAAGGACTATAGGGGCACTCAGCGTAACCCACAAGAACATTTACAGGGACCCTTTCATGCCGCCTGTAAGTTCCGAAACTACTTTTGTCCCGTACTCCGATACGGACGCTATCAGGCAGGCTATTTCGGAAAACACGGCAGCCGTGATCCTTGAACCCATTCAAGGAGAAGGCGGAGTTAATATTCCGGATCCCGGATACCTTAAAGAGGTTAGGGAAATCTGTGACGAAACCGGAACTTTCCTTATCTTTGATGAAGTGCAGACAGGCTTTGGAAGGACAGGTACATGGTTCTGTAAAGATCAGTTCGGAGTAGAACCCGATATCATGAGCATGGCAAAAGCAATAGGTGGAGGCTTTCCTATGGGCGCTATCACTGCAAGGGAGGGGCTAAGCTTTGGGCGCGGACAGCACGCTTCCACTTTCGGAGGCGGGCCGCTTGCCTGTGCAGCTGCACTCGCTTCAATTGAGGCAATAAAGGAAGAAGGACTCCTTAAGCGCTCAAAAGAGAACGGGGCTTATTTCATGGGAAAGCTCAGGAATATGGAAAGGGAAGATGTTGTAGAAGTCCGTGGAAAAGGGCTCATGATAGGAGTAGAGGTAAACCATCCCTGCAGCGATTTCGTGGACTTTGCAAGGGAACATGGAGTGCTTGTAAATTGCACATCGGAATCGGTGCTCCGTCTGGTTCCTCCACTTGTGATTACAAAAGAACAGATCGATAAGGTAGTTGATGTTCTTGAGCAGGCCTGAATTGATAAAAAAAGAAATATTTGATATCGCAGAGTACGTTCCAGGGAAATCCATTGAAGAAATCGCTTCTGCCTATGGGCTTGACCCGGCTTCAATTATTAAACTCGGCTCAAATGAAAACCCGCTTGGGCCCTCTCCAAAGGCTGTTCAGGCCCTGGTAGACACAGCTCCCTCAGCAAACATTTACCCCTCAGCAGACGCGATCGAACTCAGGGAGGCTCTCTCGAAATACACAGGTTTTCCGGTTTCAAACCTCGTAGCCTCAGGGCCGGGAATGGACGGGCTACTTGACGGGCTTTGCAGGCTGGTTATTGAAAAAGGAGACGAAGTCATTGTTCCTACTCCTACTTTTGCCTATTACGAACTTCCGGCACGGGCATGCGGAGGAAAGCCGGTCTTTGTCAGGAGAAGCCAGGACTTCTCGATAGATCCTGAAAAGATTCTGGAAGCTACATCCAGCAGGACAAAGATAATCTTCCTCTGTTCTCCCAATAATCCCTCAGGCAACCTCCTTCCCGAAAATGATCTGAGGAAAATACTTGAAAATACCAGAGCTCTTGTGTTCGTTGACGAGGCATATGTCGAATTTGCGGACAGGAACCTTGCAGGGCTTGTAAGAGAATACGATAATCTTGTTGTGGGCAGAACCTTTTCCAAGGTATTTGGGCTTGCAGGTTTGCGCCTGGGCTATGGGATCATGCCCGAATGGCTGGCAAAAGAGTATATAAGAGCAGCAACACCGTTTTCAGTAAGTCTTCCGGCTTTAAAAGCAGGAATAGCTGCCCTTTCAGATCCCGAACACCACAAAAGAAGCGTAGAAATCGCAAGAGAAGGCAGAAAATACCTGAAAGAAAAAATTCCCTTTAAGGTTTATCCTTCCCAGGCAAACTTCGTACTTGTGGATGTTTCTCCTATGAAAGCAAAAACTGTTACACAGAATCTCATGAAAAAGGGAATTATTGTACGTTCCTGTGATTCTTTCAGGGAGGCTGGAGATACGCTTATAAGGGTAACAGCTGGAACTCCGGAACAGAATGAAAAAGTGATCAGGGCTTTTGAAACTGTAAAGAAAGAGGGTTAAAAACCTTAATTTCTTTACTTTAAGTTCTATTTTTACGTTGAGTTATATTTCATGTTAAGATCTGTTTTTTACTTTAATCCGTTTTCTACTTTAATCCGTTTTCTACTTTAATCCCTATTTTAGAAGCTATCTATTTCAAACGTTTATCTCTTCGATTTCTAGAATTTTCATCAGAGGATAATTCAATTCAGAGTTATATTCCATTCCGACTTTTATCTTTGAAGAACCGTATCTTACAGTTATTTTTACATTAAGCATAGGCCCCTGAAGTTCAGAATAACCGAATTCATCATTCAACTTGCCTTTCAACATATCTCGGTCAATTTTTACGGAAATTTCTTCCACGTAGGGCTGGACTGAAATGCTTTCCTGGATAGCCTGTTCAAGGCTTGAAACAGTATTTAAATTTACAGGAGAACCCGTAAATTGATGGTAAAGGGCTCCTAGTTTTATTCCTGCCTCAAAAAGTGCATTATCTCTATCAGTTGCTTTTTCTTGGACCAAACAAATCACTTCTTTCTTGGAATTCATTAATTGACGTTTCGGACAAATTTTTTATTGTTTTTCTTTCCCGATTCTCATTCCTTTATTTCGATATTCCTTATTACCCAGGTTGCTTAAGACAGGGACTTTGAAAAAAGGACAAAAGATGTAGATCAACATCAGGATAAAAGGCAGGATCGAGAAAATTCGCATATATTCAATATTATACAGGTAGAGAAGCATAGTTATTCCAAAAATGGAAGCTATGAAAACGAGAACCTTGACATTCTTGATCTTCGGATAATTTACCGAACTCACCATAAGAATAGAGAGACAAAGGGTAAGCGCTAGAAGAAAGTCTATCTTGACAAGGTTTTCGCTTAACAACATGTATGTAACAAGCATAACGCAGCCTGCAGTTATGGGAAGGCCTTCAAATCCAGTTTTACTGGCAGTCATGGAATTGAAGCGTGCGAGCCTGAGCACACCGCAGATAGCATAGAAAACCGGAAATACCGCAACAAGAGGGTCTGGATCTCCCACAAGAGGGTTTATTTGTCCAAACTGCAAGTATATGAGAAGAGCAGGAGCCACCCCAAAAGAAACTGCATCTGCTAGGGAATCAAGTTGTTCCCCGAGTTCTCCTCCTTTAAACCTCCTGGCAATGTACCCATCCGCCCCATCTGCAATTGCTGCAATAAGAAGTAAGATCAAAGCCAGGACAAAACCATTATGGTTTGCCCCAGTTTGAAGTGTGGCAGCCTGGACTGTAGCCTGAGCAGCTACTGCAATTGAGCCGATTCCACAGATAAGGTTCAAAAGAGAGACCAGGTCCGGGAGTCTTAACATTTGAAATACGTTCATGTTCAAAAGTCCCTATCATTTTTTATTGTTGCTATAATAGTCTTGCCGGCAAGTACCCGTTCCCCTTTCCGTACTGTAATTTCAAAATCATGAGGAATCGTTACATCAACCCTTGATCCGAAGCGAATCATTCCAATTCGCTGTCCCTGCTCGATCATATCATTTACTTGAGAATAAGAGACAATTCGTCTGGCAATAGTGCCTGCGATCTGCGTGACACTAACATCCCCATACTTGCTGTGAATAATAAACTCGTTTCTTTCGTTTCTTTCAGAGTCTTTCCAGTAAGCAGGAAGATATCCGCCTTTCTTGTAAGTGATTTCTCTGATAGTCCCCGAAATCGGAGCTCTATTTACATGTACATTCTGGAGAAACATGAAAATACAGATTTTCCGGCCTCGAATATCTATGACAGTTCCATCAGCCGGGGAAATCATATAAGTATCCGAAACTTCAACCTTTCTTTCTGGATCTCTAAAAAAAAGAACCATAAAGAAAGTCAGTGACATTGCTAAGTAAGCAGCGTGGTTTAAGTGGGAGCTGTTCATTGCCTTAGAGAGAATTGCAAATAATGCAGTAATAGATGCAGCTGTAAAAAGCCAGGGTTCCGAACCTTTTGCAAGCATTTCTCTTAATCCCCCTCGGACCTTAGCAGAAGAGATTTCAATTCATTAGAAAGAATGACCCAGAGGCCATCAATCATTCCGAACAGCTCGGGAAGAATCCGGAGTACTGCATATGAAATTACAAAGAGAGCAATGCCTGAACCCGCTTTTGCAATATAGTTATGCGCAATTATAAAACTATCAGCACCAAACCATTGCTCTCCATAAGCAACTACCACGAAAATGTCCCTGATAAGATTAAGGATATAGATCACGGGCACTGACACAATAAACGCCATAGCCAGTCGACTAAGGGGAGCTCTTACTGCACATATAAGCCCCATAAAGAGAGCAATACTTTCAATCGCCGTACAGGCGAGAATGATTTCCACTGTATACCCATTAAGTGATATCATATTCCAGGCTTTCATATACGCAGGAATGTCTAGATACTGAAGAACCCAGGTAACCTGAGAAGTAACCCCTCCTATAATCAAGGTATTTAGAGAGGAGAAATTCGCAAACGGGAAATAAACAAGAGCTCCGAGTGCACTGGCACTTGTAAGCATCGAGGTTATGTCAAGGGAATCAGCCTCACTCTGATCTGAAAATTTGGAGTGCAACACTTCTCTATTATTAATTATCTTTAGAGGACCTTTTCTGTACTCCAGAAACATGATATACGCTACAAGTAGACAAAACAGGGCTACTACTATTGTTAGGAGCACATTAGCATAGTCCATAATTTTGAGATAATGAAGAGGCTGATAACTCCAGTGGATGGAAAATACACCCCATCCAATCCCTCCAATAAGTTTACGAACCCTTGAAGTTCTGGGGATGACGGATGACGCAACCATTAACCCGACTGCGAGCCAGAGTATACTTTCTATCATTTTTCACGCACCTTTTTTGCCAGAGGTAAGGTTTAGTTTTGAATATTATTTATCTTGTTTCTGAAAGCTCAGAAAACCTCAGGCAAGTTATGAAATTTCCGGGAAGCGGCAAATAAACTTATCTAAATAATTGATAAATATTCATATAAGTTTCCAATAAGTCCAATTAGTTCATAATCGTTAGTATTTAGGAATTCAAAGCTTATGGATTTTACTTTTCGTATTGATCAGGAGATGCAGAATTATTACCTCTATCAAGATAACGATACCGAGTAATTGAGCCTGCAAATAAGATAATAGATTCCTATTATAGAAGAATAACGTTACAAACAGAACATTACCAACATGTTCTCGTTTGTATAAAAAATATAGAGATTGAAGAATTTCAAGAACAAGAAAACTTTTGTTTCGATAAAAGGGAAACATTTAAGAGAAACAACTACATAAGAGATTTTTCTGCTTGACAGGAACTTGACTTATAATGTCAAAATTGAAATAAGATGAAGAATTTCTACGTTATGCATAATAATAATATTATTTCATTCTGGCGTTCCTGCCGGAAAAGCTGATTCAGAAAGGGATTGGTGGCGGAAAAAGAGATCTCCCGGAAAGGAAATGTGAAGGCGTTTTATGAAACCCAAAACTCCTAGTTTAACCGTTGATACCGTAATCCTCTTTAAAAACAAGCTTGTGCTTGTGAAGAGAAAAAATCCCCCATATCAGGGAAAATTTGCCCTTCCAGGAGGTTTCGTAGAAATCGGGGAAACTACAGAAAAAGCAGCAATTAGGGAAGCTTTTGAAGAAACAGGCCTTTCTGTAGAGCTTATCAAACTTGTAGGAGTCTACTCTGATCCTGACCGCGACCCCAGAGGACATACGGTTTCAGTATGTTACCTTGCAAAGGGATTTGGAGAGCTGAAATCCGGGTCTGATGCCGCTTCTGCCGATCTTTTTGAGCTTGAGTCCGTTCCTGAACTGGCTTTTGACCACAATAAAATTATAAATGATGCAAAAAGTGATATTAATGCAATTCTGCCCCAAATGTAAAAGTATGATGTTTCCTAAAAATGGGAATTTTGAGTGTAGAAAATGTGGAAACATAATACCTATAAAAAGTGATGAAAAAAGTTTTGTCTCCAGAGCCAAGATAGATGATCACGAAATAGTGGTTCTGGAAGGTGAGCAGACTTCAGGCCTGCCGACAACAAGTGCAAAATGCCCAGAATGTGGGAACAATACTGCAGCCTGGTGGCTCAGACAACTGAGGTCTGCCGATGAATCCGAAACCCGCTTTTTCAAGTGTACGAAATGCGGATTTACCTGGAGAGAATACGACTGAGATTTAATTGCCCTTCTGTTTCCCCTTGAAAAGTACATTTCCCGGAAAACTAGACCCATCAGGCTACAGCTTCCTTTCTGCTTTAAGCAGAGCCTGAAGCCGCCCTGTTTTCTGACCAAGATTTATATAGTTGCCGGGAGTTTGAATCTAATGGTTTTTCCGATTCCAGAACCCTGTTTGATCACATTTGGAGAATTAATTCTTCAGATGAGCTGGAATTTAGGAATCTGTAAAGAAATTTATATATCTCAAGGGTAATAAATAGTTTAGACTTAAATTTATTATTGGAGAAGAAATATGTTTAAGGCAGCAATTAATGCAGAGCTTCTGAAAGACGCGGTTGCCGCACTAGCTGTAATTGTAGATGAGGTCAGATTCAAGATAAACCCGGAAGGTATTTCGGTAAAAGCCGTTGATCCTGCCAACGTTGCAATGGGAATTTTCGAACTTGGGTCATCTGCTTTCGACGAGTATAACGCTGATGAATGTGAAATCGGAGTCGATCTGAACAAGATTATGGACCTGCTGGGAATCGCGGATAAGAACGACACAGTCCGGATGGAACTTGAAGAAGGGAATCACAAACTTCTGATTGATGTCGGAGGACTGTCTTATACACTTTCTCTTCTTGATCCTTCTACAATTCGGGCAGAGCCAAGAGTTCCACAACTTGAATTGCCTGCTAAAGTCGTCCTTAACGGTACAGACCTCAGACGTGCTGTTAAAGCTGCCGAAAAAATAAGCGACCATATGCTCATGGGAGTTTCGGACGACACATTCTATATGGAAGCAAAAGGAGATACCGACCAGGTTCGTCTCGAGATGGGCAGAGATCAGCTAATCGACCTGAAGGCAGGAGAAGCATGTTCTCTTTTCTCTCTGGATTATCTGACCGATATAGTCAAACCCACAAACAAAATCAATGAAGTTACTCTTTCCCTTGGAAAAGACTTCCCAATACTCATAGATTTCGAAATTGCGAACGGTGCAGGAAGGATTTCGTACCTCCTGGCTCCAAGAATTGAGTCGGACTGAAATGGACGAGGAACATATAGCTCTTTACCCATTTGCTTCAGAAGTATCTGCTTATGTAGAAAGCCTTAGAGTCTCGCTAGAGAGTTTGCTTAATTCTCCAGCTTTTCGGAGATCTCGAGTTCGCGGGATGGAAAGAGTAATGCAATCCATCGAAGGAGAGATTGAAAAATCGCTTATAAAAGATGAAAGCTGGCTTCTTTCCGAAACTCTCTCTTATCCTTTTGCTCAAATTCTGGTCGCTTGCGTAGATGACCAGTTATTCACCAAACGATACGCACTTAAAGAAGCAGAAGCAGCCTCAAAATGGCTCGAAAAAGAAAGTACTGATTTTTTGCTTGAATTCGGGGAGGATTTTGGGATTCAAGCAGAAGCTGAAGAGTTACAGTTCAGTATGCATTTTGCAGATTATATACGCTTTTCTTCTTCGATAAGGGAACCAATATGGAAATTAACAAATCGGCAGCTTCGCTCCGGAATGGTCGTAGTTACGAAAAAAGACTTTGTAAGACTTCTTCAAGAAGCGATCAAAGAAAGAATAGAAAAATCATTTCCCATCCCCAAAATCCCTTCTGAAGTATCAAGTTTCTGCGCCCCTTATGTTGCTGAAATTAAAGATAAGTTTGAGGTCCACAAGAAAAAATTCGGGACAACGGACTTTGGTGTAGTGGAACCCGAGCTCTTTCCCCCCTGTATATCCCATGCCCTTGCAAACGTACAGGGCGGAGTGAATCTTGCCCATTCTATGCGTTTTGCCATGACCTCCTTCCTGCTCAGCGTGGGAATGTCAGTGGATGAAATTCTTAACCTTTTCAATGTCTCTCCTGATTTTAACGCGGAATTAACCCTTTATCAGATAGAACATATTGCAGGCGCAACAGGAAACGTATACAAGCCTCCTGCATGTGACACTATGAGAACATATGGGAACTGCATAGGTAAAGACCGATTGTGTGAAAAAATCAGTCATCCTCTGGCATACTACGAGAAGAAAATATATCTGAGAAATAAAGAAAAAGAAATGGAAAAAGAGAAGGAAAAACATGAAGAAAAAGGGAAAGGAAAGGAAATAGAAAAAGAGAAGGAAAAACAAGAAGAAAAGGGGAAAGGAAAGGAAATAGAAAAAGAGAAGAAAAAATAAGAAGAAAAGAGGAAGGAAATAGAAAAAGAGAAGAAAAAATAAGAAGAAAAGAGGAAGGAAATAGAAAAAGAGAAGGAAAAACAAGAAGAAAAGAGGAAGGAAAGGAAAAAAGCATAAAATTAGAAATATTATTAGGAAGATTATAAGAAATATTATTAGAAGTATTATAAGAAATATTATAAGAAATATTATAATTATAAAAAGATTTATATCAATTATAGACTATTTTTATTAATTATTGATTTGATTGGACAAGATCAATATTCTTTAAGGCCAGCATCAAATTCGTTTGGGAGTTACGCATTTGATTGCACTTATGGTATTTCCTGAAGTTTTCGTGTAACCTGCATCGGAGGCTTTCAATGCCGCTGGATCCTATTTGTAAAAAAATAATATCTGACAATACTGAGTATTTCTCAGATTATGGGGGAAAGAGCTATTATTTCTGCAGTCCCGAATGCAAACAGAAATTCGATGCTCTAGAAAAAAGTGTAATCCGGCTCAAACGGAATCTTAGTGAGAAAGAGAGGATTTCCTTTGGAAAGTTAAAAAAGGACATTATAAAACCAGGAATATGTACTCTATGTGGAGCCTGCGCAGCGAGTTGTGAGTATATTACGATAGAGGACGGCGCACCAAAACTGGTAGGCCCCTGTAAAGCCTGTGGGGTCTGCTACTACCAGTGTCCGAGAACCATCACCACAGAGGAGGGACTTATAGGGAGCTTCCGCTTCGCATATGCAGCAAGATCTGCTATTCCCGAAATAAGGGGACAGGATGGAGGAGTTGTGACATCTCTGCTTTTGTATGCCCTTGATGAGGGTTTAATTGACTCTGCCGTGGTTACTACTCGCTCAAAGGAAGAGCCCTGGAAACCTATACCAGTAGTTGCAAAGACAAGGGAAGAGGTCCTTGAGAGTAGCGGCAGCATCTATTCTCACTCAATGACGCTTGAAGCTCTGATGAGTGCAATTAAACAGGGAATGAACAGCATTGCGTTCGTAGGGACGAGCTGTAATATTGATGCAGTCACTAAAATGCAGAAAAGTTCCTATGGATTTCTACATCTCTTCATGAGAGCAAAGGTTCTCAAACTCGGGCTCTTTTGTATGGATACCTTCTCCTATGAAGGAATTAAAGCAGTACTGGAAAGTTATGGAATTACGCTGGAAAATGTAGATGCCATGAAAATTCGAAAAGGGAAGTTTGAAGTTACTCTGAAGGACGGAAAACAACAAATCTTCGACCTCAGCGAATTTGATGAATACAGAAGCTCTTCCTGTCGTTTCTGTACAGACCTTACTGCCGAAAACTCAGATATATCTTTTGGCGGAGTTGGCAGCCCCAGAAGCTGGACTACAGTCCTTGCCCGTTCAGCCCTGGGATACGAAATATTCAATGAAGCCGTAGACAACGGTTACATCGAAGCCCGACACCTTACCGACGACGAACTTGAAAGAGTACTCAACCTCGCCAAAATGAAGAAAGTCCAAATGTATGACCTCAACAGAAGGCAAAAAAAGTAAAGACCTTAAAAATATATTCGGCAGCCAGTAAAAACCTACCTCGTTGCCACCACAAGTTCAAAAACTCCTTTTGCCTTATAAGACAGCATTCCTTAGCAAATTGAATAAACAGATTCTCTTGACCATAAATCAGCCCTCTTGAGCGAACGAAGTGAACGAAAAGGGCACCGTCCTCCCGAGACAGAACTCGGGATGAACATATATTTATCCCATTACCTATTTGTATTATGCAGCAACCAACGGTATTTATTCGGAATTATTCTATTTTTGAGGGACTTTCATGATCACAAAAGAAGATGTAGAACATATCGGCTGGCTTGCTCGCATTGATATTAGCGAACAGGAAACAGTTGAATACATGGAAAAACTTAATTCAGTGCTGGGGTATTTCGGACAGCTTGACGAGTTGCCGACTGAAGATATAGCTCCCACATACCACGTGGCTAAGATTTATAACGTGTTCAGGGATGATGTGGTGGAAGAATGTCTCCCGCAGGAAGTTGTTCTTGAAAACACCGAACACAAACAGGACGGAGCCTTCAGGGTTCCAAAGATAGGCTGAGGAGTGGTTTTAATGGCAAAATGGATGAGTGTTGCACAGGTAAAAGAGAAAATTGAGGAAAGCTCAGCCGAAGAAGTAACAGCTCAGTACCTCGAAGCTATAGGAAAGAGCAAAATTAATGGTTATATAACGGTCTCTGAAAAAGCTCTTGAGCAGGCGAAGAAAATTGATGCCGAGGGGCACGATGGCCCGCTTGCAGGCGTGCCAATTGCAATAAAAGATAATATTTCCATAGTTGGACTGCCAAACAGTTGCGGTTCGAAAATTCTTGAGGACTATATCCCGCCATTCAATGCTCATGTTATTGAAAAGCTTCTCGCTGCAGGCGCGGTGATTCTAGGAAAGACCAACATGGATGAGTTTGCAATGGGTTCTTCTACTGAAACCAGCTACTTTGGGCCGACTGCAAACCCATGGGACCTTGAAAGAGTACCAGGTGGGTCTTCAGGTGGCAGTGCAGCAGCCGTTGCAGCAGGAGAAGCTCCTTTTGCCCTCGGATCTGATACAGGAGGATCTGTACGCTGCCCTGCAGCTTTCTGTGGAGTTGTTGGACTTAAACCGACATACGGAGCCGTGTCCAGATATGGAGTAGTGGCTTATGCAAACTCTCTTGAACAGGTCGGACCTCTTGCAAACAATGTGACAGACATTGCAGTGCTTATGGATGTTATAGCCGGTTATGACCGTAAGGATTCGACTTCAATTGACAGTAAAACCGAATATCAGAAAGCTCTTGTCAATGATGTAAAAGGACTTAAAATAGGGGTTCCGAAAGAGTTTTTCGGGGAAGGTATCCATCCAGATGTTGAAAAAGCTGTCTGGAATGCCATACACAAATGCGAAGATCTCGGAGCGTCCTGGGAAGAGGTTTCTATGCCTCATATAAAATATGCCCTTGCTTCATATTATATCATTGCAATGAGTGAAGCATCCTCAAACCTTGCAAGATTTGACGGGACACGCCAGGGATATAGAGCAAGCGGTGAAAACTGGCACGCCATGGTTTCAAAAACAAGAGCTGAGGGTTTTGGGACAGAAGTGAAAAGAAGAATTCTCCTTGGAACCTATGCCCTTTCAGCAGGCTATCATGACAAGTATTATTTAAAAGCCCTGAAAGTCAGAACTCTTGTGAAGCAGGACTTTGACAAGGCTCTTTCAAAAGTTGATGTGCTTATGGCTCCAACTATGCCAAACCCTGCTTTTAAGATAGGAGAAAAGATTGAAGACCCGCTTACTCTCTACCTTTCTGACGTGAATACCTGCCCGATCAATCTTGCAGGAGTACCTTCACTTTCAGTGCCCTGCGGTTTCACTGACGGCCTCCCAATAGGGCTTCAGATAATGGGCAAGCCATTTGACGAGCCTGCTGTGCTGCGTGCAGCATATACTTTCGAGCAAAATACTGATTATCACACAAAGAGACCTCCGGAGGTGGCATAAATGGTCTATCAAAATCCTGACGGAGTAAGAATCGGGCTTGAGATCCATATCCAGCTTAATAAACTTAAGACCAAGATGTTTTGCGGTTGCTCTACAGACTATCATAATGCAGCCCCAAACACTCACACCTGTCCAATCTGTCTGGGCCTTCCGGGAACACTTCCGGTTCTGAACAAAAAAACAGTTGAAGCCGCAATTAAAGTAGGGCTTGCCCTTGAAGGAGAGATTGCAGAAGAGACACAGTTCCACAGAAAGAACTATTTCTACCCTGATCTTCCCAAAGGTTACCAGATCACGCAGTATGATTTTCCAATCGTAAGCAATGGAAAAGTCGTAATTGAAGGAGAAGACGGAGAATATACAGTAGGGATCACAAGAGCCCATATGGAAGAAGATCCCGGCAAACTTGTGCACATCGGAAGTATAGAGAAGTCAAAAGGTGTCCTTATCGATTATAACAGATCAGGCGTGCCTCTGATTGAGACTGTTACAGAACCTGATATGCGCAGCCCCAAAGAAGCTAGAAGGTTCCTTGATAAGTTTAGGAATATCCTTGAGTATCTGGATGTTTTTGACGGCAATCTTGAAGGAGCAATGCGTGTGGATGCAAACGTTTCAGTCCACTGGGGTACCCGTGTTGAGGTTAAGAACATCTCCTCGCATAAAGGAGTTGAAAAAGCTCTTCTCTATGAGATTATGCGACAGAAGAATGTAATCCGTCGTGGAGGAAAAATCTCACAGGAGACTCGCCACTTCGATGAAGGTAGAGGTGTAACGCTCTCAATGAGGACAAAAGAGGAAGCTGAGGACTATCGTTACTTCCGAGAACCTGACCTTATGCCTATGCGCATTACCGATTGGATCCCTGAAATTAAGGAAACTCTCCCTGAACTTCCGGATGCAAAACGTGCTCGTTTCATAGATCAGTACGGAATTACAGATATGCATGCAAAGTCTCTTACATCAAAGATTATGCTTGCTGACTTCTATGAAGGCGTCTGTGCAAAAGGAGTGGACTCGAAGATTGCAGCTACCTGGACGGCTGATGTCTTCCTTGGGGAATTAAATTACCGTGACCTTGTAATCTCTTCTTATGACGGGGAGAGAATAGGTTTTATCCATGCAAAAGACCCGGAGATAAAGAATTCTATCAAGGTTTCGGCTATGGTAGAACTGGTCAATATTTTTGCCGAAGGTAAAATCAGTGATCGGGCTGCCGTTGAAGTCATTCGAACTATGCTGGACACTGTGGAGGAAAAGACCCCGTCCCAGATTATCGAAGAAAAAGGTCTTTTCAAAGCTGAAGACAACCTGGTGACTAAAGCAATTGCCGAAACAATCGCCGAAAACGAAGCTGCAGTACAGGACTATCTTGGAGGCACGGAGAAATCACTGAACTTCCTTGTGGGACAGGTCATGAAAAAGACAAAAGGTACGGCAGACGCAAAAACTGCACGCGAACTGATAATTAAAGAACTGAAAGGGTAACCCTACAGGGTTCACCTTTTTATTACATTTTAACTAATCTTACGTTTCTTGATAAAGTATTCAGTTGATTTCATAACCTGAGCTCTTCTAATCCTCATTCAAATCCTCATTCAAATCCTCATTCAAATCCTCGTTCTAACCCTAATTCTAACCCTAATTCAGGATTTATTCTTCAAAAAGGGTCTTCTAAATGTGTATTAACTCAATCCTGAATTAATAAATCTCAGGTCTCCGATCCTCTATGATGGAACCAGTTTGTCTGATCTCTTTTAACTCTTCGAGATCGATTTCCCCGATTAGAGCACACTCTTCCTTTCCGGCTTCTGCCAGAACCCGGCCCCATCCATCGGCAATAAAAGATCTGCCTGGATAAGTTGAAAACCTATCATTTCCCGCTCTGTTACAGGCGATATGTAGCAGTTGGTTTTCAATTGCTCGAGAAAGGGACATAATGCGCCAGGGATAGATATAAAAATCAGGCATGTCAGAAGCTGAAACCAGAAAATCCGCTCCTTCAAGGGCAAGTTTTCGGGAAACTTCCGGATACCGGATTTCGTTACATACCATAAGCCCCATGGAGAGACCATACTTTTTCAGCCGAATAGGATGTATATCTTCTCCAAGTGCAAAATATTCTTTTTCAAGACCATAAAGCTGGGTTTTTCGGTGGATGCCAGCTAGCTTTCCGGACTCAATGCAGAACCCCAGGTTGAACTGAGGAGGAATATTCATTTCATTACTGAATTCTGAGCCTACTCTCTGTTCTATCATCGACCCTGCAAGGATACAATCATATTCCTTTGAAAAATCACATAAGGCTCCAATAGTAGGACCGGAAGCAGTTTCAGCTAGCTCAGCTATGTGGTCATAACAAAAACCGGTGGAGAAGACTTCCGGAAATGCAAGCAGTTCAGCTTCTTTCGAAACCGCTTCTTCTGCCAGGGAGAGGGCACGCTCAAGGTTTTCCTTTTTTGAACAAAGGGAGATATTCATCTGGATGCAGGCAACTTTCATGGTTTTCACTCTTTCCTTGCACGAATTATAAGTTATTTTACTTCATAAAGTTACTCCATTTCATAGTGTTAGATTGGAGGCGCAATAAAACCTGAAAAAAATTTGAAAGACCACAAACAAGGTTTTACAGGCGAAGTACACACAGGAACCATGTAAACTTAAAACTTATATGATTCTCCGAATAAGGAAACATTGCAAAAGAAAGATTACTAAAGAGAGATTACTAAAGAGAGATTACTAAAGAGAGATTACTAAAGAGAGATTGCTAAAGAGAAATCGATAAAAGTAGATAGTGAAAAACTTCAACCGGAAAGGACAGAAGAGAACAGGCAAATAGGATCTATCAGTAAATTATTCAATCCGTTTTTCTGGTCTCGTTGACTAAGAGTCCACGTTTTTTGAGTGAATTAGCTTATGGAGGAAATCAATATTATTTACAACTTCTCCAGCTTTTTATAGACTTGTGCAGGGATTGGAGGTTTCGCTGATTTATGGGAGTCACTTTTGTTTGGTTTTCAAAGGGTGTTCTTCTGAGGTTTTTTGAATCTTTACATTACTTAACAGATCGAGACTTTTGTAGAGTTACTGAGGGAATCAAAACTTTTTAAGGCATTATTACAGATTGTTTCCGAAAAGTTATTTGGCCTGTCCAAACATATGTCTTTTTCCGGTTTATTTCTGGGTTTATTTATGGAATTCAGATTTTTGTTGACCGGACAACCCCAAGGCTTTCCATAATTTTCATTTCCGCTGGTGTGATAAACATTCCGTTACTTAACAAAAACCCATGCAAAACGGGTTTGGAAGAAGTCTTAAGGGTTGCGTCTTTCATTTCTGAAACTCCATTTATTTTGTGGTAGTCCAGGATTTGACACTTGAACTACGGAAGTAAATTACCGTGTTATAGTATAAATAGATATCCCATAGACTGGAGAAGTTAATTTAAAAAAGGTTTCACACGTTATGCAACTAACATATTTCCCAAATCCTTGAAGTAGACATCCAGACCGACGGGAAAAAACTTTCATTTCCAGTCAACTTCATTTAACCAAAGATTTTTATAACAGTTGTTCAGAAAAAAATATATGGCCATCCCTACAGCCAGGTACTCTGAAACCGCAACTATCAGGATAGATTATGAAAAATGTAAGGCCTGCGGCCTCTGTGTTAAAGTCTGCAAAGGAGCCCCTCTCTACCTTGAAAATAACAAAGTAAAGATCGACCAAACCCGCTATTTCGGCTGCATCGGCTGTGGGCACTGTGTTGCAGTTTGCCCAACAGGAGCCATTGCGGTTGAAGGAAGAGACATAACCCAGACTTCCTTTATGGATATTCCAGTGGAAGAGACCCGCGCAGGGTACGAGGAACTTATGGCTCTCATGCTTGCCAGGCGCAGCGTCCGGGAATTCGAGGATAGAGGAGTTGAACAGGAAAAAATAGACAAGATCCTGGCAGCAGCAAGCACGGCGCCCATGGGAATTCCACCTTCAGATGTTGAGGTCCTGGTTATAAAAGGAAAAGAAAAAGTAAGGGAATTTTCCGATGACATGTTAAAGCTTATAAAAAGCCAGAAATGGATATTTTCGAAACCCGTACTTCTCCTGATGCGGCCTTTCATGAAGAGAGAAGAGTATGAAGTTGTTGACAAATTCATGTATCCGGCTATTGAAGCCTTTGAAGAAATGAGAAAAGAAAACACTGATTACCTGCTCTACGAAGCACCCCTTGCGATGTACTTCCATGTTTCTCCTTATGCTGATCCCGCAGATCCACTTATCACAGCCACCTATGCAATGCTTGCTGCCGAAACCCTGGGCCTTGGAAGCTGCATGATAGGAACCATTGGTCCAATGCTGAAAAGTGGGGGCAAGGAAGTAAAAGAAAAGTACGGAATCAATATCCGAAACCAACCGGGAATAGTGGTCATTTTCGGTTACCCTGCAGTAAAGTACAGACGCGCTATCCGGAGAAACCTGGCTCAAGTCCATTATTATTAACAAAGAATTTTCTAAACTTGCTATCTGACCTTCTTCCTCAACCTTACAATTTAATATTCTTCAAACTCACACTCAACTCTCTTATCCTCTCGAATTCATTCTTCACTTCAGCCGAAACCCTGTTAAAAGGACATCCAAAATAGATACAGCGGCAGCACTCATACCTCCATATCGTTAGCAAGAAAATCGAAATAGAAACCAGGTAAGCACCCAATAGAAACGGTTCTTTCAAAAGCCAGGGAAGCGGAAAGATAATCACGGCCATGAACCCAAGACTGGTAATGGCGAGATCGAATTTTCCTGGAGGATACGGCCTGGGCCTGAAATGTTTCGGCCAACCCCAATTCATCATGCATCTCACTTTTTTCTCACTCATTGCATAGTAAGGGCAATGGGTGCAGAAAAAACGCTGTTCCAGGACATAAAAGTGAAAGAAGACTAAGAAAAGATAGGCAAGTACCCACCCTGTTGAGTAAATACCAATTGCAAGTCCCGCCGAAAATAGAAGAATCAGCGTTACGAAGTACCAGTAGAGAAAGTCCTTAAATTCATGTTTTATTTTAAGGGAAACGCATCTATTTGAGCCTGATACCCGAAATACATTGCCAGAGAGATCAAAGTTATCTGAGAGGTTACCTCTCTTTTTAAAATCTTTTTTGATTTTATCCGGCACCCGATTCACAGGACACTCAAAGTTAATGCATCTTACACATTCATACCGATGGGCTGTCAGAAAAAACAGTATCCAGGCAACAATATAAGCTCCCAGAAGTAGAGGGTCACTGATAAGCCAGTAAACCGGAAAAAGAAACACGGACAAAGCCCCAAGAACAGTAATAATCTTTTCAAAACGGCTGTGAGGTCCGGGACGATCTTTAAAAAGTTTTGGTACTCCAGGAAGCATCATGCACTTTACGCAGCCTTTACTCCGGATATAGTAAAAACAATGAGTACATGCGAATCGGAGTTCTATAACCAGGAAGAAAAAAAGGGCTATTCCTATGTAAACCGCTATCCACTTGAGCGAATCTCTGGCGATCCCTATTGAACCGATCAGGAAAGGTATCACGTTTAAGAAATTCCAGTAGAGACGGTCTTTAATAGAATGTTCCGTTTTGAGAGGAAGCGTGATGCCTGAAGAGGACATGAGGAGTTTTTGGGAAAGGAAAAGGTATAAAGGTTTGGATTTTACGGTGTTTTACTGGAAAGCGATATTTTGAGGAGAAGCAATTTTTGAAATTGAATAAGGGCCACGTAAATAGATACAGTTTCAAAACTATTTTTGTGATCAAAAAACAATTAATTATTCGGAATATGGGATTCAAAGAAATAATTTTGAGTTTTGAAAACAGTTCTTCAATAGATACATATACTTGAAGTCACAATAATAGTTTGATTTCAAACTAAATATTTGAAACATGCAAATGTAAATATATCAAAAAAGAGATATTAGTTATTGATGTAAGCTTTGAGAGGGGGAGATTCCAGAGGAAAATATAATTTCTTGAATGAGATTTCCCAATTTGAAGATTAAGTTGCCTTTTAGGAGAATTTTAAATTGATTCAGGATAAATAAGGAAATCGAAATAACACAAATGTGATAACCTGCGCTTGCAGGAGAATAAATATATATCTGTATTCAGGTGATATAAAACTGATTCTAATCTGCTTAATTTATAAAAATAAGTCCAGAAACAAGAATCAAAGACCGAAAACCCAGACATTAGCCTGGGAGGACGTCGTGTGAGAAGTCATGAAGAACATGCTTAAAACTACAATTTTGCTTGCCACCCTTACAGGCCTCATGGTTCTGATAGGAAGCCACTGGGGTACGGGCGGAATGATTATCGCATTCCTGCTTGCAATAATTATGAATCTTGGAAGTTACTGGTACAGCGACAAAATCGTACTCAAAATGTACAGGGCAAAGGAAGTTTCACCTGCGGAAGCTCCAAACCTGCACAAGATCGTCGATGGACTGGCCATGAAAGCAGGAATCCCAAAGCCTAAAGTGTATATCGTAGAGTCCGGAATGCCAAACGCCTTTGCAACCGGGAGAAACCCAGAGCATGCGGCTGTGGCTGCTACAACCGGAATTCTTCATCTACTCTCTTATGAAGAAATGGAAGGTGTGCTGGCACACGAGCTCGCACATGTGAAGAACAGGGATACCCTGATAAGTGCTATAGCTGCAACCCTTGCAGGTGTTGTCACAATGCTTGCCCACTGGGCACAGATAGCTGCAATTTTCGGTGGCTTGGGCGGCAGGGATGATGACAACGGAGGAATCATAGGCCTCATTGTAATGATCTTTGTAGCGCCTATTGCTGCAACTTTGATTCAGCTTGCAATCTCAAGGTCAAGAGAATATGCAGCCGATGCGGAAGGAGCCAGCATATCCAGAAAACCCTGGGCTCTTGCCAGTGCCCTTGAAAAACTCGAATATGGGAACTCTCACTACAGTCCGAGAGTTTCAGACGTGCAGGCACAAGAAAGCAGCGCCCATATGTTTATTGTCAATCCATTAAAAGGAGGAGCAATTCAGTCTCTCTTTAGCACTCACCCAGCAACCGATGAAAGGGTAAGGCGTCTTAAAGCGATGAGGTTCTGAGAATATTTCTCAGATCTTTATTTTTTAATTCTTTTATTCATACTTTTTTTCTTTAGTTTTCCAGGTTTTTAATCTTGATCCTGTTATTCAGATTTTGTTTTATCCGGATTTTAATTCAGTTTATATCCAACTGCTTTTTTTCTTTAGATTTTATTTACTCTCATTTCCATATTTTTTGTCCGGAATTTCCATGTCCTTTATTTACCCGGAATTTCCATGTCCTTTATTTACCCGGAATTTCCATGTCCTTTATTTACCCGGAATTTCCATGTCCTTTATTTACCCGGAATTTCCATGTCCTTTATTTACCCGGAATTTCCATGTCCTTTATTTGCCTGGAATTTCCATGTCCTTTATTTACCCGGAATTTCCATATCCTTTTTTACCCGGAATTTTTTTAAATCTGGTATGATATATGCTATCAATATACACAGTGAGATTTTGAATTAGATCTTGGAGAAAGCACTTATAAAAGAAAGTGGTGAATAAAGAAAAAAGAATAAATAACTACCTATGTAGAATATTGTGCCATATTTAGCTATGGGAAAATGTTGTCCGAAAAATCCCAAAAATTAGAGACATTGATCAAAGCGCTGGATTTGAGATATTTCGGATCAGGATATCAATTGTGCACACCCTATTCTGATTTTATCGGGGAATTTTCAATGGAAGACAGATTCGAAATTGGCAGGATTATCAGAGCAAAAACTATCTCTGATGCATGGTACCGCGGGCTTAACATCATCCAGAATCACGGACAGGTTATTACAGATGAAAGAGGAAGCCAGATCAGGGAATTTATGGATTTGATGATCATAATTGAAGACCCCTACACTGACAGAATCCCGCATGAGACTGCCTGGAATGAAGAAAGGCTTGAAGAGTATGCAAAACAACTGATCTCAGGAGAAAATACACAGGACTTTGAATACACATACGGACAGCGCCTTAGGAACTGGCATGGAAAAGTAGATCAAATAGATTATGTGATCGAAAAGCTACAGCAAAATCCTACTTCCAGACGAGCAATCGCAGTTACCTGGATTCCTCCTGTAGATACAAAAGTTAATGAAGTTCCCTGCATGATGCTCGACGACTTTAAAATAAGAGATGGAAAGATACACCTCACAACTCTCTTCAGAAGCCACGACTTTGGGGGAGCCTATCCGGCAAACCTTTACGGGCTCTCGAAACTCCTGGAGTACGTGGCTGATAGGGTAGGAACAAAACCCGGAACGATTACAACTATCAGTATCTCAGCACATATTTATGATCATGACTGGGATATGGCAGAAAATATCGTAAAAGGGGTTAACTGAGTTCTAAATTGAGCTTTAAACTAAGTTTTAAATTGAACTTTAAACTGAGTTCCAAATTGAGCTTTAAACTGAATTCTAAATTGAGCTTTAAACTGAGTTTTAAATTGAGTTCTAAACCGACTTTAAATCATATTCAAAATATTCAATTCTGTTCAAGTTATTAGCAGCGTTGTAAAAAGGTTATTCAGAAGCTAGAAGTAAGCACCTGAATCTCATGAAAAAACCAAATAAGAAATAGAAGAGATCTGGTACATATGCGTGTTTCTATTGACAAATCCTCGATCAAAGGGGAAGTCTTTGCCCCACCTTCAAAGAGCTACACTCACAGGGCTGTAACCCTGGCAGCTCTTTCAAAAGAATCAACCGTCAGGCGTCCCCTGATTTCGGCCGATACACTTGCCACAGTCCGGGCTTCCGAGATGTTTGGGGCCTCGGTTGAGAGGGAAGAAGACAGGCTTATTATCCACGGAATTAATGGGAAACCCAATGTCCCGGACGATGTAATTGATGCTGCAAATTCAGGGACAACTCTTCGCTTTATGACCGCAGTAGCAGCACTTACTGATGGAATTACAGTGCTAACCGGAGACGCCTCTCTTCGTACCCGGCCAAACGGCCCTCTTCTTGAAGTTCTCAATCAATTGGGAGTAAAAGCCTGTTCCACTCGAGGAAACGAGAGAGCTCCACTTGTCGTAAAAGGCGGACTTAAGGGACAGGATGCGAGCATTGACGGCTCTATCAGTTCCCAGTTTATCTCAGCCCTTCTAATAACCTGCCCGCTTGCCGAAAACAGTACCACTCTTTCTATTACAGGAAAACTTAAGTCCAGACCTTATGTGGATGTAACCCTTGAAATGCTTGAACTGGCAGGCATTAAAGTTCATGTCGATGACAGTAATGGCACCAGATTCATAATCCCGGGAAAACAGAAGTATGATTTCAAAGATTATACTGTTCCCGGCGACTTTTCCTCTGCATCCTACCTCCTTGCAGCCGCAGCTATGACGAGTGGGTCTGAGGTTACAGTCAAGAACCTCTTTCCCTCAAAACAGGGGGATAAGGTAATCATTGAAATCCTGAGACAGATGGGAGCAGATATTACCTGGGATAAAGAAGCAGGCAATGTGACCGTCAGAGGAGGAAGACAATTAAAAGCTACAACTTTTGACGCCGGAGCAACTCCTGACCTTGTCCCTACTGTTGCTGTTCTGGCTGCAGTTGCCGAAGGGACTAGCAGGATTGTAAATGCCGAACATGTCCGATATAAGGAAACGGACCGCCTGCGAGCCCTCGCAACCGAACTTCCGAAGCTAGGGGTAGACCTTAAAGAGGAAAGAGACAGCCTGACCATTACCGGCGGAAAACTGCGTGGAGCATCAGTGCATGGCTGGGATGACCACAGAATAGTTATGGCTCTTTCAATAGCAGGAATAGTTGCAGGAAATACAACAATTGACACAACAGAGTCTGTATCGATTTCTTACCCTGACTTCTTTAAAGATATGCGCAGCCTTGGAGCAAAAATAGAGGAAGGCTCGGAAGAATAAGTTGAAAGTACAGATTTCTAAGTGCAGGTTTGCAGATTAGCAGATTAGAAGAATATCAAATGAAGACCAGATGTAGATTTAATATGAGTTTGATAACCTATCGTGAAAGGTATCCTCATATTTTCAATGTTTTCTTGTTAATGTTTTCTTGTAATGTTTTCTTGTTAATGTTTTTTTGATGTTTTCTTGTTAATGTTTTTTTACTGTTTTTACTGTTTTTTTGTAATGTTTTTTTACTGTTTTTACTGTTTTCTTGTAATGTTTTCTTGTAATGTTTTCTTTTTTGATAACCTCCGAGAGGTCAAAAAATTGGTTATTTTTAAGTGAATCTGAAATGAAATACAGAATTGATAAAAAATAACATAGTACTTATACAAAATATTCTATATTTTAGTATATGGAAATGAGGTGTAGGTGTGGAGATAGATGCATAAAGCCTATTTCGGAAGCGCTAAAAGACATTGAATTATTCTACAAACCATGCAAAGATTGCAAAACCGAAAAAATAAAGAAATTCTCGCCTCTAGCAGAACAGATTAATTTAGATGAAATAGATAACTATTTTGGAAGTTGTAGATGTGGGAAGAGGCAACTTGATATTGTAATGGCTCACGTGCTAAAAATAATGATCGATGAAGGAATAAAAGATAAAAAAGCCAATTTAAGGAACTCATGTGTTCCTCTTGTGACTCCTGGCTATCCAACTGATACTGTTCCCTATTTGCCCAAGGGTTGTTTAGTAATATTATCTAATGAAGTGGATAAAAGATGTGCTGAAAGAATTATAAAGGAAGTTGAGGAAGTTAGAGGAGTTTTAAAGGGAGATATAAGAAAAACTGTGGGCGTAAAAGATTCTGATTCTAACCCTCATGTATATGAACTTCTTGCCGGATGCGATCTGAGATGTGATATTGTACAGACTCCTTACGGTGCTTTAGGAACATACAAATATCAGCGTGAAATTCACATCGAGTTCCCACAGGTAAAATCGCCCAAAATAGAGATACTTGAAAAAGCCTTGAAAGATTATGATAAGCCGACTGTTCTTGATTGTACATGTGGCCCTGGTACTTTAGGAATCGCATGCCTTAAAGCAGGTGCACGAAAGGTTGTTTTTAATGATATATGGAACCCTGCAATAGAAACTACTTTGGTTAATTTGGAAGCTAATGGATTTCCAGTCAAACTTTCAGGCAGTGAAGATGAATTAATAGCATTCGGAGACAGGTTTGAAGTTTATAATATGGACGTAAGAGAATTAGCGAATTATTTAGATAAAAAATTTGATATTTGTATTATAGATACATTTCCTGGTGTGGATACAACAGAATTTGTGGAAGCTGCAGGTAAATTAGGCAAAAACGTTGTCGTGATTTGAAAGAGAATTATATCTCCTTTAATTTACATTTCGACCCCCTCCAAAAAAACACAACTTAATTTTTTTATTCACACAGTTTATTACTAATTTTGCTCTTGCTTCCATATTAATTACGTATACTTTTCTATTTCTCTTTATATATGCCTAAATTTTTAATTTGTTTTCCAAATTTAAACTGTTTTTTTGAACATTGTGGGATTCAAGTTAAAATCATTGATTTTGTTGAGCATGTGCTCATATCTGGTTCAATAAGTTTGGCCAGTTGTTACAAAAATCACCTTATTTTTGAGAGGGGGGTCGAAATGTAAACTTTAACTGAATTTGAAGCGATAACGCAGACATACCCCCGTTGCTTGTAGCGAAAACACCAGCACAACTTTGATTATATACCAGTAAGTGATAATTCCGGCATGATTACCAAACATATCATTAATTACATACTAATAAGTGATAATTCAGGTATGACCACCAAAACAGGGAAAACAATTTCTCTTTTCCCATGTTTTTGCTCTTTTAAGTTCAGGAAGTCATAAGGAGGAAAAAAAGTGATCCAGATTGCCCTCTATGGGAAGGGAGGCATAGGCAAGTCCACGGTTTCTGCAAACCTCTCGGCTGCCCTTGCCGATTTGAAAAAGCGGGTTCTGCAGGTCGGCTGCGACCCTAAACATGATTCCACCCGCCTGCTTCTCGGAGGGGCTGGCATACCCACAGTGCTGGACTATATGCGCGAAACTCCTTTGGAAGCGCAGCAGCTTGAAGCTCTGGTCTTTGAAGGCTACGGAGGTACTGCCTGCGTGGAAGCAGGGGGCCCAAAACCCGGGATTGGCTGTGCGGGTCGGGGGATTCTGAGCAGTTTTGAGGTCTTAAAACGCCTGGGGCTCAGGGCTTCTTCCTTTGACGTCGTCCTCTATGACGTGCTCGGGGACGTGGTCTGCGGCGGGTTTGCAGTTCCCCTCAGGAAAGAATATGCTGATGCGGTTTTTCTGGTGACCTCCGGGGAATATATGGCCCTGTATGCAGCTAACAACATCCTCCGGGGGATCAGGAATTTTGAGGATGCAGCCCCCAGGGTTGCAGGCATCATCTTCAACAGGCGAGGGCTTTTTGCTGAAGAAGAAAGGGTCTTTGCCTTTGCCCGGGCGGTAGGGCTGCCTGTGCTTGCCTCCATCCCCAGGGATGAGGTCTTTTCTCAGGCTGAAAAAGCCGGAAAAACCCTGGCCGAAGTTTTTCCTGCCTCTGCTCCTGCATGTATATTCAGGGAGCTGGCCGCGTATGTTGAAACCCTGGAAAAAGACCGGAGCCTGCTCCACCCTGCCAACCCCCTCGGTGACCTTGAGCTTGAAGCCCTGGTGCTGGGAAAAAGAGAACCTGCCCGCATAAAGCCATTCGGCACGGGTCCTGTACCCGATGAAAAAACCGGTACAGAGCCTTATTCCCTCGACCAGGGAAACGTACGTTCCACAAAAACCCCCTCCGGAATTCCCGAAACAAAGTCTACAGGAACCCCCGAAGAAGTGTCTACACTGTCTCCTAATGCCCTTCCCTCCAGGCCACCCCTTTACGGCTGTGCTTTTTCAGGGGCTGTAACTGCGACTTTTCAGGTTAATGATGCCGCCACGGTTCTGCACGGGCCGAGGAGCTGCACCCATATCACAGCCGATGCCCTTGCCTGCTCGTTTTTAAGGGGAGGCGGAATAAATGCAGGTGAGGTAAAGCAGATCCCTGGACTCCTGACGACAGATATGGAGGAGAAAGATGTAATATTTGGGGGACTTGAAAAGCTTGAGAGTAAAATCGAAGAAGCCCTTTCAGCAGGCTGGAAAACGGTCTTTGTGGTGAACACCTGTCCAGGAGGGATCATAGGAGACGATATAAAGGAGGCAGCTTCAAGAGCCAGAATCCGTTTTCCCGGAGCAAGGGTCATTCCGGTCCCTGTGGAAGGGGTACTTACGGGAGACTTTTCGACCGGACTACTTGAGGGATACAAACGGGTTGCTGACCTGATTGACCCTTCCGTAAAGCCCGAAAAAGGCCTGGTCAATATTATTGGAGAAAAGAGTTTTTCCCTGAGGGAAGAGGAACACTTCCATACGATAGAAGGGCTGCTCAAAAGGATGGGGTACAGGGTCAACTGCAGGTTTTTAAAAAGGGCAGACACCATTTCCATTCGCTCTTTTAAAAAAGCGGAAATCAACCTGATAGCCTGCGACGACCCCGAGACCAGGGACTTGCAGGCATACCTTTCCGGGCGTTTCGGGCTTGAATTTTTTGAGCTTCCCTTTCCTGTGGGTTTCCGGGAAAGTTCCCTCTGGGTAAAAGCCCTGGCAGCACGCCTGCTTCCTGGAAAGGATCTCTCTTCCCTGCTGCAGGAACAGGAAGAGGTGTACAAAGCAGGGATTAGGAAATATACCTCTCATCTCTCGGGAAAGCGCGTACTCCTGGTGAGCTACACCGAGGACATCGGCTGGATACTGGACACGATCCGCGACCTGGGAATGGAAATAGTCAAGGTTGGGGTTTCGCCCTCGTTTTTTGGAAAGAAAAGCCTGGAACTCCTATCCTGCGAAGACTTCCCGGTTGAGAGGAACTACACGGATGAAAAGAGGGCAAGGGATGTCAGGAGCCTTATGCCGGACCTGGTCCTTTCGAATTATGCCCCTTCGGTCCCCGAAGACGGAGTACATTACGATACTATCCCCTTCTCCCCTCAGGTAGGGTTCCTGAGCGGGCTTGAACTTGCAAAACGCTGGAGTACACTTCTCAGGCTGCCAGTTGTGGAGGGGTGGAAGTACGATGGAGGTGATGAAAGTTGATTTTTTCCCCTGACGCTTTTACGGGTTCTATCCTGGCGGTCGAAGGGATCAGGGACGCGGCCGTGATCCTGAACGGACCTACAGGCTGTAAGTTATACCACAGTTTTCTCTCGGACAGGCAGTTTCCCAGGGAAAGTTCCCATGACCCTCTGGCGTTCCAGGACGAGTTCTATTTCGGGCAACCCAGGGTCCCCTGCACCTGCCTGGACGGGGAAGACTACATCCGGGGTTCACTTGAAAAGTTCGAAAGGGCGCTTGCAGCAATAGCCGCAAAAGAAAAAGGCTTGCTTATGGTGATTAATTCCCCCGGAGCAAGCCTTGTGGGAGACGACCTGGAAAGTGTAATCAAAAAGGCGGGGATGCAGGACCGCTGTTTTGTGGTGGAAAACCCGGGTTTTTCCCTTCCTGCAGCTCAGGGCTTTGAAAATGTTGCCCTTGCCCTGCTCGAACACCTGAAAATCCAGTCCTCCCATTGCCCGGGCTCCCCGAAAAAAGTGAATCTGATAGGGCTTTCCCTGCTCCACAAGTACTGGGAAGGATCAGTTGCAGAAATGAAACGGCTCCTTGCTTTCCTGGGCCTGGAAGTCGGAGCCATTTTCCTTGCCGGAACTTCCCTCGAAGAAATCCGGGAGTCAGGCGATGCAGCCTGTAATGTCGTCCTTTTCCCCGAATACGGCAGGAAAATTGCGGAATGGTACAAAGAACGCTTCGGAACCCCTGCCGTATTTTCTTCACTTGGGGCTCCCATCGGGTTTGATGCGAATGAAAGCCTGCTGAGGGAAGTTGCAGCTGTCCTGAATATCGATCCCACACCGGCCCTTGCAGAAGTCCGGAAAGCCAGGCAGGCCAGTTACCGACAGATTTCGCGCTTCCATTCATTCTCAGGGCTTCCCAAAGGAGCCAGTTTTTCAATCCGGGCTGAAAGCTCCCTTGCCTTCCCCCTTACACACTGGCTTTACTCCTACCTCGGTATGGCCCCCCTTGCAGTAAAACTGCTCCCCGGAAGCGACCCCGAAGCAGCAGAATCTCTCCGGGCGTTTCTGGAGGCAAAAGGCTTTTGCGAAGTCTGGGACAGGGACCCTTCCCTTGAATCGGCTGATATTGCCTTTGCTAACGGCCCTACCCTTCAGCTTTTAAAAGCAAAAGGCTGCTGCAAAGCCGGCATCGAAATCACCCTTCCGGAAGAAGGATACATCCACTTTCTCCCGAAAACATATATGGGAATTTCAGGTGCACTTCTCCTCCTGGAAGAAATCATTAACGGACTGCGCTCCACCTGAACATCCATGTATAGAGGGCAGGAAAGAGGAGAAAAGAAAGCGATTGAGGTGCCGGAGAAAATAACATTTGAAGCAATGGGACTTTTCAGATAGTCTCTAAGTTCTTTCTGGAATAACCGCACGAGAAATGAGTATGGAAAAAAGAGAGAAAAAGTAGGCCAGAAGGCCTACTCTGTTTTAAATTGTTGAATTTATTGAGTTTATTTTGCTGCTGGAATGACGAGGGATCTCTCACCGGCAGGCACGAACTCTCTGATTGCACCGCGGCCGAACTCTCTCCTGGGCTCTGCAAAGTTGAAGGGCATGAGGTCGTCAGCGAAGCAGACCTTGATGAGTGGGTTGACGGTGAATGCGTCTCCACGGCCTGAGTGGGCTGCCTGAGCGATACCTGCGTATCCACCCTGGTGACCGACGTTCATTGCATAGTTGGGGTAGTTTGGACCACGGAGTTCGTCTGGGAGACCTTCGTCGCCCTGGTAGGACAGAACGTTTGTGGCACCACACTGGTCCTGCAGGTCGTATCCGAAGAATCCGAGTCTGCCCCATGCTTCCTTGTGCAGGTACATGGAAAGGTACCAGCCGGAGAGACCAGCGTTGGCGTTTGCAGTACCGAGGGCACATGCAACACCGGCTGCAGCTGCGAGCACGGTTGCTCTCTGGGAACCACCAAAGTGGTCTTCAAGGGCAGTCGGGAACTTCTCGTAGGTCTCGATACCGTAGAGTGTGGACTCGGTTGCGATGTCCTTTACAACGTCGAGGCTTGCCTTTACCTTGTTGTCCTTGCCGACATTTGCAGCACCGTTGTACTTGTCGTTGATGTAGTCAACGTCATAGTACACGTTGTTGTCGAGGATATCATCTGTGTATGCAGCTGTTGCATACTGTGTGAATCCGACACCACCGGACATGTAAGATCCGAGCCAGATCTGGTCGTAGAGCATACAGCCTGCACCGACGACTTCAAGAGCGATCTTTGCTGGGTCCTGGGAGGTGCGGCTTGTCTGGATGATGTCTGACAGGTGACCGAAGGAAAGTCCACCGGGCTCGTTAGGTCCACGTGCACGCCTTGCGGGGAGCATTTCACCCATGGAGACCAGAGCTGCGTGCTTTGCAGCGAAGGACAGGTCAGCGACGGCTGCTTCACCGGCACACATTGCGTATGCGGAGATGAAGGACATACCGATCTGCATGGCTGCCCACCTGGAGGTCTGAGCACCGTCTGTTGTTCTGGAGACAATTGTTGGGATGTGGATTGCCTGCCAGGAAGTCTTGCCGATGGAGGCCTTAATCTGAGCTGCCTGTTCTTCTGAGAATTCCTTGTTGATGTCAATAAGGAACTGCTTGTCGATTTCGTCTGCAAGGGCGTCGTCGCCTGTGAAGACTTTCACGTAACAGTCGTCAACAAGAGCAGGGTGGGTTTCGACCATCATTTCCTGAACCACTGCTGCACCGGGCATGGCGTGGTTAAGGACTTCGAGATAGTGGTTGATGGTTTCAGGAGTGACTTCCTTACCCAGCCTCTTCTCGAGGGTCTCGTGAGCCATGTCAAGACCGACAATACAGGTCCTTCTGATGTCATCCCACATCTGCTGCATTGCAGCGTTGTTCACGTAGTGGAGGTCATCAGGTTCACAAACAATATCAGTGCCAGAAATGACGTAAGGAGTAATTGCACGCTGACCAAGGGGAGCACCGGAGTGCATCATTGGGTTGTAGAATGCAATACCTCTCTTCTCAGCAATTTCTTTACCGGCTTTAATCATTTCGACTTTTCTGGGGTCCTGCTCAGGGCCTAACCTCAGGAACTTTTCAGTCTTGCCGGTGATGTCGACACCTGTCTGCTTGTTTGAACCAAATTCCTGTGCGAACTTGACTTCCATTGAATTTTTAAATTTTGAGAAAATGTCTGCTGCCATTGTGGTCACCTCATTTCGGCTGGAAACCGAATTTTGTCCTCTGATCGAATATCCTGTGTACCCATTCAACGACTTCTGCATCGTCCCTGAAGGCTACATTGTCCACACGGTAAATGGTGGTTCTCTTTGCGGCTTCTTCGCTGGACATGGGCTTGCCGAGGTCTACTTTCCTGTCGAGTGGAATTGCAACCTGGTCCTTGTCCATGATGATGGTGCCGTTTTCAAGTCTTCTCCTGTCGAGCATGTCGAACATTACACCGTCTTCCTGGAGACGGACAGAGTGACCGTGCACAGTTGCACCACGCACACCTGCGAGTGCATGGTCAGTGATTTCGGTTTCCATCTGGACCTTTGCACACTGTTCCATATCTCTTTCACGGGCTTCAACGATCTGACGACCGGAAAGGGTACCTGGGTCTACACCCCTGAAGTTGATTGCTGCAAAATAGGATCTGAAATATGGGGTTGCAGGCGCGTTGTACATTGAGTCAGCAAACTGAATGTACCTTACTCTGTCTCCTGCTGCTGCACCGGGTGTAGCTACAACATTTTCACGGGTCGAGCATGCAGGCTCTCCCATCTCTGCAAGTGGTGGGTGGGTGCTTGGATAGTCGCTTCCTGGGGCGCGGTGCCCGAGAACTGCAGTTAAGTCTTCGTCTGAAATTTCCCTGAGTTTCTCAAGTTTTCCAGACATGTGTTTTCTTCTGTTAGCGGCAACTGATGTTGCGCCTGGATAAAATTGTCTTTCGTAAGCCATCTCATGCAACTCCTTTATGATCTTCTAACTGGTCTAATGTAGTCTTGACGTATTTAATGATAAGATTTAGCTTGTCCCTGGGACAGGAATCACCGCGTGTAACTCCACTCACCATATCCATCACAATTCCTTTTGTAAGAATATTTTCATCCCTTGGCATTACTAATCTCGTCTTTATCCCTGCCTCTGCAAAATCCTCAAAATCTACCGGGATCTGGCTGACTACAATCGCCGGAATATTAGCCTGACTCAGGATTTCCCTGGTCTTTCTAACCACATGATCCTTGATATTTCCGAGGTGAATCACGGCCAGCTTGTGCATTTCAATCTGTGCTACTTCTACCGGACTCAGTACAAAAGATCCGGTTCTCATACCTGATTCAGGGATTCCGGAGCCTGAGTAGAGTACCAGCACACTGACCTGAATGTTTTCTTTCCTCATTCCATATGTGATCTCACATACCGGTTTTGTGATATGCCTCTGGCCGGGACTCATGGCAATAGCTACAACCTCAGCACGGCCGGCTTCTGAGAGAGTGCCTCTTTGGGCAAGTCCTCCTCCTCTGCCAAGTCCCGCACCGCATCGGCAGTCAACTACCTGTGTTTCCCGATCGATCATCATATTTTTCACTCATCTTTGTCCTTTATCTCTTCTTGCTCCTTTTGTTTCTCGATAAAGATGAGCTGATCTATCTTAGTTCTAGGATCTACCATACCAAGCAACCTAGGGTCTGCTTCAGGACCAAGTTTGGCATAGTCAGTTACAGTAGGCTTTTTCCTGAGGAAATGTCCTTCCCTGAATTCAAAGGGGAACGGAAGCAATTTTTCGCACACTTCCCTTAATTGTTCTTTAGCTTCGGCGCTTGAAAGTTCAACCCTGATCCTGCCCACACAGATCTTCAATTCAATAACCTGATCTCCAATCTGAATAGGCTTTCTCAGTGGATGTTCTACTTTTTCCCCAGTACCGGGACCGGCAGACACCTTATCGGGTAGTCTGTTTCCCTGCACCATGACGCGAATTACTCCGTCCACCTTGTAGATTTCAGCAATGAGATTCTGAGCTGTTTCAGGGGACAGTATTCTACTGGGAAAAATTTCGATTTGAATAGAATCTTCCGTATTTGAAGCAGAGTCTGACATCTTTAGACCTTTTGAATTATATGTTTAGAGCACTCCTGCAACTGCCTTAATTGGCTCGCGGAATTCTGGTATTGCACCAAACACGTCACCTATCAGGCCGGATGTTGATTCGATTGTGAACATCTGGGTACCTGCATCAAGAGCTACTGCTGCGCATACACAGGGGATTGCGAACCCTCTGGAGTGTCTGGTAACGACGTGGTTACCGTTGAAGACACCAGGCCCACCGCCACCATAGATGGAGTGACTGAAGAATGAGAACCCTACCGCGGTACCTTCTACTTTACCGTAGTCGCATCCTGGAAGACCAGTTTCCTTCTCAAGGATATCGTTGAAGTAGAGAAGTGTTGAGGAAACGTTCTGAGCTGCACGGCCTGCACCACAGTTCACGAGGGTGGCTGCAAGGGTACCAACTGCTGCACAGGCATTCCACTTTGGAACGTCGTTTGCTTTATAGAAGTTGTATCCAGAAGGAGCGGTCTTGTCAACTGAGATAATACCAGCTTCAATTGCCCTGCGGACAACAGATTCGATAACGGTTCCAATGGTTCCGTCCTTACCGTTTTCCTTTACAATGTCATATAAGAGGTTGTTGGCGTTGAGACCCTGGTATGCAAGACCGAGGAGCTGATGCCTCTCGAACATACCGACTGCTCCACCCATCTCGAAGATACCAGACTGCTCGTAGATGGAAGAGAGAGCGGATGCGTTCATTGCATTCCTGTTGGAGATTGCTGCAACGTGGTTGG
Organism: Methanosarcina sp. DH1; assembly: GCF_020804205.1. Classification (NCBI taxonomy): domain Archaea; kingdom Methanobacteriati; phylum Methanobacteriota; class Methanomicrobia; order Methanosarcinales; family Methanosarcinaceae; genus Methanosarcina; species Methanosarcina sp. DH1. The sequence goes on along the minus strand of NZ_WJBJ01000002.1, from coordinate 99,897 downwards.
CCATAATGTTCCTGAGGGAGAAGCCAAGACCTTCATTGTTCTGGGGGATGCTGAGAATACCCTGAACCTGACCGCCCATGAGATCCATTGTCTGTGGGTAGCTTCCCCAGACAGCTGATTTTACGATAGGAGCATCATAAGGATCAGTTCCAAACATGTCCATAATAGTCTGAGTGACTGCTGCTGCACCAACTGTTGTTGCGGACATGAAGTCGGCACCTGCAATAATCCTGGATTTTGGGGACTGGATCAGGAGGCTCTTTCCGCCTTTGACTTTGATGACATTGGTATCGTCGCCTTCATCGACCTGGACGAGTTTTTTAACATTTTCTGCAATTGCATCAGCATTGCCTACAATGTCATAGTTAAGTCCGCGGCCTAAGATCTGACGGCCCTTTCCGCCCATCTTGCCGCTGGCAAGTGCACCCTGAATACCTGCGAGGTTGACTGCAACTGACCTCTTAGTGTCCATGATGATCTTTTGAATTGCTGCGTTTCTTGTTGGAGCAAGGGACATAATGTCGACATTGCTCTCGAGCAGTTTTCCTCTGTCGTCGTAGATGTCTACTGTGTCAGACACTTTAATTTCCTCCTTAATTTATTAAAATCATTTTGGGATTGGTCACCTATTCGAGTGCTTTTGCACTCAATAAATCAAGTACCGCTTTGTTTTTAAGTGTCCACTATTCCCAATGAAATCTCATTCGTTTAGAAGGTACTTAAATCTTTTGTGTTCTCCGATAAATTAATTTATGTATTTTTTTAAAATATAATATATTAATTTGTAATCTATTTTTATAAAAATATATAAAAAAGCGGCATCAATGGAAAAATAAAATTTTAATATACTTAAAGTTCGTCAAAAATATACCAGCTGACTTATAAAAAATAGTTAGCGAGAAAACGAAGAATAGATGTTAAATTTATTAAGATGTTGTATTACACATAGAGTCATACCAAAAAGATTTATTAACACCTTGATAATACGAAAGTTTAATATGGAAGTCGTTGTCGATGTAGGCGGAAATCCAGGGGTAGACTGTAGAGGCTTTTGCAAATACTGTTATTTCAAAAAGGTTAAAGACATTCAGCCTCTGGGCTGCAAGTATTGTCTTCCTTTCAAGAAAGGGTGTGACTACTGCACACGCAGTGTAAAGGAATCATATTCGGGTTTCAAGCCTCTTCAGGTAGTACTGGAGGAAACTTCAAGAAAACTCTATTTCGCAAGTGGAGAGATTAAAAAATTCACTATTAGCGGAGGAGGAGATTTAAGCTGTTATCCTGAACTGAAGAATCTTGTCGCTTTCTTATCTCAGTTCAAGACCCAAATACATCTGGGGTATACAAGCGGAAAAGGTTTCAGCAAGCCTGATGACGCTCTTTTCTACATAGACCATGGTGTCACAGAGGTAAGTTTTACAGTCTTTGCGACTGATCCGGTTCTAAGAGCAGAATACATGAAAGACCCGGAACCCGAAGCTTCTATACAGGTTCTCCGGGACTTCTGTGCCCATTGTGATGTATATGGGGCAATTGTGCTCATTCCGGGAGTAAATGATGGAGAGGTCCTTGATAAGACTCTCAGTGACCTTGAAACGATGGGTGCAAAAGGAGCTATTCTGATGAGATTTGCAAACTTTTCGGAAAACGGGCTTATCCTGAATAATGCTCCAATCATTCCGGGCATAATCCCACATAACATTGAGGAATTCACGGAGCTGGTACGTAATTCTGCAGCAAAGCACCCTTCTATGAGGATCACAGGAACTCCGCTTGAAGATCCTTTAATTGGCTCTCCTTTTGCGATAAGGAATGTACCCGAAGCCCTTGAAAAACTTCCGAGGACAACAAAAAGAGCCACCATTATTACAGGCCAGATAGCAGCTCCAAGACTAAGGGAAATCTTTGAAGCTCTTGGAGGTTCCGTGAATGTTGTATCTCCAAAAAAAGACATTGGATGCCTCATTACTATTGAAGATCTCAAAAATATGGACCTGTCTGAAGTAAGTGAGACTGTTTTCATCCCTGGGAGAGCTTTTGTTCATGATATGGAAGTTAAGGAGATCTTTAAAAGAGATGGAGTGGACAGGCTTGTTCGCAGAGGTCCGGAACTTCTTTCCGTAGACGGCGAAATGTCAATAGGCATGAAAAAAGAAGAAGTTCTGGAACTGGAAATTAAAAACTTTACCGAGCTTATAGGGCAGATTAATTCCCTTGGGCTACCTGTGAAGTAAACTATCCCTAAGCTAAACAAGCTGTCCGACAATTACTTCGGTAATAAAAGAATTCCTTCTTTTTTTATTTAAAGGCCTTATTTGCTTTCTTTTTAGCACTTTTTTATTATTACCAATAATTGCCGGACAGCCTGTAAAGACTCAGGGGTCTTACGCTTCGTCATATAAACCATATTATCAAAACCAGTCTAAATCGGAGTAAAAAAGCAGTGAGAGTATAAAAAAAATCGCCCTGTTAAAGATACAGATAATCAAACAGATAGTATATAAATAGCGTATCAATTATATAAATACGTGAAAAATATATAGAAAAAAATATCAACTTTAAGAGAGTGGACTTATCCCTACAAGAAACAGTCAAAACCTAAAAAGAGTCTCTTTTCGAAAGGAGGACAAGACTGTTTACAGTAAAATTAGAGAACTAGTTAATAAACACTTCTGTATTTTAGGACTCTCAAAATGCCCTGCCTCCTTTCAAACAAATAGAATAATTTATTTTAAGTGTTAAGATTTCTTGCTATTCATTCTCAGCGCGCAGATCCAGACATGAAATCAGAAAGTCCCAGTTGCTTAACCCTGTGATTCTCGAATAGAGAACATATATCTTTATCCAAAAGTTCAATTCTCTGTTGGGTATAGCTAGAAACTCCGTACCTTTCCCCAACTTCTTTTGAAATTTCAAGATATTTACGGACAGCTCCTTCGTGCACGGTCAGTACTACATTACCTCCACACTTAGGGCAGGCTCCAGTTAGCGGAGGGCGCCTGAACTTCTCCCCGCATTTTATACAGCGCATCCGCTGCCTGGAAAAAGAACGGAGATTTCCGAGGAGATCAGGAAGGAAATGAGACTTGAGCACCCTTTCAGCCACATCAGGAGCATCTACCGCCCTTATTTTATTAGCAAGGGAAAGTTGTGCCTCCATTTTTTCGATCATGCTTCCGAGAGTCTTATACGAAGAATTGAGAGGGCCTGCAGCAATATCAGAAGTATCATGTGTGAACATAAAATGCTCATATTGTTCCGGAGTTCCAAGTCGACTACTCACCAGATCCATAATACCTTCAAGCTCTGTAGGATTTTTGATCTCCTGAGTAGCCCTGTAAAATTCCAGAGGATATCTTGCAGGCACATCTATATTATGTGCCTCCTTGTCTACTTCTTTGGGATCGATTCTCGTAGTAAGTACAAGAGGAGCATCCATTTTCCCACCCCTTTTCTCCGGGAGATAAGCCCTTGAGAAATTAAGGATTCCATCCATGAGAAGCATTACGCAATCTTCGTCTCCATCGCAGTTCCTGCGTTTTGAAGCATGAAAGAAAGGATGAGCATAGCCGACTGAAGCTCTCGTAAACCCTATTAAACGCCCCAGTACGCCTGCAGAGGTGTGTGGAGCAAGTCCTATGAGCAATACGCCTACAAGATCCTGAATTGTTTTGGCATTGTAATAGGGTTCAACCCCGTAATATTTCACAAGCAGGTCATCCACATATTGTGCGGTACGCAGCATATACTCGCCCCCGTCATAAGAAATCACAAGGTCCTGGACCTTCAGGCAGACGACCTGATCATCTCTTTCAAGAGGATTTCCGTAAACGTCTTCCACATAACCAAGTTCCCGGAGTTTAGCTGCTGTTATCCCGATTTCATCAGCCCTGATATGCGTAAGAGGAATATCTGACATGTCATAGCGGACAGTCCCGTCCTTAAAAATATAGACATCATGTTTTGCCCTCAGGATTCCCTTTTCCAGGGGTTCAGGAGTCATCTGTCCGTTCATTAGCCGTTTTACACCTTTAATGAGGTCCGCTTTTTCTCTTTCCCCTACATTCTCAAAAGCCTGCCTGTAAATAGAATGAAAATCCAATTTGACATTTGCAACAGAAGTTAGCTTTCTACCGCATTTAGGACAGGTTTCAGAGTTTCGAACCTCAATTTTACAGCGAAGACAGAAGAGTTTGGGACGAGTATACTCTCCGCAATCACAGCGCCAGAAATAAGTCTCTTTTCCACAGGCAGGACACTCCCTGATCCCCATCTCCACTTCAATTTCGCCTATTTTTCCATTCATGGAAGCCGAATAATTTGAAGCGGCTGCAAGATTCCGCGTAAGTCCTCCAGCATTACCTATAGGAAAAAGAACCTGAGCTGCAGGAGACATCTTTCTCAGGTTGGCTTTTTCCGGTCTTCCCATTCTTGCCCCTATTCTCGAAGGAGCCCTCGGAAGAACTTTAAATCCACTTAAAATAGCCGCAGCATTTACCATGTCATCGGTGTCAGGCATCTGGGCTTTCTCTTTCAGATGGCAGTCAAGCCCGAGACAAAGAATAAAAGGAAGAGATTCTTTAATCAGGATTGTGTCAGCTTTTACCCTGTGAAGTACAAGGAGTTTTTCAAGTATGAGTTTGACACCATTTTCCATACAGGCTTTCAGAGGTAACCTGAGGATTCCATCTTCAACCGAGAAATTTCCTCTCTCGGCCACGAATTTTCTTAAAGCCTCAAACTCAGTCCGATTTATGTCATGCCATAAATACGTAAACTTCGGATGTAGAGGGACATCGTATTCTTCCGCAAGCCTGAGAGCCAGAGCCGACGATGGATCTTTCAACTCGTCTTCAGGTATTTTCTCAGAGCAAGCTGCTTCATAGTCATAATGCCACCATTCGAAAACATAAGGTGAAGGCATGAGAGGATGGTTGTTTTCCAGGAAATCCCCGTAATTAATCAGGATCTCTCCAATATCTACTAGTACCTCGACCTGCGAGCGAAGCTCATAAGCTTCCTTTATGTCATCTACACGGATAAGGTCTCCTGAATGAAGGCGCACAGTTGGCCCTTCTATCGAGTCTACAGCAGACATAGCTGCAGCCTTTCCAGGCCTTTCAACCTTAAGCTGAGTCCCGTTAGTAACAAAATCGTCAAGCAGAACCATAGTAGCCGGATTGATACCGGCGGCCGCAAAAGAAGTATTTCTGGAACGCCCGTAGCGAAGCCTGAACCCTCCTGGCCTTGAAGGATGGGAGAAAACCGGCCTGCCTGCAATCAGGTCTCTTATGTACTTATCCTTCGGCTTGATCTTATTTTTCTGTTCATCTTCTTCATCGCCTCCGGTTTTTGTACCCCCTATGAGGATATCCAGCCAGTCCCATCCGTCCATATGCAATTTATTAACGTGTTTCTTGACTTTGGGGGCTTTAAGGGCGAGCCCTTCGGCAAGCACAAGGCACATTCCCCCTCTGATGCGGTTTGTCCCTATTCTTTCGAGATCTCTGTGCCCTTCAACCTCAGCTTCCTCAGTTGGGTCTCCATCAATACAGACAGGGCAATTTTTGACTATCAGGCGAATCTCGTCTTCCGAGGGCATATACTGCAAGCTTGCGACTCTTTTATAAAGAACGACCTCTTCCACATAACGCTCTACTTCCTCAGGTCTTGGCTTATAGCGGTCAATCCCTATCCCACGCCTTACGTAATCGCCAACGAGCACGGAAAGAGCCTGGGCTGTTCCACCTGCACTCCGGATAGGCCCGGAATAAAAAATTCGGATATACTCGGAACCATCGTCATTCTTTCCCAGTTCGACCTTATTAATTCCTTCAATCGGGGCTGCAACCACTCCTTCTGTAATGACGGCCATGGAAACCCGGATCGCAGCTTCAACTGCATCCTTTTTTGTTGTGAAGTTTCCCACTTCTCCTTCTGCGACCTGACGCCCGATTTCAAGAGCACATTCTTCTCTTGACATTTTTTCTTCAAGCACCCTAATCTTTGCAGCGACTCCCTCCACACCTATAAGGTTCTCAACCCTATCCGCAAGATCTTTGGCAAGAGGAATTTCTACAACGGGCTTTGGGTCACCTCCACGAGCTCGAGCTGCATTTGCAATCTTGATAGCCTCTTTGAGTCTTGCTTCGAGTTCGTCAAAATATTCGTGCATTTCCGTACTTGCAATCGTTTCACCCATTTGAAAGCCCCTTTAAAAAAAATTGATATTTACCTCTTGCGAAGAGATCCAGATGCAAAAATACTTGAAATTGAGGTTATAAAAAGGACAAAAATACCTACCCAGATAAGATAGCTCCCTTCCTTCTCCAGGCCCAGAACTGTTAAAAGTAGGCCTACAGCCAGCACTACAAGATTAATCTTGTTTATTTTTTTATTCTGATCTACGACTTTTTTGTAAGCCCGCTTTTTTTCCAGATTTTCCTTTTTCTCGGCGTTCAAAGTTCTTCCCTCTCAAACACTAACTAAATCTTCAATTTTGTATCACAATTAAGCTCAAACACTGTATTACACTTGGCTTAAACACGGTATTACAATTAAGCTCAAACACTGTATTACACTTGGCTTAAACACGGTATTATAATTGAGCTTAAACACGGTATTATAATTGAGCTTAAGCAACAATCTTCATAGAGGACGCTTCCCTCAGCCGGTTGATGAGAGCTTCCCCAAGCCCGGAACGGCTGAAGGACCCATCAGCCACGATTACATCCAGCCCTTTCTTATCCAGCTTTCTGAGCCCTTCAAAGAGTTTCCTGGCAGCTACGCCCGGATCTGCCCTGGGCCCCAGCAAAAGGCACTCATCTGGACTCAGGTTTTTTAAAGCAAAGAAAGGTGCAGTCTCCTTACTGGTTTCCTCACTGAGAAGAAGCCCAACTTTCTGCCCTTCGCTCCTGTAACTTTCAAGTAATTTGACAAGCTTTTCCGAAACAGATTTTCCTTCTCCTTCGACAAGCACAACCTTTGTATCAGGAATATAATGCCCATATTTCTGACCTGCCTTCTTTTCCGACAGATCCGGTTTATCCCCTGATTCGCCGCTTTTGTATCCGGACTTAACTTTTCCTATAATGCTTTCAAGCTCTTCGAGACTTACGGCTCCGGGCCTTAGCACAACAGGTGGCTCAACAGTCATATCAATTACAGTTGACTCAAGCCCTATGGCAGCCTCCCCTCCGTCAAGAATTGCATCAATCCTGCCTGTAAGATCCGAGATGACATGAGCTGCAAGACTGGGACTGGGCTTTCCTGACAGGTTGGCACTGGGAGCAGCAAGAGGGGTGCCTGCTCTCTTTATTAATTCAAGAGGGACTCTATGGTCAGGCATGCGAACTCCTATTGATTTTAGTCTTCCTGAAGTAATATCGGGGACAATCTCATTTTTCTCCAGGATAATCGTAAGAGGACCAGGCCAGAAAGCATCCATTAGCTTGAAAGCGCTTTCGGGAATATTTATAGACACTTTCTCAACATCTTCTCTTGAATGAACAAGCAGGCTAAGGGGATTTCCCGGAGGGCGCTTTTTTGCCTCGAAAATCTTCAGGACTGCCTCTGAGTTCAGGCCGTCAGCTCCAAGGCCGTAGACCGTTTCCGTGGGGAAGGCTACAGTCCCACCACGCTTGATAATCGCTGACGCTCTTTCAAGGACGGAATCAAAATTTTCTTCGGAAACCCGAAAAACCAGAGTATTTACTTTACTTCCGTTTTCTGCCTGCACAGGGGTAAACTCCTTTTCAATTATAATTTTCTGTAGTGTCGAGTCAATCATCAAGGATTCAATAATTCCGAATAATTGCAATCGCTTTTATACGACATTTTGCGGTTGACTCAACAGTAGTTCTTTCTCCGGCTTATTTCTTCAGCCACTTATCGATGGCAAGTTCAAGTTCTCTGTGGTTTTTCGCATATTCCTGCAGGCTAACTCCCTCAAGAGCTGCTTCGAGTGCCTGCCTGCAAGCAGTGGCTCCGGCTGCCGTACCCATTGGATGGGCGTGAATTCCGCCACCGAATTGCATAATAACATCTCTTCCGAAGATAGTGTACAGGTCAGGAATCATAGTAGGGGCAAGCCCTCCGGAAGCAACCGGGAACATGGGCTTCAACCCTCCCCAGTCCTGGGCAAGGACGTGCTGGCTTTCATCCGCAGGCACATTGTCTAACACACACTCATCACGGAGAGATAGAACCTCGTGTTTTTCTCCGTGCATTTTCCCTACTACAGTACCGATGTGAAGCTGATCAAGCCCGACCAGTCTGCAGAGCTTGGCAACGACAAGCATGCTTATCCCATGGCGTGGGTTCCTGGTATAGGCTGAATGCATGCATCGATGGGCATGGAGAGCAAGTCCTGCATCTTCTGCTTCTTCCCTCAAGGTCTGAAGTGCAGTCCAGCCTACAGGTACGATGTCGATCATCGCATAGCTGGCACCCAGGTCTTTAAGAATGTTCATGCGACGGATCATTTCCTTACAGGTAGGAGCAGTAATGTTGCAGAGATACATTTTACGCTCTCCGGTCTCAGATTCTGCCTTTTCTGCAAGCTTCAGGGTAAGTTCAGCTCTTTTTTCAAATCTGTTAAATTTCTGATCCGTAAGGTTTTCGTCATCTTTAACAAGGTCGCAGCCTCCTGCAAATGAATTGTAAGCAACCTCAGCATGTTTTTCAGAGGTTAATCCAACTTTCGGTTTGACAATAGTTCCTATGAGAGGTCTGTCCTGCACACCTGTAAGTTCCTTGATTCCTGGCAACCCGAATCCAGGGCCTTTGAATTCGGAGAGCATTGACTTCGGGAAAGCTATATCCTGCAGTCTGAGATTGTCAACGATTTTCATACTCAAGATATTTCCTGCAACCGCACTGAGTACCTGCGGGACAGAACCAAGTTCAAAGAGTTCTTCCGAGTAAGCTACCCTTACAGTCTGTGCATCCTCATCTACGTAAAAAACATGGGGTTTTAGCCTGGCTGCAAGTTCGGGACTGAGTGTGGCGATTTCAGTCCAGGAATCTATAGAGCTTTCCCCTGCCATATGGGTTGCAGCTTCCTCAAAATTCACTCCTGCTGACGGTTCTATATGGAACTCACATACCAGATCAGTATCCTTCGGGCTATAGTCCATGTCTATATAATCTCTTCGCATTGTTTTCCTCCTGACTGAACAAGTTAATCTCCAGAATAAAATACGTTAGAATATACTAAATAGAATTATAGTTCTGATTGAAGGAAGTAACGGAACATAGATAAAAACTTGTTTACTTAAATTGAGTGAGCCTTGATCGAAAAGAAAAAAGGTAAAGGGAGAGAGTAAAATAACGGATTTCCTGAGAAACAAAAGAAAAAAGGAAAGGAAGAGAGTAAAATAAGGGAGTTCCTGAGAAACAAAAGAAAAAAGGAAAAAGAAATAAATAAAATGCTTCAGGGAATAAGAGCCAAAAAGATCCTCTCCGAATCGTGTGGAAATTTTCCATTTGATTCGAAGAGAATACGAGAAAATTGCAATCTTTTTTTCAATTAATGGACTTATTAGATTCTGTTCCAGAATCCTGGAATTTTCAATCTTGTATTCACTGGATTCTGGAACTGAATACGTATGAGCATGGGGATTTTAAGTTTAGAACCCAAGCACAAATATAACGGCGAAGTAGATAGCCATTGAGATAAGCCCAAGAGGCAATCCAAGCTTTGCCCATTCTTTACTATTAATACCAAGTTTTCCTGCAGAGATAATGTTCGGGATATTTCCCGGGATCAGCATCCCACCTGCAATTAAGAGACCCATAAGTATACTCTTTATCTGGACTTCGCTAAGAGCAGGTCCTATTTCAGCAGCTGCAAGGGTAGCGTTATCAAGGATGGCTGAAACCATGTTCACCCAGTAAAGAATACCTGAAGGGATTTTAATGAAGTATTCAAGTATAAGAGGTTTGAAACCATCTCCGAGAAATGTAAGAGCCATGATAAACACATAAACTTTTACAGCTCTCATTACAACATCTTTTACAGTCTCGTTATACTCGGATGCTTTCATTCCCTGGTCTTTTGGATCAACTTTTCCAAGGAAGAACATTCCAATAATACCATATGCAAGAATACCAGGAATAATGTATTTGCCCAGCATATTGAATAAGAACATGAAGTCTGCATGGTAAGGTGCACCGGATAATTTTGAGATAGCAATTGTTGAAAGCGGTTCTCCAAGGGGGGTCAGTGCAGCACCAAGGCCGATGGAGAAACACGCAATAATTGTAAGGTCTATCTTTGACTTTCGAGATAGAGGCATTGCATTAACTACCTCAACGAGAATAATTGAGGCAAGAATAGCCGACATCACACTGGAAAACAGACCAAGAATAACAATGAGAAGAAAACCTAAAACTTTTACAGAAAGCATATCAGTTAATTTTCTAATTATTTTGTGAATCGGAGCATGCCATTTATAAATAATCAAGCCGACGACAAGCACTATCTGGAATATGCCGATTGGAATGCCAAATATGTCTCCAACATGTAGCGGTGCAGTAAATGCTTCTTCGATAATTTCCATTCGCCAGCCAGTCTCATTACCCGGGATTTCGACAAAACCTGAAAGAGTCATTGCTGCTATTCCACACACAAGCAGAAATGGTTCCAGATTTTCCTCAATAACGTGTATTTTAAAAGGGCCGAGTAACACGGCTAAGAATATTACAAGAAACCCAGCTAAAATTCCTGGTTCAAGAGCCATTACTTTTTTCCTCCTTTAATATATTTAGACCACAACGTCTGAATAACCTACTGTGAAACAGTGTTAGAGCCTAGAATGTTTTAGTCTTATAAAGACTTGCTCTATTTATTCTTTGGTAATATATTAGTCTTTAATATTCAATTTAATTTTTATATTTTTTACAAATAAAGGTTGTTTACTTATTGAAAATGGGCTTTACCCATAATGCATTTTTTTATATACAGAAATTACTTTCGGTCCAAAATTCGGATAAATCATATAGCTTCGCACCATTTCATTTAGTAAGTAAACCTGTTAAATTGTTTTATATATAAAAGTAGACATTAAGTACAAAAATTTTAGTTCAAATAGATCCAGAACCCATAATTTGTAAAATGAACACAATTGTAGAATTTATTTTCCTAATTGTCCTATATTATTTTTTTAAAGACAAAATGAATATTTAAACTGCTGTCGAGTTGAGATAATATGTGTCATTTTTGTGCATATATATGGAAACATAGGAGAAAATAAAAAACAATGTATATTTTTTAACATGCACTTAGTAATTATCACAAAATCGAGTATGTAAAATTATCATACAGTTAACTTTTAACTGGTGATAATGCTCTTGAAAATAAAGACATCAAATCGGAACCTGTGAATAGTTTGTTCTGTGACGACTCCTTAGAATTAAAGCTTAAGATCATTTTTCACGCTTTGAAACAGATCTCAATATCTCAATTTCACACTTAGAAAAGCTATATCAGGTGTCTGGTGAAGAGCAAAAGCTTTTTCTTTGTTTTTATTGCATTTGGGAAGCTTTTAGCAGGATTATGAACTGCAGGCTTCTTAAAACGAAGAAAAAGTTCTGCTAATTTAAAAGAAAAAAGAAATTAAAGCCTGGATGATATTCCAGGAAAAATATAAAAAACTCAAATTAAGGATTCAGTTTCAAAATCCAGTGATCAAATCTATAATTTCTCCACCATTTTGAAACTGAATCTTATTAACTATGGGCAATTTAGTTTAGAGTTTCAGCACAAAGATGACGACGAAATAGATAGCCATTGAGACAAGCCCAACAGGCACTCCAAGCTTCGCCCATTCTTTGCTTGTTATACCCAGTTTGCCTGCAGAAATAATATTTGGAATATTTCCTGGGATCAACATTCCGCCAGCAATTAAAAGTCCCATAAGGATACCTTTTATCTGGGCTTCAGTAAGTGTGGGTCCTATTTGAGCTGCTGCTAAAGTAGCATTATCAAGAATAGCAGAAACCATGTTAACCCAGTACAGTATTGCTGGAGGTATTTGTGCAAAATATTCAAAGATAATAGGCTTGAAACCATCTCCCAGTAATGTGAGAGCCATGATAAACAAGTAGACTTTAACAGCCCTCATTACGACATCTTTTACAGTTTCGCTGTATTCTTCGGCTTTCATTCCAGGGTCGTTCAGACCAGCTTTTCCAAGGACGAACATCCCAAAAAGCCCGTAAATAAAGATACCTGGAACGATATACATGCCAAGCATTTTCATTAAGAAATTGAACTGAGCATGGTAAGGTGCACCGGATAATTTAGAGATAGCGATTGTGGAGAGAGGTTCTCCAAGAGGAGTAAGCGCTGCACCAAGTCCAATTGAAAAACATGCGATAATTGTAAGATCTATTTTGGATTTTCGTGACAGAGGCATTGCATTAACCACCTCAACGAGAATGATTGATGCAAGGATAGCCGACATCACACTGGAAAACAGACCAAGAATAACAATGAGAATGAAAGCCAGAACCTTAACAGACAGCGCTGAGGCAATTTTCCCTATTGCTTTTTGAATCGGCTCATGCCATTTATAGATAATTAAACCAACTATAAGAACTACCTGAAATATGCCGATTGGAATTCCAGCAATATGTAAAGAGTTCAGCGGTGAAGTCAAAGCTTCTTTGATTATCTCCGACCTCCAGCCTGTTTCTGTACCCGGGAGTTCGACAAAACCTGAAATTGTCATTGTCGCAACTCCGCATAAGAACAAAAATACTTCCAGATTCTCCTCAATAATCTTGACTTTAAAAGGGCCGAGCAGTACGGCAAGGAATATTACAAGAAATCCAGCTAAAATTCCTGGTTCTAGACCCATAAATTTTTCCTCCTTTACTATTTAGTCTATAGTAGTCTATAGTGTTCACAGTAAAGTAAGCCTGTAGACTATGCTGTATACATTTGAGCCCTCTAAACAGCCTAAAAAGCTCTTTTTAGGGGGATAAAATAGTTGATCAATAAGTGAATGTAACAAGTATACTGTTTATTGATAAGGAAAATCATTAATTGTGAGCACTGTAGATTACAAAATGATTGGAAATTAACTAATAAATTGACTAATAAACTAACTAATGTTAAACACTGAAAAGCCCCGAATTTTTTAGCTTTATAAAGACCTTCTATATTTTTCCATAGATTAATTCAATATCTGCCTTATAAGAAAGATCTTCAATCTGCTTCCCAATAGGGAAGCCTTATCTAACATGTTTTTTGGCTCTTGAATAGGATATTTTTGATCTTAGCTTTATGAGATAATATTTTATCACCTCATAAAAGGCAACAAATATTTTGTCACTTTTATCTTTCTTACTCGCATAATATTGAGTTTTTCTATTGAGAAGACCTCTACATTTTCGAACTACACGGTTATCCAGTACCTTACGCACAAGACTGATTCCGGTCTTAAGATTAGAGGAGTCAAGTTCCTCTAGCCAGATAATGACTTGAGCTTTTGTCCTCGACTATACATGCTTCTGATTATTTCGGGACTACAGATTCCCTGTTAAGCAATCATGCGTATATATTTTTTGCTTTCGTTCATGCCAAAAGTACAACTAATTATACAAAAGTCTATAATTATAAAATTTGTGACATAAAGCCACAAATTTTTTAGTTTTATTTTTTGAAATCAATCGAATCATTTTTATACTATTTTAGGAGATGTTTTATTTTATTAGATATATATTTGTTAAATTATAATATACCATCATAATAATAGATCGATTACTGTTGAAAGCCTCAATATCCAGGTTAAAAAAAGGGTATTGATATGGAGTATGAAAAGATATTACAAAAGCGCACTATAATAATATTGCAAATTCAAAATAAGGGCGACTCATAAAATAAGACACAAAATAGTAAAGTGAAGGTAAAAAATAGGAAGATAAAAAATAGGAAGGGAAGAGAAATAAAGAGGGAAGAAAGAGGGAGGGAAGAAAGAGGGAGGGAAGAAAGAGGGAGGGAAGAAAGAGGGAGGGAAGAAAGAGGGAGGGAAGAAAGAGGGAGGGAAGAAAGAGGGAGGGAAGAAAGAGGGAGGGAAGAAATAAAGAGGGAAGAAATAGAGAGGAAAAATAGGAAGGGAAGAAATAGAGAGGGAAAAAATAGAGAGGGAAGAAATAGAGAGGGAAAAATAGGTAGGGAGAAATAGAGATAAAATAGGGCGGTAAAAAATATTAAAGTTATTAAAAGAGCGTGCACATAAATAGGATATACAAATAGCATGCGTTTAAGAGTTCAACTTCGCCTTGACAACAAAGTTATTTTTTTGTCTATAGAGAGTTCTGCACACTATCTGTTTTCAACTACTATTCGACGTGTGATTATCAGGACTTAGGACTAAGTATTTCCAACTACAATTTTCAAACCGTTTTTCAGTATATTTTTGCACTTAATTCTCCAATTCGATCTTCAACTCGCTCAACTCTTCAAGGCCGTTTGCGTCAGTTAATTTCGATTTCAACGGGCCTTTCTTCAGTACAACGCTTGAAAGTAACCTCAAGTACTCCGTTTTTATAGCTGGCTTGTGCACTCTTAGGATCCACACGGGCAGGAAGCTCTATGTCCTGAGAGTATTCGGAAGCTCCAAGAATCCTGATTTCAAGATTTTGAGCAGTCGCATGCAGAAGGAGATCTTCCTTTTCGATTTCCGGAATTTCTGCAAGTACGTGTACTAGTTCTTCACTTTCAAAGATATCAACTAAAGGGTCTCTTATTTCGGAGGGGAATAGATTTTCTTCATCCTCAGAACTTTCCGAAACATTTCCAAACTCTCGGAGTTCGGGGTCTTCCCCCGGGCGACGAATGATAGAAAATCCGTATACGAAGGGGACGGACTCTCCCATATCTTCCAGGAGGGCTTCGATCATTTCTTCCAGGTTGTCAAAAAGTTCAGATCCAAACTCTTCAAAGAAATCCTTTCTTTTTCTTATGCCCACCATTTTATTACCTCTGCTTTTCCTCGTGCTGTTACACCTGCAGTGCAATTCCCGGGAAGTCACTCAATATTTATTGAGGTTCGGGAAATGGATTCCAGCCTCTTAAAGGTAACTTCCAGCACACCGTTTTTGTATGTAGCTTTGGCACTCTGGGGGTCAACCTTTACCGGCAGTTCCACACGTTCGGAATATTTTGGATTCCCATCTATTGTTTCGATGTCAAGTATTAAATCAGTTGCGTTTAATCTAATATTTTCTTTCTCAATGCCCGGAATCTCGGCAATCACATGAACCGTCTCTTCGGTTTCCAGTACATCAATCAGGGGTTTTCTTGTGTCAAGATAACAATGTTCTTCGTTCTCAGTATGCTCAAACATAGGAATATTCCCGAATTCACGGATTTCAGGTTCTTCCCCTGGCCTCTGAGTTAACGAAAATCCATAGATGAAAGGGTCCTGCCCGAAATTTTCCGTACTCATACCCATTGCCCTGCTAAGACGTTCAAACATTTCATCCACGTCCTTAACCGGGTCAATTCCGAAGATTTCATCGAAAAAATTTCTCCTTTTTTTACTATCTCTTTCCATATAATTACCCCGTTATTAATTTACCCATTGATATCTCGTTATTAATTTATCCATTGATAACTCGTTATTAATTTACCCATTGATAACTCGTTATTAAGCGGGTTTATCAAATCAGCCAGTATAAATCAGTCATTGTTTCTTTTCAGTAGTTCCTGAGTTTTTGGTAATAAAAAGCCGGGAGTTGCCGGCTTATAAGGACGTGGGCTTACTGAGCCTGAAAGAAACCCGGGACATTTTCGTGTTCTATTTCTTTTTCCTGTTCTTCAGACTCGGGAGCTTCTTCTTCAAATTCAGTTGCGTATTTAGCAAAGAGTTCAGCACTCCGTTCATAAGCCGCGAGGCTTTCCCTGGATGTTGTAGGCTTCACACGGCGGATTGCGCGTTCAAAGTGCTTCTTTGAAATCCGGACTTCTCCTGCCCGTTTCGCTATGTCCTTTCTGCCAGCTCCTGGAGTGACGATTTCCCTCAGGGCCAGCATCGCAGCCTCCCTGCAAATACCCTGGATGTCTGCACCTACGTACCCTTCGGTCATATCAGCAAGTTCGGCGAGATTTACATCTTCTGCAAGAGGTTTTCCCTGCGTATGGATCTCAAAGATCTTTTCCCTGCTTGTGTTATCAGGTGGCTTGATATAGATGAGCCTATCAAAGCGGCCAGGCCTGAGGAGCGCAGGGTCTACCATATCAGGCCGGTTTGTAGCCGCAACAATAATTACATCCTTGAGTTCCTCTACTCCATCCAGTTCAGTGAGGATCTGGCTAACAACTCTTTCGGACACGTGCGTATCTGAAACAGAACTTCTTTGGGGTGCAATTGAATCGATTTCGTCAAAGAAGACAACCGTCGGTGCAGCCTGTTTGGCTTTCCTGAAGGTTTCCCTAACCGCACGCTCGGATTCTCCCACATACTTGCTGAGAAGTTCTGGACCTTTAATGCTGATGAAATTGGCTTCGCTTTCACTTGCAACGGCCTTTGCAAGCAAGGTTTTACCTGTACCCGGAGGCCCAAACAGTAACACTCCTCTGGGAGGTTTTATATTGATAGTGCTGAAGAGTTCAGGATACTTCAGGGGCCACTCAACAGCCTCAATAAGTTCCTGCTTTGCATTTTCAAGTCCTCCGATATCATCCCATCCTACATGCGGAACCTCAACATAAACTTCTCTCATTGCAGATGGCTCGATATTCTTCAGGGCTTCCTTGAAATCATCTCTGGTGACTACGAGTTTATCAAGAATTTCCTGTGGAATTTCTTCCTCTTCGATATCGATTTCGGGAGTTATCCTTCTGAGAGCATGCATTGCTGCTTCTTTACAGAGGGAAGACAGATCAGCGCCTACAAACCCATGAGTTACATCTGCAATTTCACTAAGGCTTACATCCTGAATAGGCATACCTCTGGTGTGAATGAGAAGAATCTGTTTCCTGCCGTTCCGATCGGGAATTCCGATTTCTATTTCCCTGTCAAATCTTCCACCACGGCGGAGAGCTTCATCTATTGAGTTCGGGCGGTTTGTGGCAGCAATTACAATTACCTCGCCCCTGGACTTTAGACCGTCCATAAGGGAGAGCAACTGGGCAACTACCCTGCGTTCCAATTCTCCTGTGACTTCGCCGCGCTTGGGAGCGATGGAATCAATCTCATCTATGAAGATAATAGAAGGTGCTTCCTTTTCGGCTTCCTCGAAAATCTCACGAAGCTTCTGCTCGCTTTCTCCATAATACTTGGAAACGATTTCAGGGCCGCTAATAGTAATGAAATTTGCATCGGTTTCACTTGCGACTGCCTTTGCGATCAGTGTTTTACCCGTGCCTGGAGGCCCGTGAAGCAGCACTCCTTTTGGGGGCTCAATCCCCAGTTTCTGGAAGAGTTCAGGATGTCTCAACGGCAACTCAATCATTTCTCTGACAAGTTGAATTTCCCGTTTAAGCCCACCGATATCCTCATAAGAAATACCTTCTGGAACCCGGGCCTCCTCAACTGATTTCTCCTTAATAACTATATCAGTGTCTTTAGTAACAACAACAGGTCCTGCAGGTCTTGTAGATGCAACTACGAAAGTCAAAGGGTTATTTACAGTTTCCACCCTGATCTGCTGACCTTTGTTCAAAGGTCTTCCCTCGATAATTCTAAGGATGTAGTGAGCCCCTCCAACAAGTCTTACAGGCTGAGAAGGAGCAAGGGTAACTCTCTGGGCGTGTTTTGCCTGGACTTTCTGGATTGTAACCCTATCATCAATCCCTACTTTGGCATTACTGCGGAGGTTACCGTCAATCCGGATCCGATTTTCCTGTTCACGCTCCACATTTGGCCAGACAATTGCGTAGGTCTTAGCTTTCCCTGAGATCTCAATTATATCCCCGCTTACAAGTTCCATCTGCTGCATCAAGCGGGTGTCAATTCTTGCAATTCCCCTGCCTACATCCTTATGATAAGCTTCAGCAACTCTCAAATTAATTTCTTCAATCATTCGTTCTCAACTCCGGTCTCACGGATTTTCCAGTAATACTGGTTATTTTTGATACCATACTCAATAAACCCCCTCTTTGTAAGGCCTATCAGGTTAGCGTTAACAATACTCGGGTGCAAGCGCAGGTTGTAACATAGGGTAGCGAGAGTGGTTTCATTTTTCAGAAGTTCAAACAGGAGCTCACACTCTACAGGATTCTTGGATATTTCTTCAATTGAGTCAAGACAATGGTCCATAGCTTCTGTGTACTCAACCTGAAGCTGCTGCTGCATCTGCGCAAGCTCTTCTTGCCTTTTTTTGAGTTCCTTAAGCCTGCTGCTTAATTTAAGAAATAAAGTCGAAGATTCTTCCCCTGGTGGGATCTCCTTTTCCACAGGATCCTCTTCATTTTTCCCCCTATCAAAAGTAACATCATGGAGTGTTACCGTATAGGAATATGGGGATACTGACACTTCAAGCCGCATGTTGTTTGCGATATTGAAGTACTTACGCCTCTGTTCATCCACACTGCATTCTATAAGTCCCGCCTGCTCAAGCAGACCTAGATGACTTATTATGGCTTTTGGCCCTACTCCCAACCTGCTAGAGATCTCACTGACATAGCAGGGACGGTTTGCAAGAAGTTGAATAATCTTCCTGCGGTTTTCATTCCCCAGAATGTCAAGTAATTTTGCCGGGTCCATTATTTTCCTCTGATAATAATCTAAATTTGTGAGATATTAGGCAATAGTGCCAGACTTTTTTGATTGTATATTTTGTGCTTGTATATTTTTTGATTATAAGTATCTAGCCTTGAGTAAATTAGAACAGGAAACCCTGCATGAAACTTTACCCGGAAGACTAGCTGGAAAGGAGAATGTTCATGATAGTAACCTATAGTTAGCATCAATGACATATAAATGTTTCTGTAGTTATTTGTTTTCTTTCGTAACCAAAAATAAGAAAGCTCGGATATGAAGCTTTAAATAACAGCAAAATTGGATTGAAGTGTAAGAAGCACAAAGCTGGACTTGAGTGTAAGCTAACAAAACAATAATAGTTGCCATTCATGAATCTAGAGGATGAGCTGCTTAGAGGATGAGCTGCTTATTGCTTTCAACAACTCCTGGCCAATTCTTTGTTGAACCTGAACCACGAAGGAAACTTAGAGGATTCAATAAACCTTCCATTTTCTTTTTTTCATTTTCCCAGTTTATCAAAAATACCGCGTGAACTGTTTTTCCATTATATTCTTCTGAAGTTACCGCAATGGTGTAAGTCAAATTGCAAAACTCAATTGAACCACAAAAAACCTCGCCATAAACATAAAATTCGGCTCTACTGTAAGGTACCCCTTTAACGTGCCCGGAGTAATGACACGAGTCTCCCTTGTTGAGAACTGAAACCTCATCGAATTCTATGTCAAAATTTCTGTCTAGTAATCTAAGATTAATATTTCCACTTTCAGCCGATTCCTTGAACTTTTTAATATCTACAACAAAAGTTTCAGAGTCGTCCCAGTAATCCTGAGAATTAACAGGGTTATCCTGAAGATTTACTTTCTGAACAATATCATTCTCGTGAAAGTCTGTAACTTCCGTTATTGAGCTTTCGTTAGAAACGGTTTCAACAAGCTGTTTTCTGGAATATTCAGAAATAGTTTCTTCGTTGTTAACTAGAAGAAAACTTCCTGAGAAAACAACAAGTCCAAGAAAGACTGCAAGTATGAGTATTTTACAGAAAATGTTGATTTTCATTAAGATCCCAGCTCAAAGACAAAAGTTACAAGTTTAAATATTTAGTATAAATTTAGGCTCTTTATAGAATAATCTTTCGAAAGAAAAGCTAGTAGATATAGAAACAAACGAATCGGAATGTAAAATGTAAGCTGCGGTACAATGAGGAATAATTAAAAAAAGAGTTTACAATTGAAAATAACAAAAATAGGATAAGCTAACCATATACTTCAGGCTAAAAGCACAGGCTTTTAAGCTTTGTTCTATAAGATTATTCGGAAATTATTCCTCAAAAACACCCAGGCAAGAAATTTCCGGGAAATTTTGAAAAATCTAAGTTATTTCTGCTTTTAGTTTTTCTTTTTGTTTTCCTTTTGCTGGCTGAAAACCGAGGGCAGGTGTAGAGCATAAGACCCTTCTTCCCGGATTGCCATAACGAGTTCTTTTCTTTCAAGAAGGGAGTCCAGGTTAAGTTCATAGGAGCCAGGCCCAAGAATTCTTACGGACTCTACTCTGTCTTCATCTGTTTCCCTCTCGGCTTCTGGTTCCTGCTTTACGCTTTCCCGTTCAGAAGCAAGAGCCTCATCAATATTCCTGACAACTTCATCCAGAGAGGATTCCAGATCCAGCTTTTGTCCTTCCAGAGCAAGCTTTTCCTGATTTTCCGAATCTTCACATTCTGTTTTTACATAAAGGAATTTATTCCAACCGCAATTTGGGCAGCCGCTCAGGATGACAGAATCTCCGTCTTCAAAAATGGTTCCGCATCTGGTACATCTGTGGGGCATGAATTCACCGGTAATAGATAGTGGGTTAATTTGATGTTAATGAATTAATTTATTGTAAATGATGTAATTATAGTCACGCCTGTAATTGTTGCAACAAAAAAACTTCATTGTACCTCATTAGGCAATTGCATTATTTAGCCTAGTGACTACAATTTAGCCTAGTGACTACAATTTAGCCTAGTGACTATATGTACTCAGTTTTTTAAATCAATCTGGTATTCTGAATTTTAGACCAGTCATGTATCCTGGATCCTATCAGTTTGGTGTACTGGATTTCAGACCAATCTGGTGTTCTAGATCAAGATTTTAAATGATATACAGAGTGCTATAGTGATATCCTTATGGGTACTTAAAATATAGATACACTGAATAGATATGTATATTTGTATTTTACAGCTTGACGCTTACAACTTAACGCTTACAACATAACGCCTACAACTTAACGCCTTCATTTAAACGAAAGATAGATCGGCCCAGCAAAAGTAAAAATATTCTCTTCGGTTGTAGGGCCCTCCGCTTTCCAGTTAGAAGCGTAAATTATTAGCCCATCCAAGAAGAAATTTGTAATAATGTTTTTTATAACAATCTCCAGTACTTCTTTCCATTGATTAGTTCAGAATTGACCTTGCGCACTCTTTCCATCTCCTCCATAACTTCTGGAAGCCTTCCTGGCTGGGTGATTTCAAAGACAATAGTGTCCAGATCATGGTTTATGTAAAGGCTGTGTTTAAGATCTTCAAGATTCCAGAGTTTTGCAGGGTCTTTTCTCATGCATTTAGTCAAGATACTTGTCATATCTTCTATGAAGTTCCAGGGATAAACAATCCAGGCCCAACCCTCAAGCCGTTCGCCAATATAATCGGGGTCGATTTTAGAACTCCCCAGGTATTGTAATGAAGCGGTTCTGACTTCCATAGGCTTGTGATTTTCCACATAAGCCCTGGCACTAAGCATACTTTCTCCAGTATCAACAATATCATCTACAATAAGTACCTTTTTTCCTTCCATCACATTGTTCGAAAGAGGATATCGAATATAAGGCTCACCGGTATCGATAGCTGTGTCTCCGATGTAGTGCTCGATTTTCAGACTGGATAGGTCATCAAGCCCCAGGAAATCGCAGAGCACTCTCCCAGCAAACCAGCCTCCCCTTGCAAGCGCAATAATTACGTCCGGTTCATATCCAGAACGTTTGATTTCCGTAGATATGTTTCGGCACAAACTATAAATGTAATCCCAATTCGTAAGCACACACTTGAATGATTTTATGCAAAGTCCTCCATGATATGGAAATCGCGATACGCAGTCAGGATACTATCAGATAAGAAGTATCACTTTCCAAGCTCTATATTCGACTTATATAATCCGGATTATAGACTTTAAGTTTTCTTATCTTGTCAAAGAATAACTCGAAAAAGAGTAAAAAGAAGAAGATAAGAGTAAAAAAAGGAAAATAAGAGTAAAAAGAAGAAGATAAGAGTAAAAAGAATATTATAGGATTAAAAGGACGAGACAGAAAGAACGTGATTGAAGTTAATTTCAAATATCTTTGGGTATCTCTCGTAGAAATGACAAGTTCTTTCAATAAATCTTTCTGAAAACCAAAGACAAAAAGAATCTTTCGCAAAAGTGCATGATCCGGAAAGTGAAATCGATGGAAAAAACCTTGATAGACCTGATTTTTATGTCCCAGAAGAGAAAAGACCTTTTGCTCCTTCTCAAAAACGGAGGTAAGCCGATAGAGGAAATAGTAAAAGGTCTGAATGTTAACCCGACGGGCATGCTTCCCCAAATCAAAAAACTGAAGGATGAAAATCTGGTTTTTCAGGAAGATCGGGAGTACAGGCTAACGCCTCTTGCAAAAATTTTGGTTGAGAAGATGGAGCCTTTGCTTGATACTCTGCAGGTCATTGAGGAGAATGCGGAATATTGGCAGGATCGCGATCTCTCCGAATTACCCAGGACATTTCTGAAAAGGCTTAATGAACTGAAGTTCTGCTTCCTTGTTAGACCTGATCCTGATAATATTTTTGAGCCTTCTTCCGTATTCCTGGATAACATCAGAAAATCAAAAAAAATACTCTGCTTTTCATCAATATTTCATCCGGTCTTTTCTGAAATATTTCTGGCAAATAAAGACAACGATACCAGAATAACCCTTGTAGTAACAGAAAAAATATGTGAAAGACTGAAAACTGATTTCAAAGAAGAACTGAAACTTTATTTGGCCAGAGAGAAAAGAAGGCTTTTTATCTGTAAGAACGAGATAAAGATTGCTATGCTGGTTAAGACCGAATACTTCATGGCTGCTGATTTTCTTACTTCAAATGGGATTTTTGACCAGGAAACTATTATGGGTTTCGAGCCTTCAGCCCTGAGATGGACTGAAGACCTTGTTTTGCATTACAAAGAGCAGGCTCAGCATATATAAGGGTAAATTCGGGCAAGAAAACTCGCAGGTGAAAATATAACATCAACATATATTTTTCCGTTTTTGCAAACTAAAAAGTTTTTTGAATTTTCCTTATAAAGTTCTCCTACTTTATATCCGGAAGTATTACATTTTTCTTTATTCAGAATTTTAATCGTGAACCCTAGTTTATGCAAATTGGGTTTTTTCATCAGAGTGTAATGATACTTCGGAGTACCACTTAAAAAATGAAATACTCTTTCAACACCCCAATCATCCCATTTTATGAGCTCACTATATTCACCAGGTTTAATCTTTCTGGCTCTCACAGTTGGAGTAGTTGAAGACTGCTTTATTCTGGGAACGTCTCCACTCTCAATGATATCCATTGTTTTTAGAAGAAATTTTATTCCTGTTAAAGATAACTTCTTAACAACTTCCTCGAGCTTGTCACCTGAACTTATAAGAATCCTTTCCTGGAAAATTATATCGCCGGTATCCTCGCCTTTGTTTATATAATGAAGAGTGACACCTGGATTAAGTATATAATCGTAATATTCCCAGAAAAGGGGAGATGGCCCTCTGTATTCTGGAAGATGTGAATAATGGAGATTAATAGTCCCAAGTTTCGGGATAGTAAATATATTCTCCTTCAAGAGATGAGACATAGAATACACAACTATAATATCGGGCTGTAAATGCTTCATCCATTTTTGAAAGGTTTCGTTGTCTCCTTTCCTTAAATAGTAATAAGGAATTTTCAGTTTTTTAGAGAAGTTTTTTAAATTTAAAGGCCTGGAGGTGAATGAATAATATACGTCTGTAAAAGCCCCTCCTATAGCTTTAAGGAATGAGTTAGGTTCTCTTGTCCGGGAGCACTCAACAATTCCCACTACCTCATGTCCTGATTCAATAATGGATTCAAAAACGTTAGAAACTCCCTGTGTAATAACTGCAATTCTCAATTGAAATCCCACCTATCTTTATTTGAGACGAGACAAGAAAAAATCTGCTATAATCACTTCTTTTAACATACGTACTGAATTTATTTTATATGTGTTCCAGGAATTCAAGATGGGACCTCCTTAAATAGTAATTCAAAATATTATTTTTCGCTGAGAAAAACTGTCTCTCTAAGTAGAAAGTACAAGCTCTATGCTTGCTAGCAAAAAGCACAGAGTTAACACTGTTATTAGTGGTTACATGAGGTTGGCATAGTAGATAGAACTTACGCATTTGAACAACAGAATCAATTGCGGCAAAGACTGTGAATTAAAGTCCCATTTTAGACAGTTTACGGTCTGATGCTGTTGGTTTTTCAGTTAAACTGTGTAAGTTTTAGTATATTTTTATGAAACTGTGATAAAAATCAAAAGTTGACTTTAGAATGGGATTTTTAAGAATCGGACTTTAATATTGAGTTTTATCTATTTATATTCAAATATATTAAGTTTTATAAAGACATAATATTATAAAAGCTTGTTTAAAAGTGTATATCAAGTTTTTGGAAAGCTAAAATTAAAGTTTTCAAACGGCTAAAATTAAATATTTTAGACATCTGAAATTCAAAAATTTTGATTAGATTTAATCTAAAGCTTTTGAGTTATTGAAGTTTGAAGTTTTTGAACTATTTTGATTGACAAATTCACTATTAAACTAATTTTCAGTACAATTTAAATCAACAAAAAAGAGAACTGACCTGTAAAGCTGCAAACAGAACTGAAGTTTAAGCAAAGGCTAAATCCAAACAGACTTATCTTTCCATAAACGAATCAGAGAGAATAAGAGTAGATAGAAAAAGAGGGGAAAAATGAAAACAGGAACAAATAATAAGTTTTGGAAGTATACAAAAGTTACAACGTTTCTGCTTATGGCCTTTGTGATTATTCTTTCCGGCTGTGTTGGCAACGGACAGAACGAAACCGAATCAGAAAATGTAACAAATGATAGTCAGGGGATTATTGGAACAAACAGTAGTCACGGAACCACTGGAGGAGATTACATATACGGTACTGCAAAGGTAGAGAGCATACAGATTGTGACCCTTGAGTCATTTCCCGTACAGATGCAGGTAATAGCGAAAGGCTACCTCCCAGATGGATGTACTGAAATCAACGAAATAAAGAATGAAAGCGAAGGAAATGCCTTTAATATCACTATAAGTACAAAACGCCCTAAAGATGCATTCTGTACGCAGGCTATAAAGAGTTTTACGGAAACAATTCCACTTGAAGTTCGGGGTCTCAAAGCAGGAAATTACACTGTAAATGTGAATGGAGTAACGGGATCCTTTGAGCTACCTGTAGATAACGTACCTGAAGAAACTTCCGGCTCTATGTCGCCAAAACAACAGGTAATAACCGAAGCTGACAACGGAACAAGTATAAGTCTTGAAAATGGAAGCACATTTTTCCTAAGGCTTAAGGAAAACCCAACCACAGGTTACTCATGGGAACTCAATCTGAGCCAGGGGCTCAATAATATATCAGGAGAATACTATCCACCTGAGCAGCCTGAAGGAATAAAGCAACCTCTTGTGGGCGCGGGAGGAGTCCATTTATGGGAGATTAAAGCCGTATCTAAAGGCAGTCAGCAAGTAACGGGAATATATAAAAGACCCTGGGAGAACGTAACCGGAGAGGAAGAGAACTTTATACTCAATGTTGAGGTTGTCTGAGTTGCCAGCAATACCTACCCTTTTCCAAATTTTTCCCATTCGGTAAAGAAGAAGGCATTTTTAACTTTTAATCCGGTACTGGATATTCTCTCCGGCTGATCTTTTTAAAGAGATTCAAGAGCCTGTTTCAAGTCTTTAAGGCAGTTTTCGCAGATGTAGGATGTACCGATTTGTGTACATCCAAGAATTTCCGCACCTTCTTCCTTTTCTCTCTCTTTCTGGCCTCCAGGATAGCCTTCGCAGTAAACTCCACAACTAACTTCGCAATAAGCTCCGCAGAATAAGCACCTTGTCATAATATGATTTAGGGTTTGAAGTATCAAATATATTTCCGGAAAAGCCTGAGAAAATAACGGGCAGAATATGAAATGTGACAAATTGCAGTTAACTGAGGAATTTCTTTAGAGAAACGCCTAAATTCTACGATAAAACTCTGAAGATTAAAAGGCCAAGCGAAAAGTATATAAACGATCGTTAGTATGTTCTGATAGTTGTCCCAGGCAAGGTGGCCTGATAAATAAAACCCTGTAGCGGGGTGGGGTAGCCAGGAGATCCCGACGGGCTCATAACCCGTAGACCGATGGTTCGAATCCATCCCCCGCTATAGTAAAGCTCTTTTCTGAGTTTATTTGTGGTTTGACACATTTTTAGATTTTAATTCCCCGGTAGCGGGGTGGGGTAGCCAGGAGATCCCGACGGGCTCATAACCCGTAGACCGATGGTTCGAATCCATCCCCCGCTATAGTAAGTTTATTTATAGATTTTTTGATGGTGTTTTTTGATTTTATGGTGTTTTTTGATTTTATGGTGTTTTTTGATTTTATGGTGTTTTTTGGTTTTATGGTGTTTTTTGGTTTTATGGTGTTTTTTGGTTTTATGGTGTTTTTTGGTTTTATGGTGTTTTTTGGTTTTATGGTGTTTTACGCTTTAAAGAATCTTTCAGACAACACATTTTCAAATCTTCATACCCGGCAATGTTTTTATAGCCGGTTACCGATTCATATATAGAATCCATTTACTTATCCCTTTTTTAAGCTACTAAACTCAAGGCTTATTAAGGAAGGTTACTTTCTTACACAAGGTCAAAAAAGTGTGAGTATCTTTTCATTTATCCTCAAAAAAACCAGCAGGATGACTTTCATATGGTAATGGAAAAACTTGGAGACTCCTTACAGGGGGCACTCAAGAAGCTGATCGGCGCGGGGCGAATTGATGAGCGTACGGTCAATGAAGTAGTAAAAGATATCCAGCGGGCTCTGCTCCAGGCCGACGTGAATGTAAAACTTGTTATGGGAATGTCCCAGAGAATCAAAGAGCGTGCGATGAAAGAAGACCCTCCTGCAGGTATGAACCCGAGGGAACACGTAATCCGCATCGTATACCAGGAATTAATGGAAATTATCGGCAAAGGAGCTGTGATTCAGCTCAAGCCGCAGATTATAATGATGGTTGGGCTTCAGGGAAGCGGAAAAACTACCAGTACAGCAAAGCTTGCTCGCTACTTCCAGAGAAAAGGACTCAAAGCAGGGGTTATCGCCGCAGATACCTTCCGACCTGGCGCATATCACCAGCTTAAAACTCTCTGTGAGAAGCTCAACGTAGCTTTCTATGGAGAAGAAAACAATCCCGATGCCGTTGAAATTACCAGAAACGGGCTCAAAGCCCTGGAAAAATACGACGTAAAAATTGTGGATACCGCAGGCCGGCATGCTCTTGAAGCCGATCTAATAGAAGAGATGGAACAGATCAACGCCGTTGCCAAGCCAAACCAGAAGTTCATGGTACTGGATGCAGGTATCGGACAGCAGGCAAGCCAGCAGGCACATGCATTTAATGATTCTGTCGGGATTACGGGCGTTATCATAACGAAACTTGACGGCACTGCAAAAGGAGGCGGAGCCCTGTCTGCCGTTTCCGAAACAAAAGCCCCTATTGCCTTTATCGGCGTTGGGGAAACGCCGGAGGATTTTGAAAAATTCGAAGCCGACAGGTTCATTTCAAGGCTTCTTGGCATGGGAGACCTTAAAAGCCTGATGGAAAAAGCTGAAGAGACCCTTAGCGAAGAAGACGTAAATGTCGAAGCCCTGATGCAGGGGAGATTCACCCTCAAGGATATGTACAAGCAGCTTGAAGCCATGAACAAAATGGGCCCTCTCAAGCAGATTATGTCCATGCTGCCACTGGGAATGGGCGGAATGGGAGGCGTTAAGCTCTCAGATGAGATGTTCCAGGCTACAAGTGACAAGATGAAGAATTACAAGATAATCATGGATTCCATGACTGAAGAGGAAATGAATGACCCCAAGCTTATAGGCGGTTCCCGGATCAAAAGGATTTCAAGAGGCTCGGGATGCAGCCCTGAAGAAGTAAGGGAGCTTCTGAAATATCACAAAACCATGCAGACAGCTCTAAAAGGCTTCAGGGGTGGAAAATTCAATATTCAGAAAATGATGAAGAAAAGACTCGGGATGTAATTTATCCCGAAGACTTTTTTATCTTTATATAGTGTTTATTTGCGTTTATTTCTCTTTTACAATTCTAAATTTAAAGGACATTTCATTCTTGAGATTAATATCGATTGTTAATACCGATTGCTAATATCGATTGTTAATACCGATTGCTAATATCGATTACTAATATCGGTTGTTAATATCGGTTGTTAATATCGATTATTAGCATCGATTGTTAATATCGATTGTTAATATCGATTGTTAATATCGATTGTTAATATCGATTGTTAATATCGATTGTTAATATCGGTTGTTAATATCGATTGTTAATGTCGATTATTAGCATCGATCTTAATATTTTTCACAAATTTCAAGGAAATTAGTAAGCAGTTCTTCTCCCTTCTCGGTATGGGAAACCTCAGGATGCCACTGGACACCGTAAATAGGTTTTGTCGGGTGGCGCATGGCTTCAATTTCACATATATCAGAACGGGCAAGATGGATAAAGCCCTCAGGCAGAATGGCAACCTCATCTGCATGGGAAGCCCAAACTGTAGTCCTGGGTCCGAGTCCACGAAGAATATCATCTTCTTCGAGAACTTCTACCTCAACCTCTGCATACCCGCCTTTTTTCCCTGCATGAACGTGCCCTCCATATGCCAGGGCAATTGCCTGATGCCCGAGGCAGATTCCAAGAATAGGGAGATCGATTTCCCGGACGTAATCAAAACATAAACCTGCCCTATCCATTTCCGGCCCACCACTCAGGATCAGTCCGTCCGGTTCTTCTGCCAGGATATCCTCAATTGGCGTTGTATTGGGAATTATTTTCGTATCCATGTCAAGGTCTCGAACAGCCCGGTGAATGAGATGGCAAAATTGTCCGTAGTTATTAACAACAAGAATTTTCAGCTCTTTCATAGTTCCTTCAGTTCCTGTTTTAGTCTGATTGTATTTTCTGACGCTCTGAGTTTACTCTATTAGCCGGTCTTATCCTATTTTAATTCTTGTATGTTTCCAAAGTTTAGAAATGCTAATTGTTTTCGTAGTCAGAAGGCTTGGAGCTCGGTACGTTTCTCCAATCTATGTTTCTATGGCCTGGAATGTATTTTCAATGATACTATTTACTCATAACAAAGAATTGACTCTCAGATGTGGTCATTATAGTACATTGTTATACAGAAAAGTTCAAGAATATCCGTTACTATTAAAGTGCATACTTTGTCTCATAGCTAGTTGGAATAGCTTTAAATAGGTTTAGTGTGCTAACGTGTCACATGCTAGCACGGAGTTTCTTAATAAATATAGCAATAATTTGAGAACATTTTGCGCTCGAAGGAGATTATAATGTCAGAAATCGGTAAAAAGATACGGATAGAAAGGCTGATGAACCGGGAAAGCAGAAACATGGTCATTATTCCCATGGACCATGGGATCTCAGACGGGCCTATTGACGGGCTTATCAATATCACTGATACAGTGAACAGAGTTGCCGAAGGAGGAGCAAATGCCGTCCTTATGCAGAAAGGAATGGTAAAATACGGGCACAGGGGATACGGCCACGATATAGGCCTTATTGTGCATATAAGTGGTTCTTCTTCCCTGAGTCCGGACCCCAATGCTAAAGTGCAGGTCTGTACAGTAGAGGAAGTCATTAAGATGGGAGCTGATGCTGTTTCCATGCACATCAACGTCGGCTCTGAAACCGAAGCTGACCAGCTCGAGCAGCTTGGAAAAATTTCAAGAGACTGTACGGAATGGGGTATGCCTCTCCTTACTATGATGTACCCCAGAGGTAAAAAGATCACAAATCCTCATGACCCTGTAAATGTAGCGCACGCTGCAAGGATCGGGGCCGAGCTCGGTGCTGATGTTGTAAAAACGGTATACACCGGAGACCCTGATAGCTTCAGAGACGTTGTAAGAGGCTGCCCTGTACCTGTAGTTATCGCAGGAGGACCTAAAACCTCAACGGATCTGGAACTTCTGGAGATGATTGACGGGGCGATGGAAGCAGGAGCCAGAGGTGCTGCAATTGGAAGGAATGTTTTCCAGCATAAGGACCCTGTTAGACTCACCCGGGCTATTTGCGAAATAGTACATCATAGAAGGCCTGTAGAAGAAGCACTCGAACAGCTAAAGTGAGAGCTAGATATTGAAAAGCAAGACCAGAACCCGAAACAGAAGTTAAAAAAGGGAAAAGGCCTGAGTAAAAACAGAAAATATACAGGGGTTGAAGCCTTTGAAGAAGAAAAGCGTGTGGATAAAAGCCGATGAAGGCGGATGGGAACAACAGAAAGAAAGAATCACGACAGGCCTTGAATCAGGAGCTGACTGCGTACTTGTAAACCCAGGAGATGTCGGAAAAACCAGGGAACTCGGAAGTATTCCAGTAGCAACCTTTGGCCGTGACAATAAATCCGGGGCTGAGATTATTGTCGTTGGGAAGAGAGGAGAAGGCGATGGGACGAAACCTTTACCCCTTGAAACTCAAGGTTCTCTTGACATAAACGCAGCAACCCTTCTCAGGGATAAAGGGGTGGCTGTTGGCGGATATGTTATAATCAAAGACAAACGCTACGAGCAATTTGCAGCCGAACTCGGAAAGGTATGCGACTTCCTGATTGTGACAGGCACGGACTGGAAGGTTATTCCTCTGGAAAACCTGATAGCTGAGCTTCAGCGTTATGACGTAAAAATAATTTTCGGGGTAAAGAGTGCTGAAGAAGCAAAGCTGGCCTTCCAGACCCTTGAGACCGGAGCAGACGGTGTCCTTCTTGACAGTGGGAACATCCAGGAAATAAAAGATACCATCCAGGCTGCAAGGGAGCTGGAAAACGAAAGTGCTGAGCTTGAGTCTGCGGTTGTAACCCGGGTCGAACCTCTTGGAATGGGAGATAGAGTCTGTGTGGACACATGCAATCTCATGCAAAAGGGGGAAGGAATGCTCATAGGTTCTCAGGCAAGCGGAATGTTCCTTGTAAATTCCGAATCCGATGACAGCCCATATGTGGCAGCCCGCCCATTCAGGGTAAATGCAGGTGCGGTTCACTCTTATATAAAAATTGGAGACAAAACCCGCTACCTCTCGGAGCTCCAAACCGGAGATACGGTAACCATAATCGATTCAAAAGGGAGACAGAGAGAAGGTTTTGTGGGCAGAGTTAAGATAGAAAGCCGTCCTCTCATGCTTATTGAAGCAAAAGCAGGCAATCGTATTCTGAGCGCAATCCTGCAAAATGCCGAAACTATCAAGCTGGTCGGAAAAGACGGAAATCCGATTTCAGTCGCCAAACTCAAGAAAGGCGATGAGGTTCTGGTCCGTCTGGAAGAGGGAGCCAGGCACTTCGGTAAAAAAATTGAAGAGACAATTATAGAGAAATGACCTCCTAAAAAGGAAAAATCCTGAAAAGAAACGATTGTCAGCAGGAAACAAAAACCAGAAAAAGAAACGGTTATCAGCGGAAAAACGGAAAAAGAAACGGCCATCAGCGGAAAAACGAAAAACGGAAAAAGAAACGGTCATCAGCGGAAAACAAAAACCGGAGCAAACAATGATTCATATTGGTCAGCTTGACCTTGAAAAAAAAGCTGCCGTTGTCGCAGTAATCCTTGAAAAACCTCTTGAAACTTCAAGAAAGGCCGCCAAAATGGGAGCCGACCTTCTCGAAATCCGGCTGGATTTACTTGGAATCAGGGACCTTGAAACAGCTGTAGAAACAATCCGAAAAGTAAAATCCGAAACCGGACTTCCGGTAATCCTCACAAATCGCTCAATTAAGGAAGGAGGGAAATGGGAAGGAAGAGAAGACGACAGAATTGAACTTCTTACAAATCTCTTTTTTACGAATCTCATTTCCCTAAAAGACGGCATTTCCCTGAAAGATGGACCAGATGCAGTAGACATCGAGCTCTCTGCCGGAAGAGAAGCAAGAGACCAGGTAATAAAAGCGGCAAAAGCCTGCGGAAAAACCGTAATCGTTTCTTCCCATGACTTTTCAAAGACTCCGGTTTTTCAGGAAATGAAAACTATTCTGGAAGAAGCATTCCTGGCAGGGGCAGATATCGCGAAACTTGCTGTTATGCCGCAATCGAGAAGAGACGTACTTGACCTGTTAAGAGTTGCACTGGATGCCAGGGAGGCAGGAAACGCTGTATGTACAATCGCTATGGGCAAGCTTGGAAAACATACAAGGGTAATTGCTCCTTTCTACGGTTCGGTCCTGACATATGCGGCTGTTGATAGTGAAGTTTCTGCAGCTCCCGGGCAATTTCAGGTAGATGAAATAAAGAAGATATTGGAGCTGCTCGAATGAAGCGAGTTTTTGGCGTATTTGGAGACCCTATAGCCCATTCCCTTTCTCCTGCAATGCATAACGCAGCTTTTTCAGCCCTTGGGATGGACTGTATCTATCACGCTTTCAGGGTAAAACCCGAAAAACTGGAAAAAGCAATTCTTGGGGCTGAAGCTATGGGGTTTGGAGGGCTCAATCTGACAGTGCCCTTAAAGGAGATAGCTTTGAAACTTGACTGCATAAAACCGGACCCACTTGCCGAAAAAATAGGAGCTATAAACACTGTCGTTTTCGGGGAAACCGGAGAAATAAAAGGGTACAACACGGATGGATTAGGAGCAAAACAGGCACTTCAGAATTCTGCAGTGGAAATTGGGGGGTCTAAAATCGTAGTTGCAGGAGCAGGGGGGGCAGCAAGATCCATTGCTTTTCAGCTTGCAGCCGATGGCGCTGAAATCATAATAGTAAACCGGACCGAAGGAAGGGCAATCGAGCTTGCAAAAGATATCTCAACTGCAACCCTTTCTGGAAACGTAACTGGAAGAGGGCTCTCCGGATTAACAGACCTGTTGCAGGATGCCAATATTCTGATCAACACCACGACTCTTGGAATGCACCCGAGCACAGAAACTACAATTGCCACAGCAGAAGATCTTCACCCTGACCTTACTGTTTTTGATATTGTCTATAATCCTCTGGAAACCAGGCTCTTAAGAGAAGCAAAAGCCTCAGGCGCAAAGACTGTGAGTGGAGTCTTAATGCTTGTCTATCAGGGAGCTGAAGCTTTCAAACTCTGGACAGGAATCGAACCTCCAGTTGAACTTATGAAAAAAACGGTTCTGGAGGCTTTGCAGGCTTGAGTGTTAATCTGAAACCAGGGAGTCAGGTCAATACAGATCAAAACCCTGAAAAAACGAAGGTACTGATCCTTGGCGGAACTGGGGAGATGGGACAATGGTTTACCCGTTTTTTCAAAGAAAAAGGCTACGAAGTTACAGTCTGGGGAAAAGGTGGGAAAACCGAGATTGCAAAGAAATTAGAAGTTCCTTTTGCCTTAAATCTTGAAGAAACTATTCCGCGAAGTGACATAGTAATAGTCTCGGTGCCTATCAATGTAACTGAAGAGACTATTGCGGAATTTGCCCCAAAAATGAAGGCTGGAAGCCTCCTTATGGACTTTACTTCCATTAAAGTAAAGCCTGTGGAAGCTATGAAAAGATTCGCCCCTTCAGATGTGGAGATTCTCGGCACACATCCAATGTTTGGCCCAACAATTCCTACTATCAGAGGGCAAACTGTCATTCTCGTCCCTGTAAAGGGGCGTTCGGAGAAGTGGTTTCCGGTAATAAGAGAGCTTTTTGAGGAAGGAGGGGCGCATGTTGAAATTACTACTGCAGCCGAGCATGATAGGCTTGTTTCGGTTGTGCAGGGGCTTACCCATTTTGCATATATTACTATAGGAACGACAATTGACCGGTTAGATTTCGATATAAAAAAATCTAGAAAATTCGTAAGCCCGGTCTACGCCATAATGCTGGACTTTGTAGGCAGGATTCTTGGCCAGAACCCCTATCTGTATGCCCTCATCCAGATGGAAAATCCCGGAGTGCTGGAGGTTCATGACGCATTTATCAGGGAATGTGAAGAGCTCTCGAAGATGGTGCGAGCCCATGACGAAGAAAGTTTTGTGAAAAAAATGAAATCTGCTGCTCGTAAGTACGGCGATACGGCTCATGCCCTGCGTAAATCGGACAAACTGATTAATTCCAGAATAACTGAATACGAGACAATCCTGAACTCTATTGGAAAGGTCTGTGGCTTTTCCCATTTTTATTCCGGAAAAATCCACGTAGGTACCCTGGAAAAGGCAGGACCGGATGAGATCGTCCTTACAAAGCTGGTATCAAAAGGCACCGCTCCCCATATAAAAAACAAATTTGTAAAACTCAAGCTTGAAAATCTTCGCATGCTTTCGGAATCAGAATTGTGGGAATGGAGAAAAGAAAACCTTGAACATTCCACAAGGGATATTTCAGTTCTTATCCCTGACGGGGCTGACCCTGCAGTTATACTTAACGCTATAAATACTAACAAACAGCTTGCAGCCTGCGAAATAAGTGATATCTATAAAGGGGAAGATTATAAAGAATTTAACCGGATAGAAACTGAAAAAGAAAAAGAAGAATTAAAAAGGCTCGGAGTTACTTACAGGATAACGGTTTTTGGGGATTGTGATGCGAATTCTGTCGAAGCTGATGTTACATCGCTCCTTTGCGGCCTTGGGTGCAGAATAAGAGAGAAAAATCTGAAGCAGAAAAAATGAAAACTCCTTTCTCTTTATACGTCCTCCTTATAAGTCCGTGTTGTCTGTATAAATAAAGAGAGAAAGTAATATAAACAATAAAAAAAAAGATAGTGTAATGTCCGGAGTTAGATGGAGAGTCTCTCTTTTATTTGCCCTTATCACTCTTTCTATATTTTTTTCACTTCTTGCAAATAGTGATAGGTTTATGGAATTCAGTGGGAATGGAACATACACACAAACCGGAACTGGGAGTTTAAATAATTCAATCATAAATCTCACAAATAGGCTGGAAGCCGACAATCATGAAGCGAGACTGAATGCTGCAGCTGAACTTGGGGAGATTGGTAGGCCTGCGGCAAATAATCTTGTTGACAAAATAGCGTCAAATAATTCGAGTTCGGAAGAAATAAACAGTTACATGCTTCTCGCACTTCTTGAAACCGGAGATGAAAGGGCAGAAAATATCCTTTCCGAAAACTTTGAGAAAATTGGGGCTTCGAATAATGCCACAAACGAGAGCAAAGCTGAAGAATGGAAACAAGGGACCTCAGAAGACACCCTGCAGGCCATAGAAGCAAAAGATACAGCCACAAGAAAGTACATTGCAGATTCCATTGCTATGGACTCGGCCAGGGCGGGGGACAGGGGAGAAACAAATGCTTTTGAGAGGGCTCTTAAATCAGAAATACAGAATTCAAGTATCTATGTTCCTTTTGCGCTTTCAGACTTTGGACCTGAAGAACCAGGAAGCGAAACCGAAAAACTTCTTAAAGCTCTTAAAAGCAATAAAGGAAGCACGAGAGTTGCAGCTATGATGGCTCTTGGAGAAATGAGAGAAGAAGCTGCAGTAGATCCCATAATTGAAATTCTAACGAAAGATTATCCGCCAGTACAAGCCAGTGCAGCAATTGCACTTGGAAAGATCGGGGATGAAAGTGCAGTAGAAGTTCTAAGAAAAGAAATGAAAGATG
This sequence comes from Methanosarcina sp. DH1, assembly GCF_020804205.1. Lineage (NCBI taxonomy): Archaea > Methanobacteriati > Methanobacteriota > Methanomicrobia > Methanosarcinales > Methanosarcinaceae > Methanosarcina > Methanosarcina sp. DH1. The sequence continues at coordinate 64,250 of NZ_WJBJ01000002.1, read as the reverse complement.
GCGATAACGAATATGTTAAAGGCAGCTCCGCAATTGCGCTTGCGAGGATAGGAGACAAAAATTCAGTACCCTATATTATAGATAGGCTGAGAGACCAGAGAATCAAAGTAAGAAGTAGTGCGGCTCTTGCACTCGGAGAAATAGGAAACGAGACCGCAGTAGAACCCCTAATAGAAATCCTGAAAACCGGAAAGAGTACAGAAGGGCAAAAAAGTACTTCCTTAAACGCAAACCCTGATGTCCGAAAAAGCGCCATCCTTGCCCTTGGAGAAATAGGGAACACTAACTCTAGTGAAATTTTAATCGGCATAATTACCGATAAAGAAGAAGAGCTTGAAGTCAGAACAGCGGCAGCTTCAGCCCTGGGGAATATAAAAGATCCAAAAGCTGTAGAAACGCTCAAACAGACGTTTGCTGACAAAACTATGGATGCAAATATTAGAAATGCAGCTTTTCTAGCGCTCAGCAAAACAAGAGACCAGGAAACAGTAGGAATGCTTGTAGGAAAACTGGGAGATGAAGAATTTGGGGCTATCGCAAGAGAAGCTCTCATAGATCAGGGGGAACTGGCTGTTGGTCCCCTTATAGAAAATTTGAAAACGGAAGACAAGAAAATTAGAGCTGAAACAGCCTTAATTCTTATTGAAATTGGGGATCAGAGGGCAGTTAAGCCTCTTATTGAGGCTTATAAGTAACTTTAAGGACTGATTCAAGTATAATATCAAGGTATTTGTTGCCAAGAATCATTATTGAGGTACTGAAATTACTTATGATAAACTGCCTTTTATGAGCATCGTGGCTGTAATTATATAAAAAGCATTAATTATAGATTCTCCTATGAAAACTCCAAGGAGACACTTGAATACATTGATTCTTAGGCTGGACACAATGTAGACGATCAAATTTGTGGGAACCATAGGAAAAAAACTCCATCCAACAATCAAAGGGAGTTCTTTATCCACGAATTTGGATTTTATTTTATGGGTATATTTACTGTACTTTGTTTCAAGATAAACGTCGCATTCAAGGTATCTGGAGAAATAATATACTATTGTAGCAGAGGTCATTACACCAGCCATGTTTACTACAAATAGTTTAATTGGATTGAATATGAGTGCCCCTACAAGTATAAGTGGTGAGGGCATAAATACCACTCTTTGAAATGAAAGGAGAAGGTAATAAATTATAGGAGTTTCAACAGGATAATTTGCAGCGATTTCTTCCAGGAATGAAAAGCTTAATTTTTCTGGAAATAATAAGTATGTAGCCATACCTCCGAGAATAATAATTATCCACAGGTAAAAAGTGATCTTTTTAAAATTCATTTGAAGCCCCATTCTCCTGTATGTCGTTCACCTTTAGATCTGTGGAGTTTAATCCGCTTGTGTTTTGGATCTGATAAGTCTAGTTGCCGAGTGTTTTTATAGACCAGATTCATGTACTTATTGATTCCATAAATCGTATACCTGGACTTATCGTTAGGATCCTGGATATCATAAGTGATCATGAATATTCTTTCTTTTTTGTTTTCTGTCCCATAGTGGCTTTCAAAAAGCTTTATAAAATCGTCTTCTGGGGTTAGTGAAATATTAAAAAATTCAGATGCAAATTCTTCTTTCGAATAGGCTTGAAAATTTACTGTGCCAGAATCTATGTCATTAAATTTAATCAATGAATTCGCAAATAAATTCATGAATAATGGGTTTGAAAATATCAAGAAACCGAATATAAAAGTGAGTAGAGAAAAGGTCAGAAAAGTATAAAAAGCAATTTTTAAGTATTTTTTTATTTTTTCGGCCATTAGATTCAGTTAATTGTACCATTTATATAAACTCAGTGTCTCAAAACATTAATTAGATTACAATGGATGCCCAAACAATTGTCTTGAGATTATTATTTATTTCAGTAATCTAATGAATTCTCAAATGAAGCAAGCTTATATAGTTATCTCAGATGTACATTTAGGCAACGGGGAATGCAATCATAAAGATTTTTGTGATTTCCTTGAGTGGGTGCATGGCTTGGAAAAACAGTCTGAGGTTATAAAATGCAAGGATAAAAAAATAACAATTAAAACTCCTGACAAAATAATTCTCTTAGGGGATATCTTGGATTTGTGGAATCCAAAGAATAGTGACAGAAATAACATTGTAAAAGATGTTATGAAGCCTTTTTATTTACTTACCAATATTAATTGCGACAAAATATATGTAGTTGGCAACCATGACGATTCTTTGGGCGAACTTGAAGGAAAGGGTGATTTTGATGTTTTAAATAATGGAAAAAAAATTGTTATTTACAATAGGCATTATCCTAAAAAAGATAAGAAATCTGGTAAAGCACACGGTATTAAAATTGGAAACAAATCATATTTTTTTCTCCATGGTCATCAATTTGATAAAAATCAAGCTATTTTAAAGCATGTCAATAGAATCTGGAATCCCATTAATTGGTTCCAAGATCTTTTCAATGTCAAATTTACTAAAAAATACTGGAAAGAAAATTTTGCTATATTTTTAGGCTTGTTAATTTGTGATAAATACTTTTTAATGAGAGAATTTCCACAACCTGATTTTTTTGATAATCTGAGTTGGGCTATGATTATTGGTTTTTTTGCATTGAGTTCGATTCCTGGTATTGTTGCCAATACTCAAGGAATAATTTACAACTCCACGAAACCTAGGGATAAGACTGTAGAACAAGTCATTAAAGATAAGTATTACCAGAAAAACAGGGAAACTATAGATGCAGATGTTGTTGTTTTCGGTCATACTCATTTTGCAAGCTCTTATGAGCTAAAGACAGAAACAGGGAAGAAATTATTTCTGAATAGCGGGTGCTGGGTTGGGTCAGACATCGAATATAATGGAATAACGTGTTATGCAAATACGTTTCTATACCTAGATGAGAGCGGGGCATATATCATGACATGGCGTGGCTCTGGTAATATTGAATGTATTGAAGCTTTTACATAAAATGAAGTATGTAGAGTGATATGTCAGAGATTGAACAGAGTTATCTTTTTTATTGACGCATATTTTTACTACAAAAACTATGCATTTTCTCGTCTTAGCTTCTATTTTTACAGAATTTTGGTGCACTGCCGTGAGGTTTATTCGATTTTAACTTGATCGCTGAAGCCCTCTCCAAAATTATTTTCCGATCCTTATATATACCACAAAGATTTAATATGCGGAAAATGCCGCTGGAAGAAAAAAAAGAAAATACCGGGGAAGATTTCCCCGACGTTCAGGAAAAAAACAGGGGGAAAGATACTGCTTTGCTTCCTTTTGACATCCCTGATTTTAAAACTCTCCTGAAAAAACAGGGCTATGCTCTGGCAGGCCGCCACTCAGCTGTTAAGACCTGTCTCTGGCTAAGGCACGCTATGAATGACCAGGGCTTTTGCTATAAATCGAAATTCTATGGAGTTCAGTCTCATCGCTGCCTTCAGATGACTCCAACACTTATGTGCAACCAGCGCTGTCTTTTTTGCTGGCGTCCGACTGAGGTTCCTGTTCCTGCGCCCGAGGAATGGGATTCACCTGAGAAGATAGTGGAAGAAAGTATTGCCTGCCAGCGTAAGTTAATTACCGGCTTTGGTGGTTCTCCTAATGCACTGAAGGAACGCTGGCTTGAGGGCAATGAGCCGAATAATGTTGCAATTTCCCTGTCTGGAGAACCAACCTTTTACCCTTATCTCCCTGAACTTATCGAGGAGTACGAAAAAAGAGGTTTTACGACTTTTCTTGTCACAAACGGCACAGTCCCCGAGATGCTTGCAAAGGTTTCCCCTTCCCAGCTCTATATGAGTCTTGACGCCCCAGATATTGAGACTTACCTGAAAGTCTGCCAACCCAGGTCACCTGCTCTATGGGAAAAGATCAATGAATCTCTGTCCCTGATGAAGCAGAAAAAATCAAGGACAGTCATCCGAACAACCCTTGTGAAAGGTAAAAACCTGTTCAAGCCTGAGGCCTATGCCAGGCTAATGGAAAAAGCCTCTCCTGACTTTGTGGAGATAAAAGCATATATGCATCTGGGCTTCTCAAGACTCAGGCTTGACCGCTCTGCAATGCCTACTCATGAAGAGGTCCTCGAGTTCTCACAGGAACTTGCAAAACATCTTGGATATGAAATCGCAGATGAATCTGAAATCAGCAGGGTAGTCTTGTTATCAAAGGATGGGAAAAAATCTCCTGTCAAAAGAGTTTCCTGCCCTGACTAAATTCAAGTTTTTAATTTAGTACCAGTAGCATCCAATGTGGAGACACAGAATGATTTTTATATATTAATAGATATATAAAATACGTTTGGGGATAGAAACAAATATAAACTCATGTTTCATTTAGGGGTATAACTCCAACATGGATTTATCCAGTTTTATAGTTATATATACAGTTTGAGTAAAATTATGTCTCACATCTAGTGATATCAACAGAGCACGAAATAGGAAAAGTTTACGTAGCAAAGGAGCCGTCTTTTTCCGGAATTTCAGAGTGTCTTTCCCGGATTCGAAGTGTCGGTTCTTCTGGCAGCGTACTCTTACTCTTAGTTTCTTGTGTTCAGAGCGGTTTTTACATTCAGCTTTCGGTGAGATGGGGCTCGCTGTGTAATTTGTCATTATCAAATCCTCCGTCACCCTTGTTAAACTAACCGAAAAGCTAAACGAAAGACAAACTGGGGAATAAAAATTACTAAGATGGCATATTTGGAATGAAATTAAAATTCTTAATAAAATTAAAATTTGTAATAAACTTAAAATTCTTAATAAAACTAAAATTCTTAAATGTGTTTTCAAATTCGATAGTTTCAAAAAGGCTAACCAATTCATTGAAAACTTCGACGCGCTCAATAGCTCAAGTTAACTCAGCAGTTGAAGTTAATTCCATAGCTCAAATTTATTTAATAGTCTAGATTAATCTGCCTCAAATTTATCAATCCAGATCGAAAAGACAATCTCAAATTCAATAAAGGATTCAACCTCAAACCTGCCAGAAATACCAAAATTTTGCTATTATCTTTACGGGGAACATTTAAAATGGCTGAACAATCTGCACACGAAAAGTACGAATTTAAAAAGAAGCTTGAAAGCCTGAGGGACAAAAAAGGAAGAAGCACTGAATTAATTTCTCTTTATATCCCTGCTGACAAGCAGATTTTTGATGTTACGAACCAGTTGAAAGACGAACACGGACAGGCGGCAAATATCAAGTCCAAACTTACCAGGACTAATGTACAGGGAGCCATTGAATCTCTTCTTTCGAGGCTCAGATATCTTAACAAGGTTCCTGAAAATGGGATCGTTTATTTCACAGGAGCCGTGGATATCGGGGCTAACAAGACGAACATGGAGAGCGAAGTAATTATCCCTCCGGAACCCATTACTGTTTATAAATATCATTGTGACTCCTCTTTCTTTCTTGAACCCTTAGAGGAAATGCTCAAGGATAAAGGCACCTTTGGGCTTTTGGTGCTTGACCGAAGAGAAGCTACAGTAGGGCTTCTTGTCGGAAAAAGGATTCAGGCTTTCCGCAATCTTACCTCAACAGTTCCGGGAAAACAGAGGAAAGGTGGTCAGAGTTCTCATCGTTTCCAGCAGCTCAGGTTAATTGCTATCCATGATTTCTATAAGAGGATAGGAGACGCCGCAGATGATATTTTCCTTGCAGTTGAGCCTAAAGATCTCAAAGGTATCCTGATAGGAGGTCCTTCTCCTACAAAGGAAGAGTTCTACGCCGGGGAGTTTCTGCACCACGAGCTTATGAGAAAGATCCTTGGGCTCTTTGATACGGCTTACACTGACGAATCAGGGCTCTCGGAACTTGTGAATGCTGCCGCAGATAAGCTCCAGGACCTTGAGCTCATGGGACAGAAGAACGCTGTCAGGGCCTTCTTCAAAGAACTTATTTCCGACTCAGGCAAAGTAGCCTATGGGGAAACTCAGGTACGGGCAAACCTTGAAATCAATTCTGTAGAAGTGCTCCTGCTTTCCGAAGATCTGCGGGCTGAAAGGGTAACCACGAAGTGCAGTGTTTGCGGATATGAAAATAAGTGGACAAGGCGCTGGAAACCCGGAGAATCTGCACCTACAGCCGGTAACTGCCCGAACTGTGGAGCTTCCCTTGAAGTTACGGATGTTACCGACATCGTTGACGAGCTCTCAGCCCTTGCTGACAAAAGCAATGCAAAAGTTATTTTCGTGTCTACAGACTTTGACGAAGGCTCGCAACTTATGAATGCTTTTGGAGGCATTGCTGCAATTCTCAGGTACAGTACTGGAGTCTGATTTCACTCTGACTCCTATCAAATACTTCCCATCAATATTTTTCGTCCAATAATTTTTACCCAATACTTTTTTAATTAAACCGTCCTTAGATCACTGGATCAAAATTAGTAAATTAAAGCTATTGAATTAAAATCCGTAAATCAAATTTAGTGAATTAAAACTGTTAAATTAAGTTTAGCGAATAAAATTTAGTAAAGTGGGATTAGTGAACCAAAATTAAACTCAGTAAATTAAACTCAGTAAATTAAACTCAGTAAGTTAAACTCAGTAAGTTAAACTCAGTAAGTTAAACTCAGTAAATTAAACTTAGTAAATTAAACTTAGTAAATTAAACTTAGTAAATTAAACTTAATAAACTCAAGGCTATCACATTGTTTTCGTAGTTTTTACAGGTGATTTATCTTGTTCCTGGAACTAAAAGCTCAGGCTACATCAATCTTAAAAGACGCTATCCAAAAGGCCGGACTTGAAATTGAAGATTCCGAACTTTATTTCGAAACCTCATCTTACGCTGACCTCGCAAGCAGGGCCGCTTTCAGACTGGCAAGTCTGTACAGGCAAAACCCGAAAGAATTAGCAGCCCGTATTGTTTCTGCAGTTGAAATTCCGGATGGTTCGTACATAGGAGACGTAAGTGCTGCTGGCCCTTACATTAACTTCCATGCTAGCAGGCGCTATCTGGACACGACGGTTACCACAGTCCTTAAAGAGAAGGAGAAATTTGGCTGTGGAGCTCCAAAGGATAAAATTTTACTTGAGCACACCTCAGCAAACCCGAATGGTCCCCTGCATGTAGGCCACATCCGAAACTCCATTATCGGAGACACTCTTGTCCGCATTCTCAGGCGAGCAGGATATGATGTGGAAGTACAGTATTATGTCAACGATATGGGCCGCCAGATTGCAGTAGTTTCCTGGGCGTGCGAACGCTTTGAGCTTGACCTTTCCAGAAAATCCGACTCTGCCATTGCTGATGTGTATATCAAAGCCAATGTCGAGCTGGATAAAAACCCAGAGTATGTAAAGGAAATCGACGCTCTTATGGAAAAGGTAGAAGCAGGGGATGTCAAGACAATCGACAGTTTTTACAAGGCAGTTTCTCTGGCGGTTTCCGGGATCAAGGAGACTTTGCTTCGTTTAAATGTCGTCCATGATAAATTTGTCAGTGAATCAACTTTCCTTAAATCCGGCGCAGTACATGATATTGTCGAGCGGATCAAAGCAACCGGCAGGACAAAAACAGACAAAGGTGCCCTCGTAGTAGACCTTTCGGACTACGGGTTTAAAAAAACCCTTGTTATCCAGCGTTCAAACGGCACTTCTCTTTACACAACCAGAGATCTTGCTTACCATGAATGGAAAGCCGGCCAGGCAGACCGCATAATCGATGTTTTCGGAGCTGACCACAAGCTGATTTCAGGCCAGCTAAGGGCAACGCTGAACTCAATAGGGATCAAGGAACCTGAGGTCGTTATCTTCGAGTTTGTCTCCCTCCCTGAAGGTTCAATGAGCACCCGCCGTGGGCAGTTCATAAGTGCAGATGATCTATTTGACAGGGTTACGGAAGCTGCCCTTGAGCAGGTCGAAACCCGCCGTCCTGAAACCTCTGAAGAGTTCAAGAAACAGGTTGCGGAAATGGTCGGAATTGGCGCGGTAAGATACGATATAGTAAGAGTCTCACCGGAAAAGTCCACAGTTTTCAACTGGAAAGAGGCACTGGACTTTGAGAAGCAGGGTGCTCCTTATATCCAGTATTCTCACGCCCGCGCCTGCAGTATTCTCGAGAAAGCAAAAGAAGAAGCAGCCTGGGACCCCTCGGCAGAAATCGATTCTTCTCTGCTTGTTGAAGATACTGAAATCGATCTTATCAAGAAGATGGCGTCATTTGACAGCATAATCGACCTTGCAGCCCGCGAACTCAAGCCTCATGTGCTTGCAATCTACGCCCGCGAACTGGCAGATGCTTTTAACCAGTTCTACCGCTTTGTCCCTGTAATTGCTGCCGAGGACGAAAAAGTCAGGGCTTCAAGACTGGCTCTTGTGAACTGCGCAAGGATTGTGCTTGCAAACTCGCTTGACACGCTTGGAATTGCAGCGCCTGAATCTATGTAAATATTTTTCCCCTTTTTTTCCTTTTTCCCCTCTTTTTCCCTTTTTTTCCTTTTTCTTCTCGATCTTTCCTTTTCCCCTCTTTTTTCCTTTTTTCCCCTCGATCTTTCCTTTCTTTTTTTTCTTCAGTCTTACTTTTTGTTTTGCATTTATGTGGATGTACGAGTTTAATACTTCCTGGGCACCTTCTAGAGACGCTGGCTATTGAAAATCAGTTTTCCAATCCTGTGCAGAAGGCCTTGAGAAAAATATAAAATCTTTTGCAGCAACAAGGATAATTTACAAGTACTGCTGCAGGATATTATGACAACGATAAACGAAGCTTTTCGGATGTTCTTGAATGAACAGGAAGGCAACTTGAAACCTGATACCTTCCTGGACCTTGAAGATGTGATCCTTCTTTACAAGGAATTCCTTGAATTCAGTGCAGAAGATTCTTTTTCTGAAGAAGACAGAGAACTTTATAATGCCCGGCAAGAAAACGAAAACAGGAGTTACTGCGACATTTTCGGCCCTGAGCATCTCACCCCATCAGGAATTAAAGAATTCCTCGATGATTATGTAGTTGAGGTAGGAGGAGGAAAGAAGTTTATAGGTACAGCCGCGAAAGTCATTGAAAAATTCTTTGAATGGGCTCAGGAAAAAGGTTACATTGACGAGAAGGCTTTCGAAGTAAACAGCGAAGTTCTCAGGAAATATAAGAAAAGGTACTGATGCCGCGTAACTAGCAAAATGTCGTAAAAATCAATCGCAATTATTCAGAATCGTTAAATCTTTGAGGATTGACGAGACAGTAAACAATGTGTTGAAGAAATTTTTTCTGAAATAGAGGCCTGAAAAGCCTGTTTTCAGGTATTCCTTTTCCTTTTTTGCTTATTTTGTAAATACCGGAAATTCTGCTGATTCCATTTATTTCGTTTATTTATCAAACATTCCGAAGTTATTTATCCTTGAAAGGGGAGTCGGCCGGAAACTCTCAAAAGCAGGGCAAAATCTTGAAAAATTGGAAAAACAATTCTCTTCTAGAACCACCATGAAGACGATAGATGAAGCTTTTCGGGAATTTTTAAAAGAGCAAAAAAGAGAGCTGAGTCCCAGGACACATCGGGACTATGAAAATTTAATCTCTCTTTTTGAGGAATATCTCGATGTTTGTGCTTCTGATGACCTTTATGAAGAGGATCAGGCGCTCTATGAAGAGAAGCATAAGAACGAGCATAAAGAATACTGCCAGATTTTTGACCTTGCGTATATTGTGCCTTCAGATATTGAATATTTCCTTGAGGATTATCTAATTAATGATTTTGGAGGGAGCGCGGCTTTCGTTGAAACTTCGCGGCGTTTTTTCCGTAAATTTCTGCCCTGGGCTTATGAAAAAGACTACCTTGATCCAGAGCATTATAGTGAACTTGCTGAGGTTGTAGGGAATATAAGAAAAAAGGGGAAAAAGACTGCTTCTCAGGTTCAGAAATTTGGCCGTTTACTCTGCGATTATGTGGACGCACATCCGGCTGAGGAGAGTCCAGAGTTGAAAGAGGGAGATTTTGAGATCAGGAGAGTCGAACCCGGAAAGGTATGGGTAGAGGATTATCTGGACCCTTACATCGAAATCGGGCCTGTTAAGGTTTCGGAAGAGGTGAGTTCGCTAGCAAAGACAGGCTGGTACCTTAATTTCGGAATAGTAAAAGTCGGGGACTTCTGGCAGATAGTATATGTAGAGGGAGTTTCGTCCCGCTGCCCTTATTGAAATGCTCGACACTTTCTGGAATTATTGAATATCTCCGGGATTTTTAAAAGAAAAAGAATATCAAAGAACGGGAGGTAAGGTCGATAAAATGAAAACAACAGTCAGTAGGTCAATTCATGAAATTCTGAGGGAATTCCTGGCTGAACAGGAAGCCCGCCTGAGCTCTAAAACCTATTCTGGATATGAAGAGGCAATTTCCTTTTTCAGGACATATCTCAATAACTTCGGGCATCAGCACTTGAATAGGGCTGAGACTGAAAGATATGAAAAACTTGAAGCTTCCGAAGACAAGCAGTTCTGGGACATTTTTGGCCCTGAACACCTTCGCTCTTCGGAAATCTCTGATTTTCTGGCCGATTTCATGGTCAGAAAGGTTGCAGGCAGCAGGACCCTTATGGAAACAACAGGCAGGGTCATGTATAAACTGGTCAAATGGCTGCATGAAAAAGGTTACATGCCTGATAAAGAATATGAAGAAGCGGCTGAAAACGTAAAAGAACTCAAAACAGACCTCCCGTTAGTTGGAGAAGTTACTGACCTGATCTGTGATTATGTAGAGCGACATCCGGTTGAAACCCGGTATACCAGTGACCTTGATGCATATTTCGATATCGTAAAAATCGAGCCTGGAAAGCTCTGGCTTGAAGACTACCTGGAATCAGGAAAACGCGTCGGGCCGGTTGTCGTTTCTGAGGAAATCAGTTCAAAGTGCAAAGTTGGCTGGACGGTGTCCCTCTGGGTTGCAAAAACGGGAAAGGTCTGGAGGATTCTCGAAAGTGGGAATGTGCTGCCCCGATGAGAGGAAAATCCAGTTTTGTATTCTAACGGTCTATAAAGAGCCAATATGAGTTCTTCATGCCAATTTTTAAGATCGATGATTTACTTTAGTTTAATTAAAGGATTGTAAATAGGAAATGCCATGAAAAGTACGAAAGAAAAGACTCTACAGAAAGTTTTTCAGGAATTTCTGGCTGAGCAGCAGAGCGCCCTGAAGCCTCAGACCTATTCAGGAAGTAAACTTGCGATCAACTATTTCGAGCGTTATCTCAATGGCTATGGCTCTGAAAATCTGACAGAGAAAGAACTGGAGAGATACGAAGAGCTGTCTGAAGGCAAAGGAAAGGAATATTGTGAGATCTTTGGCCCCAGTCAACTTGGACTCAAGGAAATGGAGTCTTTTCTCGGCCTTTTTATGGTTTTGAGGGTTGAAGCCAGTAAAAACTTCCTGGCTATTGTGGGAAGGGTTATGCACAAACTGGTGAAGTGGCTGCACGAGAAAGGGTATCTGGCGGACGGTGATTACAAAATAATGGACAGGAGGGTAAAAGAACTCAAGGCCGACCTCCCGCTAGCGGTAAAAGTAAATGGCCTGATGTCTGAATATGCTGCAGAGTCTCCACGTGGGAAATACACGGAAGAGCTGAACAGCCTTTTTACCATTAAAAAAATCGATCCCGGAAAATTGTGGCTTGAGGATTTAATGGATCCAGGGAAACTTTCAGGGCCTGTTCTCGTTTCCGAAGAAATCAGTTCCATGTGCAAGACCGGCTGGACTGTAGTGCTCTGGATAGGGAAAACAGGAAGTGTGTGGAAGATAATTGATAGTAAGGCTGTGTATCCTATTACTGAATACTGACTTTCTGATTCTTTCTTACCTTTTTTATCTCTTCTGATCCTTTCTTACCTTTTTTATCTCTTCTGATCCTTTCTTACCTTTTTATCTTTTCTGATCCTTTCTTGCACTTTTCACCCTTTCTTCATTCTTATTTTTTCTTTCTTTCAGTCAAATGCTTGTAAACACTGTCAAAGAGCGCCTTTCTGAATATATTTCCGAAATCTCTATCATCATTGATTTTGGTGTAGAGATCAAAGTTTGAATCTATCATGTCGTTCAGGATATCGTCAAAGTAGTCGTTATAGATAAGCTTGAAGTTGTCCTTTGTGTTTATTTTCGGATTTGCAGCCCTTGCAAGGTTTTCGTTTTCTACAAGACGGCGCTCCATATCTTCTGAAAAGTATCTTAGTTTGTCTGCGTCTGTAAAATCAATATCTCCAAATCTTTCATTTATTTCCTGAATGATTATGGAGAGGGGTGTGATTTCTTCTTCAGGTTCACTGAAGTTTTCGGGTTCCCGGCTAGGGCCGAGCTTTCCGTCCTCGTCCGCAAGAGCTATTTTTCCACTGCTGGTCTGCTGAATACGGTAAGAATCCATGTTTATGTTTTCAGTAATTTCCACAGGAAGGCGGTCTCTTGAAACTGGAAGTTTCCTGTGCAGGTGCCGCAAAAATTGGTAAAGTTTTTCCAGATCAACGTCTTTAAAGGGAATTACATGAGAAAGGTAGGAATAGAGCCTTACATATCTTTTAGCCAGCGTTCTGAAATCATGCTGTTTCTCTTTTGGTTTTGCGAGGTAGCGGTCAACAACCGGGGAAAGTATGGAATGAAGCTTTTCTTGCTTGCCTTTTGGTGAGAAATATTCCCTGGCAAAGGTTTCTAGATCTTCTTCTTCAAAAATATGGTATTCTTTAAGCTCATACTCAAAATCATAGAGCTTATTGGGGTCAGTTGCTTCAGTGAGCAGGGTTTTTTCGTAGTAGGGCTGAAAACTCCGCTGAATAAGGTCTGCTTCATTTTCAAAGTCCAGGACCATTGTATCTTCTTTGTTTGTATATTTACGGTTCAAGCGGCTTAAAGTCTGGACAGCATTTACGCCCCCGAGCCTTTTATCCACATACATTGCGTACAATAAAGGCTGATTAAAGCCGGTCTGGAATTTATTGGCCACTATCAGGATGCGGTAGTCTTCCCGCTTGAAAACTTCTGCAGTCTGGCTTTCCGAAAAACCGTTCATGATTGCTTCTGTAAATTCTCTGCCGGTCTCCCCATCCTGAACCGTACCTGAAAAGGCTACAAGGGCTTTGAAAGAATATTCATGGGTCTTTATGTACCTGTCAAAAGCCAGTTTATATTTAACTGCGCTTGCCCTGGATTTTGTGACAAGCATTGCCTTTGCCTGCCCGTCAATTCTATTCATGACCTTTTCACGGAAGTCCTCGACAATGATGGCCGTTTTTGTTCTTATGGAGTGGTCATGGTTGTCCACATAAGCTTTGAGGAGGTGCATGCCTTTCTTTTTGCTGTACCTGGGGTCGTCTTCTATTGTTTTGAGCAGGTTGAAATAGACTTTAAAGGTAGTGTAATTTTCAAGCACATCCAGGATGAATTTTTCCTCAATTGCCTGCTTCATGGTATAAAGGCTGAAGGGCTCATAGCTCCCGTCAGGCTGCTGGGTGCCGAAAAGTTCAAGAGTTTTGGTTTTCGGGGTTGCGGTAAAGGCAAAGAAACTGACATTGGGAAGCCTTCCTTTGTGCTTCAGTTCTGCCTCTACTCTCTGGTTTACGAGGTCTTCGTCATCTTCAGGCTCTTCTTCCTGCTCATCATTTTCGAGGTCAGCAGATCCCAGGATCTTTTTTACGCTGTCTGCCCCTTCCCCGCTCTGGGAAGAATGGGCTTCATCTACGACTACGGCAAAGTGCTTTCCCGGCATCTCACTGATCGCGTTTACAGCAAAGGGAAAAGTCTGAAGTGTACAGACGATGATGTCCTTTCCTTCCTGAAGTGCGGCTGTCAGGCTTTTTGCTTTGTCTTTTTTGATGGTTGCAACTGTGCCCTTGACGTGCTCGAACTGTGTGATGGTGTCCTGAAGCTGCCTGTCAAGCACTCTTCGGTCCGTAACAACGATAATTGAGTCAAAAACCCGCTTGTTTTCGGCATCGTGAAGCCCGCAAAGTTGCAGACAGAGCCAGGCTATGGTGTTGCTTTTCCCACTTCCTGCGCTGTGCTGGATAAGGTAATTATGACCTGTACCGTGATATTTAGCGTGTGTGACAAGCCTTTTTACGGAATAGAGCTGGTGATAGCGCGGAAAAATGAATTTTTGGCTAATTTTCTTTTCTTTCCCGTCCGTTCCAACTTTTCCATCCTTTTCGTTCTTTCCGTTTTTTACTTCCTTTTCTTCCTTTACGAACTGCAGGAAATTCTGGACAATCTCAAGCATCTGGTCTTTCTGCCAGACCCGCTCCCAGAGGTAAAAAGTCCTGTATCCTTTCGGGTTGTCAGGATTCCCAGCCCCCCCATTTCTTCCCCTGTTAAACGGCAGAAAATCCGTGGAACTCCCTTTCAGTTCCGTAGTCATGAAAACAAGGTCAGGGTCAACCGCAAAATGAGCAAAACAACGTCCCAGCTTAAAGAGAGGCTCGTTCTGGTTTCTGGTATCCCTGTACTGTTTTATGGCATCCTGAACGTTCTGATCCTTCAGGGGATTTTTAAGTTCTGCTGTAGCTACCGGAAACCCATTCAAAAAAAGCGCAAGATCAAGGGAAAGCAAAGGTTCCTTTTTACTGTAATGAAGCTGCCGCACTACAGAAAAAATGTTTCCATTGTAAAGCCGTCTGTGTTCTTCATTAAGATCACTTTCCGGCTTGAAATAAGCAAGCTTGAAATGGCACCCACTGTCCTTAACCCCTTTCCGCAGAAGGTCAAGCACTCCGCGTCTATCAATTTGTTTCTGAAGCCTTTCCAGAAAAAGTTCCCTATGCCTCGGTCCTCTGCGTTTTTTAAATTCGTCCCATGTCTCAGGTTGTGTAGTCCTCAAAAAGTCAAAGAGCATTTCCGTGTCCAGGCAAAGTTCCCTGTCATAATTCTCAGATTTCCTCTTCAGATATCCGTCTTCAAGCAGGCTCTTCTCAATGCTCTCTTCAAAATCCTTTTCAGACGTATCGATTATGCAACTTCCTCCCGCACATCAATTTTTCCAGTGACAGCCGCAGAGATCAGAGCAGTGCGGTACTCTTTCAGTTTTTCTATCTGCGCGCTTATCTTATTTATAAATGTATCAATTTTTTCAGTTTCACTGTCTAGGAAGTTAACGATTATATTCTGTTCTTCAAAAGGGGGGGATATGGATTTTATCTGCTTGAATCCATCCCAGTAGAGCCTATTTCGATCACTTACAATTCCATAAGAGTATCTATTCACTTCCGTTTTGTAAAAATCAGTTCTGAATTGAAGTTCAAAATATCTGGGGTTTACTGTTTCTATAGGCTTGGCAACTGTGTAATCTGGACTTACAAGTCCATCTTGCGGTGCAACCCCAATTGCACCCTGCCACATACGCATCTTATTGAACACTATGTCTCCCTTTTTTGTTCTCTTGTAAGTTGCGGGGTCTTCAGCCATCTGTTCAACTCGATCTTTTGAAAATTCCCTTAATGTGACTCCCTTACTAATCGAAACCTGTAATATTGGAAGATCAGGAAAATCCCTTTCATCCCTTTGATTGAAAAGTAAACCATTTTTGGTCATTTCCCAATTTTCCGGAATCATCCTAATCCATTCTACCCCTGAATCTTTCATCTTCATATCAGCGTCAAGCCCTTTTGTTACCACATTACTGATCAGGGCAGAGCGCTTTTCTTCTAAAAGTTCAATTAAACGTTGCTTTTTTTCGATCAAAGTATCAATTTTGGCGGTTTCGCGATCAAGATAACTAACAATTTTTGTTTGTTCTTTGCGATCTGCGAGTATAACAGGCACGTTACTTATTTGTTCTTGTGACAGCATGGGGACAGCAGTTGAAGATAAAAGCATATTGAATACATTTCGGACAAATGAGCTGGAAAGATAATAAAACAAATATTTACTCATTATTGAATCATTGCTTTTTAATATAATCAAACTTGGATTTATTGTCGCATGACCAATTTCTTCTTTAACGAAGCCTACTCTCCCACAAGATCCTCTTTGTACAATTAGCACATCTTCTCTCTTTACCATAATTTCTGGAGATTCATAGTACTTTTTCCACGAAATATAAACAGGTGCAGTTAAATCTATGTTTCCATTATTGTCAATTTGAGCTGCTCCAAGAGTCAGAGCTCCTTCATTTTCAGAAACTAAGTCTTGTGTTGTGTATCCTCTAAACCCGATGCGTCCATTTACAGAGCATACATATTTTACTTTTGTAATCTTATAAAAGTTAGGAATCTCCCCAATCCACTCCACCCCTGAATCCTTATACTCTGGATAGCATTTCCACTCACGAATACCCAGCTTTACATCATATTTTTCCTGATCGTTTTTCACCTGAATATTCTCGTTAACTCCATCCACAAGCCCACTCATTCCTCCATCTCCCTCAAAAGTTCCAAAATTTCATTTTCCAGTTTATTGATATCAGCCTCGATGTCTTCAAGTGCTCTCGGAGGTTCGTATTTGTAGAAACAGCGGTTGAAGTTGATCTCATACCCGACTTTTCCGACTTCGCCGTCTTTTGGGTCACGGGTGGTTTCATCAATCCAGGCATCCGGAACATGCGGCTTGACTTCTCTTTCAAAGTAAGCGTAAATATCCTCTTTCAGGGAAACATTTTCAGTGTCCCTAAGCTGGGAATCGGCTTCTTTATTACCGTTTTTATCTTTGCAGGTCTCGGCGTTTTCGTCTCTTTCGGAAAGGGCTTCAAAAATCGCTTTTTTTACTGCTGCGGCAGGTGTCAGGCCTGCTTTTTTAAGAGTTGCGTTCAGAGCTTTTTCAAACTGTGCGCGGTCTGTGTAGAAAATGTTTGCATCCATGCAGGAAAGGGCATTTATGATCTCTTCCTGGGCTTTTCGGCCTTCAGCTTCCTCCCTGGCTTTTTCCTGAAGGTCTTTTTTCTTTTTGCTGACAGCAAGGTTCTGGAAAGCTGACTGTTCTTTTAAGCGGGCTATTCTTTCGGAAGAGACCTGGAAGTTCAGGCGCAAAGGGCGTTCAACTGTAATTTTCCTGTAGCCGAAGGCTTCGTTATCGAAAATTTTTACAAACTCGTTCTCTTTGAAATCAGTATGAAGCTTTGTGATCTCTTCAATCTGGGCAGGGGAGATCTCATTACGCTTGTCGCCGAGGCTCTTTCGCATTTTTACGTAGAAATCGGCAGCATTTATAAGCTGGACTTTGCCTCTGCGCTGTTCATCCTTGCGGTTTGTGATAATCCAGATATAGGTGTTAATGCCTGTGTTGTAGAAAAGCTGGTTTGGAAGGGCCACAATAGCTTCGAGCCAGTCTTTTTCAATAATCCAGCGGCGGACCTCACTTTCACCTGAACCTGCATCGCCTGTAAAGAGGGGCGATCCGTTCATGACGATAGCGATTCTTGAGCCGCCTTCTTCAAGGGGCTTCATCTTGGAGACCATGTGCTGAACAAAAAGAAGCTGACCGTCGCTTTTTCTTGGAAGTCCGGCTCCGAAACGGCCTTCATAGCCTTTCTTTGCCTCTTTTTCAATGAAATCCTCCTCTTTTTTCCAGTCTTTGCCGTAGGGGGGATTTGAGAGAATGTAATCAAAGGTTTCTCCTGCGTGGCCGTCTTTTGAAAAAGAAGAGTCAGGCTTAATATTGTCGGCGTCTTTGTCGTCGCCTTTAATCAGCATATCGGATTTGGAGATTGCAAAGGTCTTATCGTTTACTTCCTGGCCAAAGAGCTTGATATTTGCATTGGGGTTAATGTGGTCAAGAATATGCTCTTTTGCAATTGTCAGCATTCCGCCGGTGCCGCAGGCAGGATCGTAAACCGTTCTGACAATGTGGTTCTGGGCAAGCTTTTCCTGGTCCTGACTTAACAGTAAGTTCACCATCAGCCGGATTACCTCTCTCGGGGTAAAGTGCTCACCCGGGTTTTCATTCGTCTGCTCATTGAACTTGCGGATCAGCTCTTCAAATATGTAGCCCATTTCATGGTTGCTGACAGCGTCGGGATGCAAGTCAACGTTTGCAAACTTCTGGATCAAAAGGAAGAGCAGGCCTTTTTCTTCCAGCGTATCTATGGTTCCCCAAAGTTTGAACTTGTCTATAACCTCCCGCATGTTTTCCGAAAAACCATTAATATAGGCGCGGAGGTTCTGGCCAATGCTGGTTGGAGCTGCAAGGAGTTTTTCAAAATCATAAGGTGATGTATTGTAAAAACTGTAACCTGAAGCATGACGTAGTGCACCATCCTTGTTCTCAATTTTTCCTTCCAGTTTTTTGTCATACTCAAGGACTTTATCTTTTGTAGGCGCAAGTACGCAGTCAAGCCGCCTCAAAACCGTGAATGGAAGGATCACATCAGGGTATTCTCCCCTCTTGAAGTCGTCCCTTAAGACTTCATCTGCAACTGACCAGATAAAACTCGTTTTTTCCTGAAAATTATTCAAACTGGATCACCCTTTTTATTATTTTTCTTTATCTATAAACTGCTTTTTCATTTGGTCTGGTTTCTGGTGGTAGCACTTTCTTTTATATTTCGTTTTGTCTTTATAAGGGAAATGCCGCTTGCAAGAAAGCGGAATAAATGATTAAAGGCGAAAAACGATTAAATACAATATTCTGGATACTTTGACTGCTATCAATTAGCATTATAGCTTTACTTTCATTTCAAACTTCCTACAATTTAGTCAACTGCTTATAATGTAGTTGAGACCATCAATAACTTGAAAATCCTGTTAAAAATTATTCTGAAACTCTGGATGATTTCTTCATTATCACCGAGATTAAAACCGGAAAACTCTGGTTTGAGAGTTATTCGGACGGGAAAAATATTGGGCCTGTGCTTGTTTCAGAAAAATCAGTTCCATGTGCAAGGTGGGTTGGACTATTTGCCTCCTGCTTGCAAAAACAGGGAACAACTGGAGGGTTCTGGAAAGCGGGAACATGTATCCCTAATTGATATTTGGTTGAAAAATCTTTTTTTAAAAAATTTTATAATGCTACATAATACTCTTTTTCACTATTGGTATCAACTGATTATTTGTAAACTGAATAGTCACAAGCTATAAAGTATAATTTATATTATTTGATATTTAGAGGATAAACTATGGCCAACCGCGAACTTGTGCAACAAAAGAAAGACACTCTTATCCAGATGACAGACGGATTTGCAGACAGCTACCTTGATGAAGACTATAAAATGCTGTGTCAAAAACTAATCAATAAAATGAGCCGGAAAAGGCAGGTACCTTTTCTTTCCGGAAGGCTGGATATTTGGGCTGCTGCGGTGATTTATGCGCTTGGACAGATCAATTTTCTTTTTGACAGAAGTTTTGAGCCCTATGTAAGTGCTACTGATCTCTGTGATTATTTTGGGACAAGCCAGAGCACAACCTATCAGAAAGCACAGAAAATCCGCGATATGTTCAAAATAAGACATTTTGATGATGAGTTCTCTACAGAAAGGGTGCAAAATGAGAATCCTTTTAATGACTTCGTAATGGTCAATGGGCTCATTGTCCCGATTTCTACTTTTATGAAAATGTTGGAGAACAGAGAAGTAAAGTTGCGGAAAGAACTTGAACCGGAAGACGAAGATCTTGAAACTGAAGAAAAATGAGTTCAGGCCCCATTTCCCATTTCGTCAACTATACTGAGAATCTTTATTGTTTTTGTCTATTCTTTAAGGTATCAGTCTTGTACTCGGGATTAATTCTTAAATAGACTTCAACTAACCTTCTTCTCGCTATAGTTTGTTATAATCTGTTATAATAAACTATAAGTAAATCTCTCTGTATAAAGTAAAACATGGCTGAGACAACAACCATTCAAGTGAAACAGAGCACTAAAGAAGCTCTTGAAAAAATGAAGATCTATAAGCGGGAAACTTACAACGAGGTACTTGAGCGGTTACTGGAAGAAGTCCAGGAACTAAATGAGGAAACAAAAAAAGAAATCGAACTTGCCCGAAAAGCTGTTGAGGAAGGCAGGTACATAACACATGAAGATTTAAAAAAAGAGCTGGGTTTCTAAGAAACTGATACTGAGAGCGAGATTTTGATGCATTACCAAATCATCTGGTCTGAACCTGCGGTCAATCAGCTCAGAAAGCTCGATCGCCAGCTGGCAAAGCGTATTTTTCGTAAGGTCTCTGAGCTGAAGGAGGATCCATTTCGCTATGTAACAAAACTGGTCGGGTCTCCAAATTACCGGTTGAGGGTAGGGGATTATAGAGTGATCCTGGAGATTCAGGGCAGTTGCTTGAAAATACTCGTGCTTAAAATTGGGCACCGACGGGATATCTACAAATAAAATCTGGTTTTCTCCTATACTTTGACTTCTTTACTTTGACTTCTCTATTTTGACTTCTCTATTTTGACTTATCTATTTTGACTTATCTGTTTTGACTTATCTATTTTGACTTATCTATTTTGACTTCTCTATTTTGACTTATCTATTTTGACTTATCTATTTTGACTTCTCTATTTTGACTTATCTATTTTGACTTCTCTATTTTGAATTTTTAGCTCAAATCAATTCCAATACTTATAATACTTGATACTGTCTTACATAAGAGGTATGCAGGACATTATTTTTACTGATGGAGGCAGCCTTCCTACGCCCGAGGGTATTACAAGGGAGTGGATAAAGACTGCGGCTGAAAACCGGGACGAAGATGAAAAGCTTTTTTCCATTGTCAGAGAGACTTTCCGAAGGAAAATCGATGTGGGTCTGCATGTTCCTACTTATCCTCAATTCAGGGACATGATAGGACAGTTTCTGGACATTATCAAAGACGAAAAAAACTGTTATGAACCTTATTTACTGAAAGAGGAAAATGCAAAGATCCTTGAGCTGGAGATCATTGACGAGGTTGCAAAACAGTACAGGGAAGAAACAGGAGAAACGCTTGAAGTCAGGGTTTGTATTGCAGGCCCAACAGACCTCTACCTCCAGGCCTTCGGGGCAACGGGTTATGCTGACGCTTATCATGTCCTTGCACTGGATATTGAAGATTTCATAAAACAGGCGTTTGTAGCTGCGAAAAATTTCAAAATAAAGATCATAGCCCTGGATGAGCCAAGCCTCGGGATAAATGACAGAATCCAGTTTTCTGACGCCGACATCGTCTCTGCTCTCACCGTCGCTTCCACTTACGCCCGGAAACAGGGAGCTGATGTGGGAATTCACCTTCATTCGCCGTTAAAATACAAACTTGTCTGCGAGACCCCTATTAATGTTATCGGTTTTGAATACGCGGCAACTCCTTCTTATCTGAACCTCCTGGATAAAAAAGTGCTTGAGGATTCAGACACCTATATCAGGCTCGGAGTCTCGAGAACCGATATTTCCAGTCTTATTGGCATTGTCAATGAAACGTATGGGGTTAATGTCTGGAAGGAAAAGGAGTATATGCAAAAAATCGTTACTGACCTGGAAACTCCGGCAGTTGTAAAAAAGAGGCTTGAAACGGCTTATTCTGCCCTTGGAGACCGGATAAAATATGCAAGTCCGGACTGCGGGCTGGCTTTCTGGCCGGACCAGGAGCTTGCCTTTAAACTTCTTGAGAATACCGCAAAAGGAATTAACGAGTTTAATGAAGAGAAGAGAAAACAGGAAGAGTAAATCTTACTAATATTCTCTTTCTAATATTTMKTTCTAATATTTCGTTCTAATATTTCGTTCTAATATTTCGTTCTAATATTTCGTTCTAATATTTCGTTCTAATATTTCGTTCTAATATTTCGTTCTAATATTTCGTTCTAATATTTCKTTCTAATATTTCKTTYTAATATTTCTTTTTAATATTTCTTTTTAATATTTCTTTTTAATGTTCGATCTTTTTAAGGTTCGATCTTTCTAATGTTTGATCTTTCTAATGTTCGAACAATTGAATAACAGAATAAAATTTTATTTTTCTTAATTTTTTCTGTTTTTTTATATTTATTCTGTCTTTCCAATAACGCTAAATCCTTACAGGTCTACTAAGAGGATATGGAAGAAATCATCTTTGACGATATTGGGAGTTATCCCCTTCCTGACGGAGTCAGTAAGGAATGGGTCCAAAGTGCCTTTAAAACGAGAACCGAAGATGAGAAACTCTTTACGGTAATCAATGACGCCTTTCAGCAAAAAATAGATGCAGGTGTTAATGTTCCTACCTATCCTCAGTATCAGGATATGAATGAACAGTTCCTGAAGGTTATTAGGGACTCTAATTGCTGTGACGGCCCCTTTGAGGTAAAACTTGAATGTGCCAGGATTGAGGAGCTTGAGGCTATAGAGACGGTTGCAAAAGCCTATAAGGAACGATTCGGAGAAACACTCAAGGTTCGGGTTTGTGTAACCGGTCCAACTGAACTTTATCTGAAGGAATTCGGAGGCACACGGTATACGGATATCTATTCTATTTTTGCAAAAAGCGTGAATAATTTTGTAAGAAACTCCATGAGATCTGCAAAAAATTTCAAGATTGCAGCGGTTTCTATTGATGAACCAAGTATAGGGCTGAATCCTGAGCTTGCTTTTGATGAAAACGATATTATTTCTGCTCTTACCAGCGCCTCAAAAGCAGCCAGCAAATGGGGAGCCGACGTACAGATTCACCTTCATTCTCCTCTCTACTATAACATTGCCTGTCAGGTCCCCACAATAAACGTCATAGGAGTAGAATCCGCAGGCACGCCATCTTACCTGGAATTGATAGACAAGAAAACTCTGGAGGACACAGATTGCTTCCTGAGGCTTGGGATTGCAAGAACTGATGTCTATACCCTGGCAGGAATCATTAGTGAAAAGTACTGTACTAACGTCTGGAAAGAGCAGCAATACCTTCCAGAAATTGTTAGCGGACTTGAGACCCCGGCTACTATAACTAAAAGGCTGAAGGTTTATTACAGGCGTTTTGGCAACCTGATAAAGTATGTGGGTCCTGACTGCGGGCTGGGCTCCTGGCCTAACCAGAAAATAGCATTTATATTGCTTTCCAATATATCTCAGGGTATAAGGGATTTCAGGGAATCTCTCTAACCCCTGAATTTTTAATTGACTTTTATATTAAGTTCATCCCGAAAATCCATACCTGAAAAGTCCATGACTTGAGAAATCAGGCTATGTTTCTTATTCCAGTGGAAACTCTACTATAAGTTTTAAATTCTAAAAATTAGGCGATAGATATCAAACCACAGTGGAAATAAAGGGGTATTTTTATAATGTGTAAGATTTACATTGTTGAACTGATAAATCAATAGCATTAAGGTTTAATGCTATAACCTCAACTGTTTTACTTCAATTATCAGGATTTTTAATCACTTCTCGAGTCTCCCATGCCTTCTATCGATCTCGTCCATCATGTCCAGCATTTTTCGAATAGCGGTTCTGATAGCATCAGATTGACTGACAAATTTTTTGTTATCTCCCACATGCCTGTTAAGGTCATCCAGAAGTTCTTGAGGGATTTCAACACTTACTTTTGGCATTAGAGCTGCACCCATTGAGATGTTCTATATATTTAAAGTTTATTTGGAAATTGATTTTTAACAATTGATTTTTAACAATTGATTTTTAACAACTGATTTTTAACAATTGTTATAAGTTATTTTTAGCAATTACTATTTTTAGCAATTAATCATTTCCAAACATGCAACTGATTTTTAATAAGGAGCCCATCCTAAAACTAATTTCACCGTCAAATTAGTAAAATTTCAAAATTATCTTCGTGATTCGAAAATTTACTGATTATTGCGGATATAGGATTCAGAGTAATTTTGAGTTTAAGGATCAGCTTATTATCAAATTATTAAGAGTATACCTAAAATTAGTAAAATGATGCCTAAAACAGTGAAAGAATACCTAAAATAAGTGAAATATACCTATAATCAGTTAAAGAATTCTCAGAAATAGATAACGATAGCGGGCCCGAAGGGATTTGAACCCCCGGCCTATGGATTAAGAGTCCATCGCTCTGCCTGACTAAGCTACGGGCCCACGCATTGTTATTATCATTAAATGAGCGATTCTCACAATGGAGTTTTAAATATTTATAAGTTTCGGCACAATCCCTTATCCTTCTAATCTTTTTGAAATAAAACCCTAATTTTATGGAGTTTATTCAGGCTTTCTCAAGAAAACACTTCCTCAAAAATCTATAGAGTTAATAGAGAAATATCTTTTTATTCAGAATAATTTTATTTTTTTGATGAATTGTCCTTATTTATATATCTTTGAAATTAGAAACCAGAAGTCTGACAACCAGGGATTAAACATTTTCTAAACTTCATTATTTTCCTTTTTTAATAGATAATAAAGCAAAACGTTATATACAAGCGGATATGAGTATGACCAATTAATTGACTTATCCGAAGCTCTGTTGGGGATCAATTAATCAAATAGATTAAGTAGAAAATAGATTAAGTAGAATATGTACTTCCTGAATTTGGGTTATCAAGTTTGGTTTGTCAAGTACTGCTTTTACTCTTTTCTGTCGATAGAGCTTTCTTAAGCTGATTAATAGAATTTAAAGGAATGAATGTAATGTTTAGAGATGAACGTGCTCCTGTGCCCATTGAAGAGGGCGAAACCTACAATGTAACTATTCAGGATATTGCTCGCCAGGGAGACGGCATTGCCCGTATCGAAGGTTTTGTAGTTTTTGTCCCGAATACGAGTGTTGGCGATGAAGTCCAGATTAAGATCGAAAGAGTGCTTCCCAAATTTGCATTTGCAAGCATTGTAGAGTAAATGTGGGATAAAATAACTGCGTTAAATTAAAGTTAAATTCAGTAAATTAAAGGAATGATTTTTCATGTTCAGAGAAGAAAGTCGCTCAGTCCCTGTCGAAGAGGGCGAAGTTTACGATGTAACAATTCAGGACATTGCTCGTCAGGGAGACGGCATCGCTCGCATTGAGGGTTTTGTAGTCTTTGTCCCAGGCACCAAAGTTGGAGATGAAGTCCGGATTAAAGTCGAAAGGGTTCTTCCCAAGTTTGCATTTGCAAGCGTTGTCGAGTAAATGCAGAAAATACAGTAACCACGTTAAATTCAGTAAATTAAAGGAATGATTTTTCATGTTCAGAGAAGAAAGTCGCTCAGTCCCTGTCGAAGAGGGCGAAGTTTACGATGTAACAATTCAGGACATTGCTCGTCAGGGAGACGGCATCGCACGTATTGAAGGTTTTGTTATCTTTGTCCCGGGCACCAAAGTTGGAGATGAAGTCCGGATTAAAGTTGAAAGGGTTCTTCCCAAGTTTGCATTTGCAAGCGTTGTTGAGTAAATGCAGGAAATAAACCATATCAACTTCAATTAAGTCATTAGGAATGGTTTTCATGTTCAGAGATGAAAGTAGCTCTGTTCCTGTTGAAGAGGGCGAAGTTTACGATGTAACTATCCAGGATATCGCTCGCCAGGGAGACGGCATTGCCCGTATTGAGGGTTTTGTAGTCTTTGTCCCAGGCACCAAAGTTGACGATAAAGTCCGGATTAAAATCGAAAGGGTTCTTCCCAAATACGGTTTCGCCAGTCTCGTTGAATAAGCAGGTCATTTCAAACGAGAAAAAACCGAGACTGAAAAATGATATCTATATCTAATCTTCAGTCTCTTTTCCATTCACATATATTATAATCTCCGGATATTCTATTACCGTGCACATTCCGAACACCTGCCAATTTAGGAAAATAATCACTTGATACTGGCTGTTTTGTTAATGGCTGAACATTGTAATTATACTTTTGTGATTTTAAATTGTACAAAAACGTCATAAATCGGAATGTGAGTTACCGGAATTATTTTTCTTTAATCTAGACTTTTACTTTTATCCTTACCTTTGTCCTTTCCTTTATCCTTACTTTTGCCGATAATTTCCTGTTCAGCTTCTTTAATCGGACTACGTTTTAGCATGAAAATGCTGCCATCTGCAAGCATTTTCATTGGTTGTGCATGTTATTCAAAGAATATCATGTTCGTTTAGCTGTTTCTATCGATTATATTTTTCAGCTTACTTTGACAGGACTATATTTTTGCTATTTTTAGCATGTCGTTTATGCTTTAATTGTTTGTTCATGGCTTCTGATAGTGAACATTCGATGCTGTTAAATAATAGATATTCAATCATACTTTGGAAATTTAATTGACAAAATTTTTGTAAATGCCTTGCAGAATAAGTATTTGCTTTATATCTATAACCGGGGAAAGTCTCCCGGAGTGATCTCTAATGATTCGTTTTATCAAGTACCACCCCAGATCCAATACTTATGTCATTGAAAAACGAGCTTTTCTTGATGAGGATCTTACTCTGGATGGCAATGTAATCGTCGGGCAGGAAGTGAAGTTCTGGAAGAACCTCACAGTAACTGGTAAGCTTGAACTAGGAAAAGGTTCGGTTATTAGAGGCAATGTAAAAGCTAGAAGTGCTCTTGTCTGTTCTAAGGCAAAAATTCTGGGCAATATTGAAACAGCTTCTGAGCTTGTCCTTCTCGATAAAGCTAAAATAAATACCGCAGCCTGCCAGGGAGATATCCACGTCAGGCCTGGGTGCGTTCTTGACTTTGTAAAAGCAGACGGCACGCTTGAACTTATTGGAAAAGTTCTTGTCAGGAAAGTCGCGCCATTAACGAAAGTGATTATCCGGGCTGAAGAATAATCGGGAGTTTCCAATGAACATTTAACTTTTTCTTTACCACTCCGCACGGTGGCTTTATCTCCTTTTTGCCAAAGTCATAGACTTTACCTGTGAAATCTTTCTTCTTCCAGAAGTCTCAGGATGCGGTCTCTTAAACGGTTAACCTCTTGACTTGTCCTGGAGCGCGGGCGGGGTAGGTCAACTTTTACAATCTCTTTTATTCTTCCCGGTCTTGCGGTCATGACCACTATCCTGTCCGCGAGTACAACCGCTTCATCCACACTATGAGTTACGAAAAGGAAGGTCACATGTTTTTGTTCCCATATCTTCAGAAGTTCATCCTGAAGGATATTTCTAGTCTGAGCATCCAGGGCCCCAAAGGGCTCATCCATAAGAAGGACTTCGGGCTCGTTGGCAAGGGCTCGTGCAATGGCTGCACGCTGCTGCATACCTCCGGAGAGTTCATATGGATAGCTATTTTTGAACTGCTCCAGGCCCACAAGGTCTATATATTTCTCCACCTGCTTCCTGGCTTCAGTCTTACTAATTCCCTGCATTTCAAGTCCAAAAGTAATGTTATCGATGACTGTTCTCCAGGGAAATAGAGAATATTGCTGAAAGACCATACCTCTTTTGGGGTCCGGGCCAGTTATAGGGACTCCGTTCAGTGTAATTTCTCCTGAAGTCTGGGTTTCAAGTCCAGCAGTAATGCGTAGCAAAGTGGTCTTCCCACAGCCGGACGGTCCCAGAAGGCAGATAAACTCTCCATCTTCTACATCAAAGCTCACATCGTGTAAAGCTTCAGTGCCTACATTCTCTTCTTTTTTAGTAAAGATACGTGAAACATTTTTTACACTTACTCTGCCCATCTTATACCACAGTTCCTGATGTCCATCTCAGTAATTTTGCGTCTACATAATATCTGAAGAAACGGTCAATTAAAAGACCAACAAATCCGAGCAGCAACATATAAACAAGTACGAAATCCATCCTGTGCATGTAGTAATTGTGCCATATCTCATATCCGAGTCCGCTGTCGCTTCCCATCATTTCTGCAGCTACAAGGCACATCCAGCCTACACCCATGGCAATCCTGATTCCTGCAACAATTGAGGGCATGGCTGAGGGAATTGCAATATAACGTATAAGGTCCATGTTTCGGGTACAGCCAAGAACTCTTGCGGCTTCAACATAAACCTTCGGTACGTTCTTAAAGCCTGTATATGTATTAATGATAATTGGAAAAACCATTCCTACAAACACAACAAAACCTGCGGCCTGGTGGGTAAGCCCAAACCATATGATGGCAAAGGGAATCCAGGCAATAGGAGGAATAGGACGCAGTATCTCTATTATAGGGTCAGCTGCTCTGTTTATTTTCTTGAACCATCCCATAGCTATTCCCAGGGGAATTCCAATTACAAAAGCGCCAGCAATACCAATTGAAAAGTTAATTAGGCTAGTAGATACATCTGTAAAAATTAGCCCACTCTTTACAATTGCAGAAAAAGAAATTATCACATCATAAAAACTAGGCAGCTTAAATTTATTCTGTACAATCACGTCTGCTGCAAGCTGCCATATTGCAATTGCAACTATGAGAGATAACGCTTCAACGCCTTTTTCTTGAACTGTTTTTATGAAGTTAACGTTCATGTCTAATTAAAAGAATTCTTACCTTTTTATCTTTCCGGCAGACTTCATTTTTCAGAAAAAATAAGGGTTCAATTGCCTTCTATAAAGCCGAAGCAGTTGAACCCTTTATTTAGAGTTCTCGTTTTCTTCAGTTACTCTTATTTTTAGTTCTCACTCATGACTTTATCATAGAAACTTGTGTCAAAGATTTCTTCCTTGGTCAGAGATTTCGGAATATACCCAAGGTCATGCTGAACCTTTGAGTAATTGACAGCTGAGTCTTCAATCAAGGTTGGATCTGTGATCCATGCACCATCCCATTCCTTAAGAGATTCCTTTACAGTGTCAAGATCCTCTGTAGTCTTATTTGAAAAAATCTGAGCAGCTTCGTCCACATGTTCCTGGTTATACTTGGTTGCCTTAATATGGGTCTTTACAATCTGCTCCACAATATCGGGGTGCTCCCTGATAAGTTTCCCACTTACGACAAGTACACAGCAAGAATGATTTGCTTCCATTTCTCCAGACTGCACTATAGTACGCCCAATATTTTCCTTTTCTACAACTGCCGGAGAGGGATGAGGCAGAAACACAGCATCAACCTGTTTAGCTGAAATAGCGGTTACAGCATCTCCTGGAGTCATTCCAAGGATTTTCACATCTTTATCAGGATCAAGCCCGTTTTCCTTGAGCCAGTTTCTGAGCAGGGTATCCTGAATAGTTCCTGGTGGGTAAGTAGCGATCTTAAGGCCCTTTAAGTCTTGAGGGCTTTTGTAGTTGTATTCGTTACGAAGAACAAGACTTGAACCGTTTATCTGGACAGGCGCAACAATCTTTGCGTCAAGGCCCTGGCTGAGAGCTGTAATTACAGGGGCTGACCCTACATAGGCGGCATCCAGGTCTCCAGCCAGCATAGCCTGCATTTCAGGGGCTCCTGTAGGAAACTGGTATTCATTAATTTTCGTAATTCCATATGGTGCAAGGTCTTCTTTCCACCATCCTTTTTCAGCCGCAGTCATATATGCGATCTGATGGGTGCTTGGCTGATAACCAATATTCAGCTCAGTAATTGTAGTAGTCTCTTCAGGTCCGGTTTCGTTCTCGGATACATTTTCTTTATTGGATGCACAGCCAGATACGAAAATAGACGCGACCAACAAGAAAGTAAGTATAAGTATGCCTAGTTTTTTCAAAGTTCCACCTCAATTAATCCTTACAACTGGTAATAGTCCTGCTGATAATTATCCATGTGCTGATAATTATCCATGTGCTGATAATTATCCATGTGCTAATAATTATCCATGTGCTGATAATTATCCATGTGCTGATAATTACCATGTGCTGATAATTACCATGTGCTGATAATTACCATGTACTGATAATAATCCATATACTGATAATTAATCATGTACTGATAATCTGTATTGATAATTATCCATTTACTGACAGTAGTCCATATACTGATAATTAATCATGTACTGATAATCTGTATTGATAATTATCCATGTACTGACAATAGTTCATATACTGATAATGAACCATATAAAATGATAACTTTCATTACTATTTTCATTACTAAATACTGTTTGAAATCGAGATTTCCTATCGAAAAATCACAGACTTTTATCTTTTTTGTCAGCTTTCCATAAACTCTTTTGCAAGAGAGTTTGTACTTCTCCAGAAGAGTCCCGGTAAAAATAAAAAGTAAATATCTAACGGTATATTAATATTTTTACAATTTCCTATATATATTCTCTCAAAGTAGCCTTGATTATATCCCAAATGTATTAATATATCGGGATATATTTCTCATTAAGGACTAAATTTCCTGTGAAATGTAGACTAAAATGTACATTATTTTCTGTTGTTTAAAACTCTTTACAGGACTTAAAAGGTTGAATTTTATGAATGTTGCAGACAAAGTTATCAAATCCGCATTTGAATCCGATGAAGTTTTTCAAAAAACGCTTTCCACTGTAATAAAAGAGGATCTTAACCTCACTGCTGTGGATTTCGCGAAAAAAGCGAATATCCCGCCGAGTACTCTTTACAAGATCCTATCAGGGAACCGGGACCCCAACATTAAAACTCTCCGCCAGATAGTGAAAACTATCCGCGATATTAAAGAAACAGATAGTGGAGATTTTATAGCTGTGATTGCAGCTCGCTCGGTGCTTGACAACATCGTAGAAACAAAGAAAAAGATAGCTGGTAGGCTGGTCACAATAAGGGAATATTCGGCAACCTCAATGGAAGAAGCCATAATAGCAGCCGTTAACGCTGAAAGAGATGGAGCAAAAGCCCTTGTTTGCGCCCCTATAGTGAGCCCGACAGTGGAAAAGATCCTCAACATTCCAGTAACAACCATTATTCCAAAGAACAGCCTTATAGACGCCATTGAACTTGCACTCAAAAAGATGGAGTAAAACTGCATAGAGTGACAGAAATAAAGTGCTAGAAATAAAGTGCTAGAAATAAAGTGCTAGAAATAAAGTGCTAGAAATAAAGTGCTAGAAATAAAGTGCTAGAAATAAAGTGCTAGAAATAGAGTGCCAGAATAAAGTGCCAGAAATAAACGCTGCGTCGCGTGGAACAAAAAGTTTCCTGAAATAAAAGATACTGAATATCTGTCAGCAAAACCCTGAAAGACTGCTGAACGTAAATCAAGTTTGAACTGTTCTAAAAATAGGAAGAACCCGCGTTTTGGGTTAACGCGGGAATTTTAAGTTTTATTCTCTTTTGTTTTTGAATTTTTTGTTTTCCTGCCGCTTTATTTCTTTGGTTTCACCGAGTTAATAAGTTCTTTTACCTGTTCAGATAGCTTTGACATGTCTCCGCCACCCTTGGTGAAGTAATAAGCAGCTCCACCGATTATTAACAGGACAATGAATCCAAGAATATAGAGCATTAAGGAAGATTTTTCCTTTACAGTGTAGGTTGAGTTTTCTCCTCCAATTTCAACCTTGTAGGTTCCTGGAGCCTCTTCTGCATGCTCAAAGGTTACAGTGGTATTATTCCCAATGCCCAGGGAAACGTCTTTTGAGTCACTTATGTTTCCGTTAATAAGCAACTCCACACTTTCATTTCCTGCAGCATTGCCTGTATTTTCGACACTAACTGAGATTGTCGTATCCTTTCCTGCACTTACCTCTAAAGGATCGATTACCAGGTTTGAGTATGTGTAGTTAGCTTCCAAATCTTTTACTTTTACATTTATTTCCTGGTCTTCGAATCCTTCTTTTGTTAAGCCCAGTTCAAGAGTGCCGCTTTTATCTGTCTTATAGGTAGCTTTTCCACTGGAATCTGTTTGACCAATGATTTTTCCGTCAATCGATACGTTTGCACTATCAATTGGATCGCCGCCGATTGACTTGACAGCCTCGATGTTCAGGGTATCGCCTACATAAACTGTCTCAGGTGAAACATTAACTGTCATTTCCTCTTTTGGAGCACTGACATTAATATTTTTATTTGCAGTTTTGTAGTCATCCTTTTCTGCAGTTATCTTCAAAGTTCCGACGTCTTTGGCTGTATACTCAACAACTCCATCATCATCGGTTTCGCCTACACTACTTTCGTTAACCGAAACATTAGCGCCTTTTATAGGTTCATTACCAGCAGTTACTTCGATATCAAACGAATTTCCGGCATAAATCTTATCAGGAACACTTATTTTAAGGGAATTGTTGTCGCTTCCATTACCGCCGGTTTCAACTTCCACGAAGGGGTAGAACCTGAGAGTATCGTCATTAGCAGTCTTGAAACTGACATTGCCCATTATCTCGGAGGTTTCATCTTTTCCAAGACCGATGCTATCATCGTTTTTCATTGTAATGCCACTTTCAGAGACGCTTGTGACCTCCATATCGCCAAAAGTATCTCCATTATTGATTTCGGTGTACTGGTCCGAGAGCTGGAAGATTCCCTGTACGAAGACAGCAGAAGTCTCACTTCCTTGGAAAACCGTGCCGAAATGGACTATAATCAGCGGTACGTTTTCCGCATCTCCAAGATCAGTTTCATAGACATAGTCATCGCCCGAGCTGAGGAATGCCTCGTCTACGACATCACCATCTTTTTCAAGCTGAACCCAGACAGATTCTCCATTGACATCGACTTCTTTGATATTCAAAGAATAACCCTCTTCAAGGGTAAGGGCAGAACCTGAATCCATAGACCTTTTGTCGTCGCTGTCTGTAAGGACTTTACAGAGAATATTATCCGAAAGAAGGCTTACATCATCAACAGCTCCTTCAACGGAACCATCAGTATACCCGGCAAAGTACTTGTCTGCCATGAAACCAATAACTGTGAAATTGCCCCATTCGTCGTGATCAAAATCAACCGCCTGTGGTGTTGATTTGTAGACAAGGTTATCTGCAGGTATATTCCTGCCGTCAAGCTTTTCTACTGTAAGATTTTCAGTCCCAATTCCCTCATCTATGTTGTAATAGAAACCTTCAAAGTTAAAGGGCGTCCAGCTGGGGAGTGAATCACCATCGATATCCTCATCATAGACAGTCCCGCGAAGCTCGTATGTACCGGCTTCCGAGGTGTCAAGTATCGGGGCAAAGCGCAGTGTATCATCATCAGCTACCTGAATCTGTATTTTACCCATAAGGTCTATTGTATCTCCCTTATCAAATCCGACGCTGTCATCATTCTCCATCTTTATTTCACTGCTGCTAACGGAAGTTACTTCCATTTCCCCAAAGGTATCTCCGTTTTCAACTTCTACATAATCATCCGAAATCTGGAAGAGACCCTGTATGAAGACAGCAGAGGTTTCAGCTCCTTCAAAAACCGTGCCTATATGGGCAATGATTATGGGCACATCTTCTGAGTCTCCAAGATCAGCTTCATAGACATAGTCGTCGCCCGATTTGAGGAATGCTTCGTCTACTACATCACCATCTTTTTCAAGCTGAACCCAGACAGATTCTCCATTGACATCAACTTCCACAATATTCAGTGAATATCCTTCTTCGAGAACAAGAGAATCTCCGGCGTTTGCTGATTTTTTATCGTCAGTGTCTATGAGAATCTTGGAAAGAACACCATCAGAAATAGGGCTGATGTCATCTCCTATAACTGTGGAATTATTTTCAGTATAGCCTGCAAAGTATTTCTCTGCCATGAACCCGATTATCTGATATGAACCCCATTTACTGTATTCAAAATCAGTCTCGGTAGGTTTTGTGGAGTACTCAATGTTTCCTGATTTTATGCTGCTACCTATATCTGTAATGGTCATTTCTTCTGAGGATACTCCGGAATCAAGGTCATAGTAGAAGCCTGAGTAACTCTGGGCAGTCCATGTGTAAGTTGTGGGCATTCCTTTTTCCCAGATCCTGTTTCCAGTTGAATTATCTGTAGAAGACCCGACGCTCACAGTCCATGTTTTTGTCGAATCATCATAAGTACCATTAGGATCACTTACCACTGCCTTGAGGGTATAATTTCCTGCACTGTCTTCTTCAAAGTCGTATGAAGAAGAGGTTACACTTTCATCTTCTTTCTTTGATTCGTCATCAATGAGCCATTCAACATTAATATCCTGGTCGTCCGTGCTGGAGTTGACCTGGAAAGTTTTAGATGCTCCTTTATCGACTGAAACAGTTCCTTCGGAGGGGTCAACATTAACAGATAATCCTCCGACCGTTGATACTTTCCATTTCCAGGATTTTTCTACACTGCCATTTTCGTTTTCTGCATTCACTTTAATTGTATGTGTACCCTGTGTTGCAGAAGTATTGATATATGATGACTCAGTGACAGACTCGTTTTCCTGAACCTGGACATCATCAACATACCATGTCATATTTGAAGTCTGGCTAATAGTTGCATTAAATTTTCTTGATTGTCCTACGTTATTGTTAACGGTTGTGTATGAAGGGAAAAATGATGTGATTTCCGGTACATCCGATCCTCCGGTTACACTCCAGGTTCTACTCCCTCCAGTTGACTGAACAATCGCTTTGACGTCGTATGTACCTTGCGTAACGGTGTGATTGAGGGTAGAGGTATTCGTTGCACTATCATACGATGTTTCGGAAACATTGCTTCCATCAACCTGCCAGTCAATAGTTGCTGACTCGTTTGTTTGAATACTAAAATCTTGAATCTCGCCGACTGTCTTATTGACCGTCGCATTGTCTCCAGGCGATGCTGCTATTATACTCGGAGCTGCAGCTGCAGTTCCGCAAAATAGCCCTAGCACCAGAATTGCTGTAAATATTTGTAAACTAGCTTTTTTCATGTTCTATCCTTCTGAACCTTGTGCATAAATTATTATGAATTTAGTCAGTTTCTCCTGAGACTTGCTCGATTTTTGTAAGTTTTTTGGGCTTATCAATCAAGAGTTTCTAAATTTTCGTCTCTCTAATCCAGGCTTTTGTTTCACAGGGGGAATTATTGTTAATCAGGCGGATCTATCAACAGCTTCGGCTTTTAGCTGCTGGTATCCTCTCTGCTCTATAGTTATAAGGTTGCATTCTGGGGATTCGAGTACAATGCCTGCTTCATACTTTGTACATTCTCCTATAACGACTAAGTTACATATATTTTGTACTTTTTTGATCTTTTGTGGATCAATTGTAATAAGAAGTTCGAAATCTCCACCCGTGTAAAGGGCAAATTCCCTTAGCTTGTCCGGATTTGAAGCAAATTTCCGGACTTCCATGAGGATAGGAAGGGCATTTTCCCGGACCCTGAAGCCCACATGGCTCTGCCTGGAAAGGTCGTAAAGGGACATTGCAAGGCCGTCACTCGTATCCATCATAGATGTGACTGCTCCGGACTCAGCCAGCTCCCTTGCTTCTTTCGTGCGCGGGACAGGCTCAAAAAGTGCATTCAGGACAGTTTCGCTCACAGGCTTTCTAGACTGAAGAGCTTCCAAAGCTGCTCCTGCTGACCCTGTATAACCTGTGACACATACAAGGTCACCTGGTCTTGCTCCACGCCGAAGAAGGAGCTGGTCTTTTTTCACTCTGCCAAGTGCCGTCCCTGTAATTGTCAGTTCTGCGTGGGTATCAAGATCGCCTCCTATAATCGTAGTTCCGCAGAATTCGGCACATGCCTGCATACCTTTTGCAAGGGCTTCAACAAAAGCAATTTCGGCATCTGCAGGCATCCCAATTGCCATAACAAGCCCTATGGGCTCTGCACCCATGGCTGCAATGTCACTGAGGTTTACGGCTGCTGACATCCAGCCCATCTGCCAGGGCGTCATCTCTTCCGGAAAATCAGTAGTCCTATGCAGCATATCGGTGGTAACAACCAGGCAGTCTTCGCCTATCAGGTCAAGGACGGCGCAGTCATCCGAACCTGCGCCTATAAGGATTCCTTCCTGTCCTTTCTCCCTGCCGTCAGGTGCTTTGAAAATCTCAGATAAAATGGAGATTAGAGCGCGCTCTCCAACTGAAGATACTTTTGTGTTTTTCATGGTTTTTTTGAAAAAGATGATTTTTGTTTTCTTTTCTAGATAAATGCACTCTGTGAACCA
Organism: Methanosarcina sp. DH1; assembly: GCF_020804205.1. Taxonomy (NCBI): domain Archaea; kingdom Methanobacteriati; phylum Methanobacteriota; class Methanomicrobia; order Methanosarcinales; family Methanosarcinaceae; genus Methanosarcina; species Methanosarcina sp. DH1. The sequence continues at coordinate 28,573 of NZ_WJBJ01000002.1, read as the reverse complement.
AAAATACTGAGTTTCTCTCCTTTATTTAATTTGTGTAACACATAAAGTAATACAAAAATTTCAATAGTTCTCACCGAACCATTTTCGGTACTGGGAAAGACGTTTTCTCAAAAAGTCTATTTTTTTCCACGAGCATTGAATAAATAAATTTTCTCAAATAAATTTCTTAAGGGCTTCACATTTGCCTTTTATCTCTAGGGATGTATAAGACTTTTGTAAACTTCAAATTCATTTGAACTTAAAACATGTTTTTCTGTAAGACTCTAAAAGAGAATGGTTTACACTTTATTCACAATGCAGACAAAAAAGAAAAGTACAAAGAGAAAAAAAACGAGTTAATATCAATAAAATGTCAGAGCGGGTCAGAAAACATTAGGTGCTGGATTCTGCAAGATTATGTCACATCAGATCAGATCAGAAAACATTAGGTGCTGGATTCTGTAAGATTATGTCATACAGAGTCAGAGATCACTTTGTCTCCACTTTCTCTTGTTCTTATTGATTCCATCAGGTTCTGTCATACAGAATCAGAGATCACTTCGTCTCCGCTTTCTCTTGTTCTTATTCTTACATTTTCCAGAAAACTTTTTGCGATTTTCCCTAGTTCATATAGTTCATCCCTTTCCAGAACCCGCCGATCTCTTAAATTTTCCTGCAAGCTATGTTCCGGAATCCCCTGCTGCAATACATAGGTAAGTTCTCTGTTTTTCATATGTTTCGAGATCCAGGCAGCTATACTGGCTATTTCTTCCCTGCTTCCGATAAAATCTCTAATTAATGTTGTCCGAAGCTCCAGTTCTAAGCTGCAGGAGTCTGCAATCTCAAGAGTTTTTATTACAGATGCAGTGATCGGTTCTGGATTTTTTATCATCGTTTCAGATTCTTTGAAGCCCGTAACTTTCCCATAAAGTTCGGGATCGTCCGGGGGAGCTTTTATATCTATAAAAAATTTATCAACTAGCTTTCGTTTAACCAGTTCATTTGCCATTTCAGGGTAGCAACCGTTTGTATGAATTCCAATTGCAAGCTCCATTTCTCTCGCAAATTCTGCAAGAGGAATAACTGCTTCCTGCATCAGAGGTTCTCCTCCTGAAAATACAACTGCACTTACAAAGGGTTTCGATTCTTTAATCTGCTTTTCCACGAACTCCAGTTCTACAGGGTTAAACCCCTGGAGGTAGGGATGGTTCTGGCAGTAGGGGCAGCGAAGCGGGCATCCCCGAAAAAAGATAGTAACTGCCGCCCTCCCTTTCCAGTCCACGGTAGAGAGCGGGACAGTACCTGCGTAGTTTACTTTCATGACCTACGTTCTCACGCTTTTATGTATAAAAAAGGATTAAAGGAACCCTTATCTGAGTTCCTTTGTGCTGTATCGTTTTCTGTCCAGAAGTTCCTGGCGCTTGCCTTTGTTCCAGCCTTCAACCGATTGAAGGTATCCTGTGATCCGTGAGAGATGCTGCACATTTTCAGACTTACACTTCGGGCATCTGTCCAGCAGCCCATCGGCTACGTATCCTTCGTCAGTGCATACGGTCATGTCCTTGGTAAAAGCAAAGTAACCTGTCTGGGTGTTCTTTGCTATATGCATAGCAAGCTCCTGAAGGCCGTCAGGGTCCGGCTGTCCTTCTCCAAGCCAGACATGCATGATATTTCCGCCGTCCACAATCGGGAAGAAAGTATGTTCGTACTTTATTCTTTCAGGCAGAGATATATCTGCACCAACGGTAACATGAGTTCCATTAGTATAGTAGATTGGCAGGTCATGCGTCTGATTCAACTCACTCTTTGCGGCTTCCAAATTCCCTTTAATTGTGAACTCGGCCTTGTCGGCATATTCCTTATGCAAGAGGTCCGAGACTGCGAAACGCTGGGCTGTTGTTTCCGCAGGCGTTCTTGCAAGAGCAATCTCCATGCCGGTTTCTTTTGAAAGCTTTTGAGCGTGCATTTTCATTTCAAACATGGCCCTGATAGCAAGCTTATAAGCAGCAGGAGACTCATGGATCTGGAAACCTGTATGGTACTGGACCATTTCATTGATCCCTACCACTCCGATAGTATAAACCAGGCTTTCGAAGTCCACAGCTATGGCCCCTTTTTCCTCTGTATTAGGATCTTTTGGATGCTGGGCTGCAAAGGGAATCCTGTTTTTCTTGATCAGACTATTCATCCATCTGCGCTTGATCTTGAAAACTTCCACTCCCTTATTCATCAGGGTCTTGAGCTCATTGAACAGTTTTTCATCATTATGTTCAGCCCGGTATGCGGCCCTTGGGCAGTTTAAAGACAGGACCATCCATGAGCCCATTGAAAAGTGTTTTCCATTCCTGAAATGAAGTTTGTCGTCGAACTCTTTATCATCAGTAGGGTTTGCAGAAAACTGATACGCACAACATTGATAACATGAAATTCCTTCTCCTGCGCCCCTGTACTCCGGAAGCTGATTATCAAAGTAAGGAGTCCCGAATTTAGCAGCCAGCTCGAAGGTCATCCTGTATAACTCTTTGTAAGTCGGAAACTCAGGGTGAGCTATGTTGAATTCTTTGTTTTCTTCCATAAAGTCAGGTTCAATGGAAATTTCGGGCTTTGGGAAGCTGAAAGGTTTGCCCCATGCGTCTCCTTCAAGCATAACATCCATAAGAGCCTTGAACCCGAGGCGGACTTCCTTTTCGAATTCCCCATAGGTTCTGAGAGGAGCCTGCTTGCCGTCCCAGACCTTACCCTTAGCAACAATCGGAATGTTTCTCCAGAGCTTTGGGACACCAGGGGAAAGCTGCACGGATGAAAAAACCGTCTGTCCGCCTCTTGCACACATCATCTGCATCATTTCATAGACGAACATTTGCATAAGCTGTCTTATCTCGGTTTCGGACTTGCCTTCCAGATATGGAGCCATGAAAGTTAGGAAATTGTAAAAACCCTGCCCACCTGCAAAATTGGTCTGAGCCGAACCCATGGCTTTTACTGCGTGAAGGAAAGCTACCTCGGCATTCTTTGCAGGTTTTGCCACGCTTGATTGAGTTCCCACTCCGTCAGGCATGAGTCCATAATAAAAAAAGTAACGGAGATCCCAGTCCTGGCAAAATGGTCTTGTGCCCATATATTCAAGGTCATGGATATGGAAATCCCCATTGAGGTGAAGGTCGGAAAGCTCTTTTGGCATTAGAAGGAGATTTTGCTCCTTGGACATTTTGTCAGCTTTTCTTTTATGTGAGGTTTCGGCGTTGTTCAGCTGGTTTGCATTATCATTTGCCTCAAAACCGTAACCAGTATCGATTTCGTAGGCATCGTAGACCGAAGCTCCGACCCTGGTCATAATGTTTCTCCACTCAACATGCCCCCTGTCAAGTAGAATATTGTTTACTATTTCCCGGATAAGAGGACCTGAGAGAAACTTGAGATTCATCTTTTTAATGATCTTTTCTGCGTCCTTTGCAATCTCAATGGCTTCTTCTTTTGTGATTGAGGGTTTGTTATAGAAAATTTCGCTTAATTTTGTTTCTTTCAGAAGCTGATTTACAATAATGTTCCTGTCCCAGTTAAGAATAAAACCATCTGTTGTCCTTACCCTGGGAAGAGGAGAGACGGACAGCCCATCAAGGGTTTTTTGCACTGGCTGGTTGTCAGATAACTGGTCATTTTTGGGGAGAGGAGAGACGGATAATTCTTCAAGCATCGTTTGGGCTGATTGGTTGTCAGATACCTGGTAATCTGGTAAGAGAATCTCGCTTGTCATTTTCTCATCTTCAGTGATTGTCTTAATAATAGAATTTTATAAAATTTGAAGAAATATTCAATTTATTTTTAATTTCAGATCTCTGTTATCACAGGATTTTCTTCATCACAGGATTTCCTGGATTTTTTCAGGGTTTACTTCTCCTCCACTGAAGAGTTCCTCGTGCGTAAGGAAAGTATCATTGATCTGTAAAACAGGCGCTGTCACTGTGAAGACCCCATTGAAACGCAGTTCCGTTAGAGCTTCGGGAGTAGACATATCTGCTACCTCAAAAGCAACTGAATGTGCCTCCAGGAAATTTTTTAATTTATTGCATTTCGGACAGCGTTCCGTTGTATATATGATTATTTTTGCCATGCTTTACGTCCCTCTGATTTTACTCTAATTCTTAATCTGATTTTTAGTTAACGTTTCTTTTGTGGGACCCGTTTCTTCATCACATTTTATGTTTATTTTCATTGTCTGCGGGGTGAGCGCGCAGACACAGAACATGTTGCAGCATAAAACAAAGCCCCACGTGGGTTACCATTCCTCAGCTAACCCTTATAATCCCTACAAATGTGTATTTTCAAATATCAGTCATCAATATCGTAAAAGGGCGCAGCTTCTAAAAGTGACCCCCATGATATCGTTTTTTCATTCTACTGAGTGAAAATGACCTTTATTTTCAAGTAAATATTCTAAACGCCCTATCCTTAATAATGGTTTTTAACCTCAGGTCTGGATACAGTAAAACCTTCATCTGGATACAATAACACCTTTGTTTTGTATACAAAGACGTTCGATATGTTACCAGATTTGGTAACAAATTTAAGGACCCCTGTTTTTGAAAAACAGCCTTCTTCAAGGAGATAATTTCAAGCACAGAAGACGTTAATGGAATGTCCGCAGCCGATTTGCCTGGTACAGTACGGCTAACATGTATAAGGAATTATTCCTCAACACTTTACAAAATATTCCAAATCATCATTCTCATTTTCACTGCACTCTTATGAAATATTTTTTAATAATTAGTAGAGCTGAGAATCTATATCCGAGCATTTCTTTTATATCCACTTTGTCTTTTTATTCCTCTTAGAAAATCTTTAATTTTCCTGAAAAGGTTGGAAATTACAAAAAAACGTTATATCATGGGCCAGTTATATTTACCAAGTACAAAAGAGGTGTCATTTCATAGAGAAATTACTATCTTCCGGCTGCAAGCCTCTTGACGAACTTCTGGGAGGAGGTTTTGAGAAAGGGATTGTGACTCAAATCTTTGGACCTGCAGGAACCGGGAAAACAAATATCTGCATCCAGCTTTCAGTGGAATGCGTAAAACAAGGGCAGAGAGTCATCTTCATAGATACCGAAGGGCTTTCTCCTGTTAGATTCAAGCAGATTGCAGGAGAAAATGCAAAAGAAATAGCCAGAAGCATCATTATCTATGAACCCCTGAATTTTGAAGAACAATATGCGGCCGTAAGAGAAGTGGAGAGAATAGCCAGTGAAAATATTGGTCTTGTGATCCTGGATTCTGCAACCTCATACTACAGGTTCGAGCTTGAAGACGATGAGACGGGCATGAAAAGCCGCAGAGAACTTGCTAGCCAGATAGGATATTTGCATGCCCTTGCCCGCAAATACGGTTTTACTGCAGTCATAACCAACCAGGTATATTCCGATATTACTTCAGGGGGAGTGCGTCCGCTTGGCGGTAGTTCCCTTGAGCATATTTCAAAAACGATTATTCAGCTTGAAAAAACCGGCGAAGGAACCAGGCGCGCTGTTCTGTACAAACATCGGTCCTGCCCTGAAGGTTCGAGTGCAGAATTTAGAATTACAGCCGAAGGGATTCGCTAAGTCGAAGAAATTAGATAAACAGAAAAAAATCCGCTAAGCTGAATAAATTAGATAAAACGAAGAGATTCGATAAGCTGGAGAGATTCGATAAGTGAAGAAATTCGCTAAACTGAAAAAAATCCGCTAAACTGAAGAGATTCTATGAACAGAATTAAGAAATCGGAAAAAAGCTCTTAGAATAACCTTTTAATACTCATTCTGAACAGAAAAACTTAAAACTCCCGGTACTTCCGGGGGTTTGTAGAATTCCTTTTTACAGGAATCTCTTACCAGGATTTTAACGTTCTCTGGTTCCAGATATAAATTCTTCAGTCCGCCTGTAAGCTTCATCGTCGGTGTACTGAATCGCCGGATGTTTCATAAAGTAGGAAGCCGGGGAATACAACACGCCTCCTATCCCGCGGTCAAGAGCCAGCTTGCAGCATCGGATGGCATCGATTACCACACCTCCGGAATTAGGAGAGTCTTCGACGGAAAGCCGGAGTTCAAGGTTCATAGGCACGTCGCCAAAAAGCTTGCCTTCCATTCTCAGGAAGCAAATCTTATTGTCCTTTTGCCAGGCTACGTAATCGCTGGGTCCGATGTGGATATTGTCGTCATCAAGCTTCCTGGAAAGGACGGATTGAACAGCTTCGGTCTTTGATTCCCTTTTGGAAGCAAGCCTGCTCCTGTTGAGCATATTAAGAAAGTCCGTGTTTCCTCCAGTATTGAGCTGATATGTTCTCTCGAGTTTTACGCCTCGTTTTTCAAAAAGGTCTGCAAGAATCCTGTGCGTGATAGTAGCCCCAAGCTGAGCTTTGACATCATCGCCAATGATTGGGATATTCTTTTCCTCAAATCTTTTTGCCCATTCTGGATTGCTTGCGATGAAAACAGGCATATTATTTATGAAAGCCACACCTGCTTCAAGGGCACACTCGGCATAAAAACGGACTGCTTCTTCAGACCCTACGGGAAGGTAATTGAGAAGCATATCGGCACCCGAGTTTTTAATTTCATTCACGATATCGGCTTTTGTGGATTCCTGTTCCTTGCTGACAACAAAAGTTTGACTTTCCTTATAGTTCTTCATATGGTCAGAGACCCCGTCGAGAACCCTGCCCATTTTAACCTTCACACCTGTGGATGGAACATCAGGACAAAAAACCGCTGTGCAGTTCGGGGGAGCAAAGATGGCCTCAGATACGTCTTTTCCCACTTTTCTGGCATCAATGTCAAAGGCAGCAACAACTTTAATATCGCCAGGTTTATAGCCTCCAATTTCCCTGTGCATCAGTCCAATTGGCTCTTTATCGTCGAGTTTATAGTACTCAATGCCCTGTATCAAAGAGCTTGCACAGTTCCCGATTCCTGCAATTGCTATTTTTATTTTTGTCATAAGCGCTTACTCTCCGATGAATACCCAGATTCTCATAAACCGCATTAATGAAATGAATATCTCGTATGATTTTTGAATCTATAGATTCAAGGATTTACGGATTCAAGGTCCATGAAGTTTAATAATTAATATTTCTGAAAATTACGACTTCTTGTATTTTAGCTATGGATTTTAAGTCTTGTCTTATTTGCTCTGTTACTCTATAAATCTATTATTTGTAAGTTTGCTTCTATGAAAAAAGAGATTGCTTTATTTATACCTCACGTGTTGCTTATTCCCCAAACAAAGTTTTTATTATGAATGCTGGTTGCCAGAAGCATGATCTGCCGCATTTTTTCCGGTTATTCTAAGGTTTAAGAATTATCTTTAATATAATTAATTTTAACTTTCTTCAATTACTCAGATAAGGAAAGGAAAGAGTAACGATATGAGAGTCACGAGACATGTCAGTTGAATAGGTTTTTATCTTATGGGGAGCTTGAAAGAAAAGCGGAAATTTTTCCGGCAGAATCTGACGTTTACATCGGAAAGTGATCAAATGAGGACAATTGACTGGAAGGAAGAGTCCAACTCTGTGGTGCTGGTAGACCAGACCCTTCTCCCTAAAGAGTACAGGATAATAGAATGTAAAACACTGAGTTCTCTCTGTGAAGCTATCAAATCTCTCAGGGTAAGAGGTGCGCCTGCTCTCGGTGCAGCAGGAGGTTTTGGGATTGCCCTTGCAGCTTTCCTGAGTGGGGCTAGAGATTTCGAAACAATAATAAGAGACCTTAATGTCGCGGGAAAAACTCTTAAGTCAACCCGCCCTACGGCAGTAAACCTTAGCTGGGGTGTGGATAGAGTTCTGAAAGCGGTTTCAGATGCCTTTGATGTTCAGGGAGTCCGGGAAATTGCCCTCCAGGAAGCCATGGATATTGCGGAAGAAGATGTAACCACTAACAAGTTAATAGGTGAATCCGGGGCAAAACTCCTGAAGGACGGAGACACCGTACTTACACACTGCAATGCAGGCAGGCTAGCCTGCGTTGACTGGGGCACAGCTCTTGGGGTTGTGCGCTCGGCTATTGCTGAAGGCAAAGAGATAAAGGTTATTGCCTGTGAGACCAGGCCGCTGAACCAGGGAAGCAGAATCACTACATGGGAGCTGATGCAGGACAAGATTCCAGTAACACTTATTTCGGATTCTATGGCTGGATGGGTAATGCAGCAGGGGCTTGTAGACAGCGTGCTTGTAGGAGCTGACAGGATCACTCAGGATGTCGTCTTCAACAAAATAGGTACCTATTCCCTCTCCATTCTTGCAAAAGAGCATGAAATTCCTTTCTACGTAGCAGCCCCAGCCTCTACTTTCGATTTCAATGGCTGGGAAGGCAGTGTAAAGATAGAAATGCGAGATCCTGATGAGTTGCGCTTTTGCGGATCGGAACAACTTGCCCCAAAAGAGGTAGAAGTTTACAACCCTGCTTTTGACGCAACTCCTATGGAAAACATAACTGCGGTAATTACTGAGAAAGGAGTGTTTTACCCGCCCTTCCTCCTGGACGAAGTACTTGTTTGAGAAACACTTGTTTGAGAAGCACTTGTTTGAGAAGCACTTGTTTGAGAAGCACTTGTTTGAGAAGCACTTGTTTGAGAAGTACTTGTTTGAGAAGTACTTGTTTGAGAAGTACTTGTTTGAGAAGTACCTGCTTCAAGAGCGTGAATTATCTCCACCTTTTCAGAATCCAATTATTAGACATTTCTCTGCTGGATTTATATATCAGAACTGTAAATTATGTGATAATTACCAAATTTAAGAGGAAATTTAACAGTTATTTAATAGTTGATTAAAATATTTAATAGTTGATTAACAGTTATTTAATAGCTGATTAAAATATTTAATAGTTGATTAACAGTTATTTAATAGTTAATTAACGGTTATTTAATAGGCAATTAACAGTTATGTTAAATTTCTGATTTTCGACTGTTAATTTCAAGATAATCTTAATTATTATCCAGAAAACCTATTATAGGCAAATATAGGTAACGAAATTATATCCCAATCAATGCGTTCATACAGGTGTTAACACATGGCTAAAAAATCAGGTTCCGGGCTCCAGTCTTCTGCAGGGCTCATGCGCTATTATGAAGCAGATAAAAATGCAGTTCAAGTCCAGCCCAAGGTAGTGCTTATTATCGGTGCCATTACTGGCATTGCAGTATTATTCTTAAGTGCTGTAAATGGTTTCTGGCCGTAACCGCAATTTTTTTTTGGCAGGGTTTCCTTGAGCAGGCAGAATTCAGGAAAAAAAGAAAGTAAACGCAAGGCTTCTTCAGGGACAAGAATCTCCAAGCCCACAATTTTTCTTCTGGGTTTTCTTCTTATACTTGTGGGTTTTTTTGGAGTCCTGTATAATCCATCTAACTCTACAGGCGCTGAGGCTCCCTGGAAGGTTTTGGAAGCAGGTATTCTATCTTTCCCAGATAGAGAAAAGCCAGTATTCACAGTCCAGGAAATCGAAGATGTATACGCTCCTGAAAACTCGGATACTTTAAAACTGCTGTCTTTTGAAAGCAAAGGGGAAAAAATCCAGGCTCTCTTAAGAATTCCTGCAAATTCATCTTCTTCTCCTGGCCTTGTTCTGTTGCCCGGAGCAGGGATTAGCAAAGAAGCCGAACAGGGTCTAGCTGTGGAACTCTCTAAAATGGGATATGCAACTCTCACGCTTGACCAGCGTAATCTGGGCGGCATAAATATAGAAAAAGATCTTGAACTTTTCAAAGCAGGCCTTGAGCCCGTAGAATATAACATGATTTATGACGCTCTTAAAGCCTCAGATGTACTTGCAGCCCAGCCTGAAATTAACCCGGAAAAGCTTGCAATCCTTGGAGAAAGTAACGGTGGAAGATTTGCAGTCCTTGCCTGCGCTCTTAATCCTTCCCTTAAAGGGGTTATCGGTATCAGCACTGCGGGGTATGGCACTGAAGAAATTGATTCTTCCCTTGCAAGTGATTCTGAAGCTTATCAGTTCTATCGTTCAATTGATCCGGATACCTATCTCTCTACCCTGCCGCCTGCAAAATTCGTGCTGATTCATTCTTCTAATGATCCGGTAATCTCCCACGATCTGGCGCTCCGGACCTTTGCTCTTGCAAAAGAACCAAAAGCAATGTATAATGTTACTGAGGCAACGCACGGATATACGGCCTCAATGCGCCCTTATCTTGAAAAAGAACTTGCCCTTCTTTTGAACTAAATAACAAGGGCTTAATACCCAGTTGAATTTATTGAAACAAGAGTATCTTGCATATGAAAAGTATTTTGGGTATGAAAACTTCTCAGCCGCTCTCAAGCCTGCGGGAAATTCATGGAATCGGTGATCGGGTAGCCGACAGGCTGATTGAGCATTTCGGAACTGAAGAAGCTGCTCTTCAGGCTATTTGCGAGGGTGATATAGCTTCGCTTTCTGAAGTCAACGGGATCAGCCGCAATTTTGCCCTTTCCCTTGCCCGGTATGCCAGATCCAGGGCTGAAGGCTGCTCAATTTCCGATTTTCTCAGGACAAAAGAAGCCCTGAGTCTTTATTCTCACCTGCTTGAGCTGATAAAAAGTTTTGCCCATACGACGCATGCCAGGGATAAGCTGAACCTTTTTTACCCATTACCTGCTTCGCGCATGGATCTTATCCAGGAGAGACAGGCTTTCGTAAGAGAGTATCTTGAACTGGGAAATGCATTCCCCGAGAATTCCGAATTTCTTAAACTGCTTACGAGAGTCAGTGAACTCAGGCCTGTTCCCGGGAACCTGAGAGTCAGGGACCGGATAATTCTTTGCGGAGATTCAAAGACCCTTGAAGCAGCCAGAGAAAAGTTCCAGGGCTTCTTGCCTGTACAGGCTGTAGAAAACTTATCGGAATTCGTGGATCTTGCAAGAGGTTATTCCAGTGTAATTGTTTTTGATGATACTTATCTTGGTTTTGATCTACCTGAAGACATTGAACCCGAATATTTCCATGACCTTTCCAGAGCTGAACTCTGGCAGGTCTTGCCTGAAAAAGAACTGGCGTTTTTTGCACGGAATCTTGACTGTATCCACGCCTGCCTGAGTATCGTATCAGCGCTCCGCTCAGAAAACTTTGAGCTCTTTGAGGAGTTTTCAAAAGAGAAGCTTGATACACTCGAGACCGCGCTCTCAAAGCTCGGTGAGGATGGAAAACCTGTTGAAGGTTTTGACCCTGAACTTGACAGACTCGGAGCAGCTCTGCAAAAACTGGACCCCACATTGACTTTGGCCCTGACTGAGGCTAACCAGCGCATGAACCATGCCCTTGAGGCAAGCTCGCTTACTCTAAGCGGGCAGGAACTTGTCAGGCTTGTGAGCGGGGGAATGGAGGTTAAAGACCTGCTTACAAAGGAACTTAATAGAATCTATAAAACTGAAACTGAAACCGTCAAAGAAGAGCTTGCTGAAAAGTTAGGGCTTCAAAAGCAAGAAAAACTAATGCTTGATTCACTTTTTCCTGATGAAATTTCCTACCCTCTATATGCAGAACAGTCCCAGTTGCAGCTTCTCAGGCAAAAGTTGAACAATAGCCTTGAGAAAACAAGGCTTGCCAGGAAAAGGGAACTTGCAAAAACGCTTTCAGGTTTTCACCAGCCTGTAGAAAAACTTGTCAGGAAAGTTCTGGATTTTGACCTTGGCTTTTCAATTTCCTGTTTTTCGACAAAGTTCCATCTTAACCTGCCCGAGCTGATTCCTGAAATCGGAATAGGCTTTACAGGCGGAGAAAACCTCTTTTTAAAAGCCCGTTATGGAAAGATCGATCCTATCAGTTATTCCATCGGAAAAACCGGATTTTCCCCGGCAGGCCTGGAAAACAGGGTTGTGCTCTTGAGTGGAGTAAACTCAGGCGGTAAGACTTCCCTGCTCGAGCTCCTTGCCCAATGCGTAATTCTTGGGTACATGGGCTTTCCGGTTCCTGCAAAAAAACTTGAACTCGGGCCTGTAGAGGAATTCTACTATTTTGGAAAATCAAAAGGAACTCTCGATGCAGGAGCTTTCGAGACTACCCTCAAGCAATTCTCGGTGCTCTCCGAAGCCTCAGAAAAACTGGTGCTTGCGGACGAACTGGAATCGATCACTGAGCCTGGAGCTTCTGCACGAATTATAGCAGGAATTCTTGAATATCTGTCCAGAAATGAACAGAGTCTTGGAGTTTTTGTCTCCCATCTTTCGGAACTAATCCTTGAAAATACCGGAACGGAAGTAAGAGTAGATGGGATCGAGGCAGATGGACTGGACTCCAACCTTGAGCTAATCGTAAACCGGAATCCTGTATACAACCGTATTGCTCGAAGCACTCCCGAGCTGATTGTGGAACGGCTGTTCAGAAAGACCACTGGAAAAGAGCAGGAGTTTTACTCACATTTAAAGGATAAATTTAAAACTGGCTCAAAAGTAAACCTTTAGAGAAATTTCAGTGAATTTCCTAAATATATTAATGAAAATTTACCTGGAAACTTCCAATCTTTTCTGGTAATCTTCCAGTACTTTTTCCTTCTGACGTAGGATCTCTTTTTTGTTTTTGTCAATAATTGGCTTCAAGAGATAATATTATAAATCTTTAGTTCTATATACTAATAAATAGTAGTGAGTTGGAGGAGATTCCTTAGATCCCTGAAATCCAGCCGATACAAAAGTTTATATATGTTTTGGTGTCAATGCATGTCCGATAACTTAATAAGGAGATTGCGCTTCCCTTATGTAAGGAATTCAAAACTCTAATCGGCTAACAGGGTTGATGTTGTCAAGGAAAAAGTTCTCTAAGGCTAACTATATACTAAGTTGTTTGAGTGAACCCGGGGGATATCTTCTTTTCAACCCAGTAAAACCGGGTGACAATCAAGTAATGAAATTGAACATGAGATCTACAGAGATCCTATCTTCAGATCTTTTATTATTTTTAAAGACGAGTCTGAATAAATGCAAAACCCAGGTCACGCGTGATAGCAATGGAGCGGAACTTCCCCATTCAGTGTGCAGATTTTGATAGGCTGATGATGGATAACGTTGAAGGAACTCGGGTAGAAGTTTCCGGTATGCCTGACCTAAGCGATCCATGTTTATATACGGACCGCGAGTACAGCTGGCTTCAGTTCAATGACAGAGTACTCGAAGAGGCTTTTGATGATCGCAATCCTCTGCTTGAAAGAGTCAAGTTTCTTTCGATCTTTGGAAGTAATCTTGATGAATTTTTCATGGTCAGGGTTTCAGGCGTCGAGAAAAGAATAGTGGAAGCTATGAAAGAGGATCAGACAGATGAGACAGCACAGGAACAGCTCCGCGTCATCCGGGAAGAGCTTCTCAGGCAGCTTCCTCTCAATGACAGTTGCTGGAATGAAATGCTTGAGCCTGCTCTCAGGAAAGAAGGAATTGAAGTCCTTAATTACTTTGAGCTTTCTAAGAAAGAAAGAGAAAAGTTGAGAGATTATTTCGAGAGAAATATTTTCCCTTTACTTACTCCTCTCGGTTTTGATTCAGGACATCCTTTCCCTCATATTTCCAACCTCAGCCTTAACCTTGCAGTATTAATTGATGATCCGGATTACGGAGAACGTTTTGCCAGGGTCAAGATCCCTCCGATGTTTATGCGACTAATCGTTGTTCCTGAAGGAGAACAAGAGAAAATAACTTCCAGTCTGGAAGAGCTGAAAAAAGGGCATTTTGTCTGGCTTGAACAGCTTATCGCTGCAAACCTTGACCTCCTGTTTCCCGGACAGCGCATCCTTGGAGCTTATCCGTTCAGAATCACACGCGATGCAGACCTTGGGTTTGATGAAGATGGAGACAAAGACCTTTTGACCGCTGTAAAACAGAGAGTTGGAAGGAACTACTTTGGGTCGGTTGTCAGACTTGAGACCGACTATACAATGCCAACAAAAGTCTCGGATATTCTTCTTAAGAACCTGGAACTTTCTCCTTCCCTTATGTTCAGGTCTGCAGCTCCGCTAGGACTTTCAAATCTTATTAAACTTGCACAGATCAACCGGCCTGACCTTAAGTATGAACCCTTCGAGCCAAAAAAACATTCCCAGCTAGCAAACAGGGAGAAAATTTTTACAACTCTGAAAAAACGAGATGTTCTTCTCTATCATCCATATGACAGTTTCGAATCTGTAATTGATTTCGTGGAAGAGGCTGCCGACGATCCTGATGTTCTGGCAATCAAAATGACCCTTTACAGGGTGGATGATAATTCCAGAATAATTCAGGCCCTTATGAAAGCTGCAGACCGGAGAAAGCAGGTAGCAGTTCTTGTGGAGCTTAAAGCTCGTTTCGATGAGGAGAACAATATAGGCTGGGCAAAAGAACTTGAGCGCAAAGGGGTTCATGTAGCTTACGGCTTCCCGGGACGTAAGACTCACGCCAAGATGTGCCTGGTAGTCAGAGCCGAAAAAGAAGGTATCAGGTATTATGTGCACATGAGTACAGGTAATTATAACGCAGCCACAGGAAAGCTGTATACCGATATGGGCTACTTCACAAGTGACCCATGCATAGGTAAAGATGTCTCTGACCTTTTTAATGCCCTTACCGGATATTCAAGAAAGGACCATTATATCAAACTCCTTGTAGCTCCCCAGACTCTAAGGCATCAGATTTTGGAGCGCATCAGGCGTGAAATTGATCTTCACGAAAAATGTGGGAACGGGCATCTGATCTTCAAGATGAATTCCCTTGTGGACTACCAGTGCATCCGGGAACTTTACAGGGCTTCTCAGGCCGGAGTGAAGGTAGACCTTATTATCCGGGGAATTTGCTGCCTCAGGCCAGGTATTATTGGACTCAGTGAAAATATCAGGGTTACCTCGATAGTTGGCCGTTTTCTCGAACATTCCAGGATATATTATTTCAGGAACGGAGGAAAAGAAGAGATCCTTATGGGAAGTGCAGATCTTATGCCTCGCAACCTGGACAACAGGGTAGAAACTCTCTTTCCGGTATCTTCCGAATATATTCCTGTCTTGAGAGATGTAATCCTTGGCATTCACCTCAAAGATAATGTAAAAGCTCGCCTTCTGCTTCCTAACGGCAAGACTGAGAGAATCTACCCGCAGCCTGAAGAAGAAGAACTGGATTCTCAGTTGTGGATGCTTGAGAATAGCAGAAGCTGGGATTTAAGCTTTAAGAAAGACTGAGAAAAGAATTTCTTCTTTTCTTTTTTCCTTACTTTTTTCACCTGATTTATCCTGAAATAATTTCGCTTTGAAACTGTTTTATCCTGAAATAATTTCGCTTTGAAACTGCTTTATCCTGAAATAATTTCGCTTTGAAACTGTTTTACTTATATTCATCTTAAGGATGTGCCGGTTGTGTTTACTGACATATAGGCAAAAAGTGATAACATGAGACAAAAAATTTGACGAATGGGCGTAAAAAGCTGTTATAAAGTTATCATAATTTTGTATTATTCCTTCAGAGTCCCGACAACAGGATATTTCTTTAATATTTCAGCCCCGTGTGGCGTCCTGTCCAATTCTTCAGTTATATCTTTCCCTGCAGGGCATCCTTCATGATTGCCATCTTTCCAAAGATAACTATCAGAAGAGACATCATAGACCTGACCTTGATAAGCGACATATATCGTTTCATTTGTACCGTCGTACTTTGCGAGTTCTTCAACTGTATATTCTTTTATTCCTGTCTCTGTCACATTTTGTGTTTCAGTTGTGCCCTCTCCATTTGGATTATCTGCATCAGCTTTAGTTACAGCCTTTTCTGGAGTTACCAGTTCATTTCCCACGCATCCTGTTGCGAGGAACATGCAACACAAAACTAGCAATATAATTAATTTTTTTCTCATTATTTTACCCATCCAATATCTGGTACTGTATTTGTTCCTGATCTCAATTTGTTCCTGATCTCAATTTGTTCCTGATCTCAATTTGTTCCTGATCTCAATTCATGTAGTTGATATCTAAATAGTTGTTAAGTTGTCAATCTATTGTTTCAGTTAGCTTATTGACTTGTAAGTCTAGAGTGTTAATCGTCTGAAAAAGAGATAAACATACTTACCGAATAGAGGTAATAAAAGCAGTTTGATTAAGCTTTATAATTCAGTTAATCTTTAAATAAAGCTTAATTATGGATTTTTAAATTTAAGAAAAATTTTTTAGTAGAGTTGCACTATGTGTTTCGTTTTTACATTGATGAATCATGGTTATCGAAGGAAAAATAATATATGCGCTTAAAAAGACAGATATTAGGCTGTAAAACAATAACTACCAAAGAGTAATTGATTTTGTTAGTTTACTTTATAAGTTTATCGGACATCCTGGTTTTAGAAAAAATAAGACTATTTGCTTGAAAAACAAAAACCGTATGCTAGGCATCTTTGATAAAATTTAGATATTAACCGTTAAATATTATATATTTTATATATAATATAATAATATTGGTCGCTTTAATATGAGAACTATTAATCAAAATATTTATATTTCTATCTTCCTACATCTTTTTTGATGATATTATGACGACCTCGTATAATGAAAACACAGACCAGGAAGTTAGTTTGACTCCTCCAGAACAAGAATATATTGTTGAACTTTTGAAAGATGATTTTGTTTGTACCCAAAGTGCTTCATCTTCAATATCAACTGAGGAAGATGTAGAACTGCTAGAATTCACCGAAGCATCTGAAAACATCTTTGAAATATCCTTAACAGGAATCTCCATAGTGAAAGGACAAACAAAATATAATAAAGCATACGTAAGCTCAAAAGCACTTTATCTTGACATATCTTTGAGTTGGGGAAGTGCGAGAAATATCCTGAGCCTTACTATATATTCTCCTACAGGCGTCTCTTATGGGGCTTATAAACCACAATCAGGCTCAAATTCAATAGTCTTACGTGTAAGACCAAAAACAGGGACATATCTACAAGGAGGATACTGGAAACTCAACGTGTTCGGAGCATCAATCAGTGGAACTGAGTACTATACGCTTAAAGCTGCCTATCATACCTAAGCTTCAAAATGTAGTAATTTTTTTTTTATTATTTATCTTTTTAATAGCAACAGCTGAGGCTACTGAATATACTGTAGAACCCATTTCAAGTGATCAATTTGGGGTTCCAATTAATGGAGAAAAGGTTGTAGAAATTCAAGTTATCGAAATACCCTACTGGGAGTTTCTTTTGTGGTTGGTCACAGTGAACATCTTAGCGGCACTTGACTTACTATATTCTAAAAGAATAATTTTCTCAATAGCGGGATATAAAATTGTAAACTCTAAAAACGTACTTGACAATCCCAGCCGTCTTAACATCTACACCTATATTAAAACCAATCCTGGAGCATATATTAGTGAGATTGTAGGAAATGTCGGTTTAGACAGGGAAAGTATAAAATATCACATAAAAGCCCTTGAAGCTCAGAACAAAATCGAAGTCTATAGAGAGGGTGGAAAGACAAGATTCTTCGAAAATAATTTTACCTATAATGAGAAAGAGATAAGAGTTATTTCTGTCCTTCAGAACGTAATGAATCAAAGAATTATTTCAGAAATACTAACTTGTAATTGTAATACAAATATTGCTCTTGCACGTGAACTTGGAGTTTCTAGGGCTACAATCAGCTGGTATATAAAAAATCTCAGAGAAATTGGCCTTATAACAGAAACAAAAGAAGGAAGAAATACGATTTACAGAATAAATCATGTATATGAACTCGTTGTTGAAAAACATATTAAGCAGTTACAGAGTTCTTACAATAACTAGTATCGTGACAATATAGTTATGAGTCACTTATATACTTTGAATTCTATATTATATCTTATGTTAAATATTAATCTTAATGATAGTGAAGTTCTATTTCTTAAAAACTTTCTTAAAAAAGGACAGAAAAATGCAAGATCTCTTACCAGAGCACGTATTCTACTACTGGCAAATCAGGGAAAAGGAGACACTGAGATCGCTAAAACATTAAGTATTGGTAGAAGCACTGCTTTAAGGATAAGGAAAAGATGTCTTGAAGAAGGTCTACAAAGTGCTTTGGTAGATAAACCAAGGTCAGGTCAACCTGAAAAATATAGTGAAAGGCACGTTGCAGAAATAATAGCTCAAGCATGTACAAAACCTCCAGAAGGAAGAAATAGATGGTCACTTTCACTGCTTTGTGAAGAATTGAGGAAAAAAGAAGGCTTTGAAACGATAAACAAAGAAAGTATCAGACTTATTTTGAAAAAAAGCAAAATTAAGCCCTGACAGAAAAAGATGTGGTGCATTCAGACAATTGATTCCGAATACAGAACGAGAATGTACGATGTTCTTGACCTGTACGAAGAGGATTTTGACCCAAAAAGACCTCTCATATGTCTTGATGAGAAACCGAAACAACTTCTCAAAGATAAGCGAAATCCCATTCCAATGAAGCCTGGAAGTCTGGAGAAGTATGATTATGAGTACATCAGGAATGGAACAGCAAACATATTTGTGGCGGTAGAATTTAAAGCAGGAAAAAGGGTTACTCGAGTCACCGAAAGCAGAAAAATGGCTGACTTTGCGCAATTCATGAAAGATCTTGTTATCAAGGAATATTCAAAAGCTGAAGTCATCAGACTGGTTACAGATAACCTAAATATCCACAAAGAAAAATCATTCTATGAGACATTTAGCGAAGAAGAAGCAAAAAAGATACTGGAAAAAATAGAGTTCCATTACACACCAAAGCATGCGAGTTGGCTAAATGCTGCAGAAATAGAGATTAATGTGATGAATACACAATGTACAAACAGGCGAATACCTGACATAAAAACGCTTAGTAAAGAAGTAGATGCATGGATGCACAGAAGGAATATAAATAAAAAGAAAATAAACTGGAAGTTTACGAAGAAGAATGCTGATGAGAAAATGGCAAAACATTATGTGTCATAATTAAATCGTCACGATACTAGCATATGCATCAACGCGAGTAGTATCCAGAAGAACCTTGTCATCCAGCTTTGGAGTCTCTCCAGTAGTATGGAACACCAGTAAATCTAATGTATCACTGGCTTCCAGCCGCTGGAGATACGTAATGAATTCCTCAACTGGAACTTTCACGTGGAAGGCAGATTCAAATCGCTGGAGCAATTCAGTAATCGTCATGAGCGCTGGCATCTCTCTAGCACCAACCGCACTTCTGGCCGGATTTAGAATGGTAACAAAATCGCGCAATTTTCGAAGCACTTCTGGGCTACTCACACTGGGCAAATCATCCCATTGAATCTCTTGACGGATTGCTTTCAACAACTCTTTACATCCTTTTCCGGTCTTTGCACTAGTCTTAAAAAAACCCGCAAATCCATTCTCGTAGACGAAGGTATCTATACGCTCCGAACCCGCAGGAAGTCCTCCTACATCTGAACGTGAAGCTACCAGAAATTTGATGAGTTTTTTCTTAGTATTCGTGTGGGCTTGATCAAGCACTTGCGACCAATAAGCAGCGCCCTCAAACGGATTAGTCTCGCTGCGGGCATCAAATAATACGCATGCAAGCGCCGCATTATCTATGCTTAGCTGATGCACTAGCCGGTAGGCGGGTTGGCCTGCAAGATCCCAAAGAATTATCTCCCTGTGAACCATAGTTTTGTCTGAATTTTTCACGACCTTGCTTTCTAGCAAATGCGCACGCCGTGCATGAGATGACACCGTAGGTACAAATTTGCCATGAACTAGTCTTTCTGCTAGACCACTCTTCCCTACTCCAGTGTCTCCCACCAGCACAACCTTGGCGCTGGTATAGGTAACCGAAGATATAGAAGACGTGGAGGGTTGGCCAAGCAGAATTTGGAGATCCAGCTCATAAATGTGGATAATGTTATCGAGAATATCTTCTGTCGTTCCGAAGTCTGAACCAATCGTGGCTATGAGAGGAAGAAATGGATGAAAGACTATACCTCCGGCCGTTCCGTCTTTTGATCGAAATGATCGTTCAGAAGATAATTCTGGAATTGTCGCAACACATGTCCCATTACTCTTCCTCCAAAAACGGATATTTCTGTCATTTTCATAACTAGTTGAAGCAAGTATTTGTCCATCACTAGAAAAGGAAACGCAAACTACTCCATTCGTGTGGCCTTCTAAGGACAATAATAGCTGTCCAGATTGAGTATTCCAAAGATTGACCGTCTTATCTAGGCTTGCACTGGCGAGAATGTTCTCTTCTAAATCAAAGGCTATGCTAGTAACTGCACCACGATGTCCGATAAGCGAGTGAGACAACTTTCCTGAGGTAATATCCCATATTTTCACTTTGCCTTCAGCACTCGCACCAGCCAATTTCCGACCTGTCAAATCGAAGGCTAAGTCAAAGACTATTTCTTTAGGCTTGTTTTTCATATATCGAATGAGTTCGCCAGAGTCTGTATCCCATAAAATCACCATGTTGTCATTACTTAAGCCGGCAAACATGTGACCATCTGGATGAAAGGCTACCCTGCTAACGCGCGTTGACGTATCTTTAAGAGAATAAATTAATTTACCAGATTCACTTTCCCACATGTTCAGCGTTCCGTCTTTGCTCGTGCTTACCAAATTCTTACCTGATGGCGCGAATACTATGCTAAAAACAAAATCTGTATGCCCTCTCAAAACGTTCAGACACTCGCCCGTTTCGGTATTCCAGAGCCTTATCGTTGTGTCAGAAGACGGTGATGCTAGCATCAGCCCATCCGGTGACCATGCAATGCGATGAATACTTCCAGTGTGCCCTCGTAATGTGTGTACTAGCTTCACGCCCGGCGGCAGATTCTTTCTCACTTCTTCATCGGCGCGTTGCCATTTTTCGACAGAGCCATCATCCATGCGCATAAAATTTGCATACTCTTTATTAAAATTTTCTAAATTTACTAAAGATTATTGTATATTAAGTAAGATTTTATGCATTTTAAACAAAAAATCAAATTAACTCAGAAAAGACCTATTAAAAAAATAAAAAAGGAAGAGAAAGAGGCAGATATGAGGATTACTGGAATCCTCAAACACACCTGATTAAACTTTTTGTGGGTTTAGAGATTAGTTTAATTGTCTGTTCTACTAGCTCAGTTTTCCGAGGGCTGAGTGCTCTCTGTCGAATTAAGCAGTCCGAGAACCACATAAGGATTATTGTCTGCTAGCTCCATTTCGCTCAGGGTATCGGCATCAATATCCATTACTGAAATTACCGAGACAAGTCCTTTTGTGTCCCAATTTTCTTTATCCATAAGCCAGAGATCAGCTAAATATTTCGAGACCCATCCTGGATCATCGTCTTTTGCACCACTGTTCGCATCGACAACGTCAAAGTCAAACCCGAGGACTACTGCTTTCATAGTTCCGGCATTTTTATCCTTGACTACGAAGATGCCTGCTGGAGAACCACCTAGAGCTTCGGTTTCGTTATCTGTTAATGAGGAGACCCAAATTCCACCTGTACCTGGGGTCGCATCCCAGCGCTTCACGAAAACATCGTCTTTGCACCATTTGGGGCAGGAGAAAACCGTATAACTCACGCCTTCCTTAAGCGGGTAGTTTTCTTCCATCCAGCCTGCAAGCACATAACCGCTTGAAACTCCTGGACAGAAATGATTGTGCAGCTCCAGGCACTGCATAAGTTCATAATCAAGCTTCCCTGTAGCCCAGGCGTTTGAAATTGAAAGAACAGCAAACTCGTGCCCGTCAAATACCGAATTGTTTACTTTTTCACTCCACGCATCTCTCGATTTATTGGTTTTCGAAAGTTTATCAAAGTCTATGTTTTCCGTTACCTTGTAGCTAATTTTACTTTCGTTTTCATAGGAGACCTCAATATAAGTGCACTTCCCGCTGCATTTATTGAAAAATGCAAACCATAGGGGACTATTCCTTGAGTTCTGGACAACAAGGAGATTTTTTGTGTACTGAAGATCCCTGTTATAAAACTCTGAGTAAAAATCGTCAAGGAAAACATAGGACTCTGCAGGAGAGCCTATATCTGTAATAATAAGTGTGTTTTCTGGTCCAATAGCTCCGAGATCTACTTCAGCTGCAGCAAAGACTTGACCCATCAAGTTAGAATTACAATTTTCAGCTGCCATTCCTGGAACAGATCCAAGGGAAAGAACAAGGGCAGTCAGGAAAACAAGATAAATGAATTTTGTGCTGATTCTCCTTAGATTTGTTATACCTGCTTTTATCATGCTTTTTTCTCCAAATGAACTAAATTAATGTTTTCTTAGTCTGGTTATGAAAATAGCACTTTCCATAAATTATTATTTAATTTGTAATACAAAATTTATACATAATATTTTTTGGTGTTATTTTTACTACTAAATGTATTAATAAAACTTTCGACTTTTGTTAACGCTGTGAATATACTAGAAAATAGATAAAAAGAGAAATATAAGTTATGAAAATGGGTAAGAGAAGTAATGAAAAGAAAATTTGAAGAGAATAAATCAAAAAAATAATAAAAATAAATATTAGTAAAAATTAATAGTGTTTAGTAAAAATAAAAAATAGTAACAATTAATAGTGTTTAGTAAAAATAAAAAATAGTGAAAAATAAAAAATAGTAAAAATAGGAAATTAAGGACAAGCAATAGTATCAAACAATGCTATCACTAACTCTGCCAGTTCCTTGCTTTTTTTAGTTGAAGTCATAAGAGTATCTGCACGGGAAGCGCGGCACCCAAGCCTCTCAAATGCGAATTCGTCCGCCTGATCCCGTTCATCAAAAACAAAGACATCCAGGAAGTCCTGATAATATTCCGCAACTCCCATTGAAGAGACCTCAAGCCCACAGGCCTGCATGAGTTTCCCGGCAGGTCCGCTTACAGGGGCATTGCCGATTATTGGGCTGACTGCAACGACCTTTTTCTTTTTCATCAGATCCTTCATGCCTGGCAGGGAAATGATAGGCCCTATGCTTGTGATTGGGTTACTTGGCCCTATAAGGATTTTGTCGTCAGTTTCAAGGGCTTCTAGTACCTTTGGAGAAATCGAAGCTTCGGAAATTCCCGTTATATCAACACCCAGTACTTCGGGTTCTCCATGTTTTCCGACCCAGAAATCCTGAAAATGTATAATTGACTCAGGAGTTTCTATATAGGTAGAAACAGGATCATCAGACATGGGCAAGATCTTTGCATCAATTCCGAAAATGGACGCAAGCTCTAAAGTCGCATCTGTAAGGGAGATTCCATCACGGATAAAGTTCGAGCGAATTATATGGGTTGCTCTATCACAGTCCCCAAGCTTTATGCTTTCAATGACGCCCAGTTTCTGCATACGTTCATAAGTCAGAAAGGTGTCGTCTTTTATGCCCCACCATCTATTTCGGTCGATCTGGTCCGAGAACAGATAGAGTACTGTATCCAAGTCAGGACAAATCAGATTTCCCGAAATCCAGAGGTCTTCGGCAGTGTTTACAACAACAGTTAATTCTTCTGCTGGGATGATTTCCTTGAGTCCGTCAAGGAGCTTTGGAGTTCCGGTGCCGCCTGAAAATATAATCATGATAATACCATATCCGGCTTTCTTTTAAACTTTCGGGTATCAGGGGTTTCTGCAAAATCTACAGTATCAGAGTAGTAGTAACAACAATATATAATGAGATCTGTCTAAAGAATAATGAAAGTTGTCCTTGATCCCGTGCATGGTTACATCGAGCTGGATGATTTAGTTCAGGACCTTCTTTCCACACCCCAGATGCAGCGCCTGAGAAGGATCAAACAGCTTGGGTTTTCAAACCTTGTCTACCCGGGAGCAAATCATTCGCGTTTTGAACATTCGCTTGGAACAATGCATCTCGCATCCACGCTGACCAGGGGTCTAAATTCGATTGAAGAGGACAAGAAAACCGAAATAAAAGTTGCTGCTCTTCTGCATGATATAGGGCATGGACCTTTTTCTCACGTTACCGAGAACGTAATTGATAAATACACGCGGCGCAGGCATGACGATGTAAAGGAAATCCTGGGAAAAGTAGAGATCAGAGAAGTCCTGAGCAAATACGGAATTTCTCCCGGAAACCTCGTAAAACACATAAAAGGAGAAACTTCTCTAGGGCAGATCCTTAGCAGTGAGATTGATGTGGACCGAATGGACTATCTTGTTAGGGATGCCCGTTACACAGGTGTAGCCTTCGGAGTTGTGGATTATAATCGTCTAATAAAACAGATGAATTTTTACGAGGATAGGCTTGTTGTAGATTATGGTGGGCTAAAAGCTGCCGAATCACTTCTTGTCTCACGTTTCTGGATGAACACATCGGTTTACTATCATCATGTAACCAGGATTTCTGAAGTTATGTGTTCTAGAGCAGTGGAGTATATGATTGAAAATAATGAACTTGACCCGTTTAAGCTCAGGCAGATGGACGATATAGACCTTATTGCATCTATGAGAAACGCAGCCGGATATGCAGGAGAACTTTCAAGGCTGCTTGATGCACGTAAACTCTATAAACGGGCTTTATATGTAGGCCTGGCAGACGTAGGAAAAGCCGTACTGAGGCACCGTGGCCGAATCCGAAGGGTCGAAAAAGAAATTGCAGAACTGGCAGGGGTTAATCCTGAGTATGTGCTTGTGGACATTCCTAAGACGCCCGAAATGCTGGAAATGCAAGCTATGATAAAAACTGACCACAAGATTATTCCTCTTAACGAAGCTTCTCATTTTGTATCTATCTTACAGGAAGCCCAAATGGATAACTGGAGAATGGGAGTATACAGCCCGAAAGAGTACTGTGAAGCCGTGGGAAAGGCCGCAAGAGACTATTTTGACGTTAAAAAACCCCTTAAACAGTTTAAATTAAGTGATATCTGAAGTAGAGTAGAATAAAATAAAAACAATGTTTTATAAAAAATAAAAATTCTAAAAAATAAAAATTCTAAAAAATGAAAATTCTAAAAAATGAAACTTCTAAAAAATGAAAATTCTAAAAAATAAAAATTCTAAAAAATRAAAATTCTAAAAAATAAAAATTCTAAAAAATAAAAATTCTAAAAAATAAAAATTCTAAAAAATGAAAATTCTAAAAAACGAAAATTCTAAAAAACGTAAAGGAAAAATGGATTTTCCTTGAAATTTTAAGGGTCGAGGTAGGAATTTGTTTCAGATTAAGCGGAAAGTGGGGAAAATTGAGATTGTACTTGGTGCAAAAAAGGTAGGAGAAGATTATCTTCTGACCCTTACAGGCGGAGAGGAACATGTGGGAGCTGTTGCTGTCGGGCTTTTTGATGAGAAAAACCAGAGAGCAAGTTCATCGGTGATAACAATGCCCGGGCACCGGGAGGAATATCTTGCCCTTGATGGGGCGAGGCAGGTGAGCAGAGCCACAAAGAAGACTTCGGTGTTTGTTGTCGGAATACACCAGGATGATATCAGCCCTGAAGAAATAAAAGACATAGTTTCAGCCGCAGGGGAAATGGTGGAAAGCTTCATTTCTTTTTACAAAAAAGGCGACGAACTGGAAGAGCAAGATATAGATTTGAATCAACGGCATGAGATGAATAATAGAAGTAAAGCATAAGATGAGGAAGAAAATAACAGCTAGAGAGATTCATGAAAATAACAGCTAGAGAGATTCATGAAAATAATTGCATAGAGAGAATACTGATAATAACAGCACAGAGATGAATTAAAGTATCAGCAGGAACATTAACGGCAGGATAAAATGGAGATAACGGTAGGAATCAGCGGAGCTTCAGGGGTCCAGTATGGAATTCGCCTTCTTGAAGTACTGGCGGAAAAAGAAATAAAAACTCATCTGGTTTTGACGGATGCCGCAAAACAGATAATCGAAATTGAAACTGATTATATTTCAGAGGCAGTGGAAAAACTCGCAACATGGAGCTACGCCCAGAAAGATTTCTCAGCACCAATAGCCAGTGGCTCCTACAGGACAGGGGGAATGGTTATCGTCCCTTGCAGCATGAAAACTCTTGCAGCCGTTGCAAATGGGGTATCCGATACTCTTCTTACAAGAGCCGCAGATGTCTGCCTCAAAGAGGAAAGAAAACTCATCTTGATGACCAGGGAAACCCCGCTTAGCCTCATACACATCGAAAATATGCTCAAAGCTAAAAAAGCAGGAGCAAGTATCCTTCCAGCTTGCCCGGGATTTTATTCGAGACCCAAAACTCTTGAAGACCTTGTAGATATCATGGTGGGAAGAACTCTTGACTTGCTCGGGGTAGAAAACGAGATGTATAGACGCTGGCAATAATGAAAAGAGCCTCAGAGAATCAGAAAGAAATTCAAAATTCTGGGAAGCTCAGGCAGAAAGAGTTTTGATTTTCTCAGTAAAATTTTCCAGAGAAAGCATGACAGGCCCATGTTCTAACGAAAGCTATATAAAGGATAATATCGTTTGAAGGGAAGTACCCCTTGGGATAGTAGGGTAGCTTGGTCCATCCTCGAGCGTTTGGGACGCTTGGACCGCGGTTCAAATCCGCGCTATCCCATTTACATATTTTTTCTAATAATTCTTTTTTAGAACTTTCATTTTTGAAATTTATTTTTTCTATTCTCTTTTCTCCCATACCACTTTTGCATAGTGATTATAATTAATTGATCATGTTTCGCAAAAGAGCGAAATCTATTTTTTAAGCAAACTTAAGATAATTGTTCTCTTCCAGTTTTAAGTAACTGAGTTTACAATTTGGTTTTTTAATTTGTTTACGCTGAGTTGAAAATTCTAAAAGCATTTTTTTGGTGTGTAAACCCTCATGAGCCTTTGGCACACGCAGAAGCATGGAAAACTTTGTACTAATGTTAAAGTTTTTCGTAGGAAAGACTGCTGCAGTTTCTACATGAATTTTTTGTATTCACGCCAGATTTCTGTTTAATTTATATAGTTTCGAATATTTTTATTCAATTGTGGGGTAATATAGAAAAGTTTAAAAATTAGTTGAGTTTTGAGACGGTCTCTGAAGGTTATTTTTTGTAAACTTGGAGATTTTAATATGTATTGTAGAGTTGCCTGTATTTGCCATTGTTTTTCGCATTCAGTGACTTCCATCAAAAAATCAAAAAATATTAAAGTCTCTAATTTTGATCAGTACAGCATTGCAAAAATATTACCTTGTGAAATTATTTTTTTGAGTGCCTGAAATAGGAAGGAGTTCTAAAATGAATTTTTCAAAGATTGTAATATGTTGCTTCTTAATAAGTATAATAACATGTACTGTTGCCTCTTCGGCTGAATCTTTACCAGAGTCAGATCATCCTTATGCAAATAATTTTGACTATACATGGCCTGCGATAGAAGAATCTGGTGCAACCCAGATGAGGTTACATTTCACAAAATTATCAATTGCTGATTATAGGGATAAATTAATTATTCTAGATAMGGAGGGTAATAAACTCGTAACTTATGATCGAAGCAATAAYGGAGACGATTTCTGGACTGACTGGTACACTGAAGACRCTATGAAGGTGAGACTTCAGACTGACGGATCAGATACAGCTTATGGATTCAAAATAGACCAGGTAGAGACAAGAACTGATATGGCTCCTCCATCAACTTTACCAGAGTCATATCATTCTTACGCAAATAACTTTGACTATACATGGCCTATAATAAGTGAACCTGGTGCTACTCAGATGAGGTTACATTTCACAAAATTATCAATTGCTGATTATAGGGATAAATTAACTATTCTAGATAMGGAGGGTAATAAACTCGTAACTTATGATCGAAGCAATAATGGAGACGATTTCTGGACTGACTGGTACACTGAAGACACTATGAAAGTGAAGCTTCAGACTGACGGATCAGATACAGCCTATGGATTCAAAATAGACAAACTGGAAACCAGACCAGAAAAACCAAACCCACCGGTTGCTGACTTCTCTGCATCCCCAACTTCAGGAAATGCCCCATTGAAGGTAACATTTACTGACAAAAGCAGCAATAGTCCAACTTCATGGAAATGGACATTTGGAGATGGAAAAACTTCAACCGAGCAGAATCCTGTGCACACATACACTAAAGCAGGAACTTATACAGTAGTACTTACAGCAAGCAACGCTGGCGGTAGCAATACGGCAACAAAGTCCAAGTATATAACTGTAAAAACAGCTCCAATAAAACCAGTTGCTGCTTTTTCTGCAACTCCTACCTCAGGAAATGCCCCTCTGAAGGTACAGTTTACTGATAAGAGTACAGGCTCACCCACTTCATGGAAATGGACTTTTGGAGATGGAAAAACCTCTACAGTTAAAACTCCTGTACACACATATAGTAAAGAAGGAAAATACACTGTCAGTTTAACAGTAAAGAATGCAGCTGGAACAAACACGAAAACAATAAAGAACTATATAACTGTAAAAACAGTTCCAATAAAACCTGTTGCTGCTTTTTCTGCAACTCCAACCTCAGGAAACGCTCCACTGAAGGTGCAGTTTACAGATAAAAGTACAAACTCCCCAACATCCTGGAAATGGAGCTTTGGAGATGGAAAAACCTCCACAGTTAAAACTCCTGTACACACATATAGTAAAGAAGGAAAATACACTGTCAGTTTAACAGTAAAGAATGCAGCTGGAACAAACACGAAAACAATAAAGAACTATATCACTGTAAAAACAGTTCCAATAAAACCTGTTGCTGCTTTTTCTGCAACTCCAACCTCAGG
>NZ_WJBJ01000001.1:88671-130060 GCF_020804205.1 Methanosarcina sp. DH1 | reverse complement strand
GTGTCATATCTCCTGTTTCTTCATCGATAAGATAAATTCCTCCAGCGTTGATCTCATCTATCTGAAGGCAGGAATCCAGCAGTTTCTCAAGAGTCTCGTTCATGGAACTGGAAGTGCTTAGTGCAATGCCCAGATCCCTCTGGATGTAGAGCAGTTTTTCTTTCCTTTTCCGCTCAGTGATATCCAGGATTATCCCCTTAAGGTACTTTACAATTCCATTGTCATCGGCTTCAATGAAAGTCCTTTCTTCAACCCAGCGCACTTCGCCTGATTTTGTCAGGATGCGGTATTCCTGAGAGAAATCCACGTAATCTTCGTCTATCCTTCTTAAGAGTTCTCTTTCCACTCTCTCCAGGTCGTCAGGATGCACAATATTGCCATACATGACTTTTCCTGATGTAAACTCTTCTACGGTATACCCGAATTTCTTAATGTTTTCTGAGACAAACTCGGCAGGCCAGTACTTCTCCGGCCTCCAGAGGAAAACCGTGACGGGAACTTTATTTATTACCGAGATCAGCTCCTTTGCCATCTCAAGAGCATTACATAAAGCTAATTCATTCAGGTATTTACAGGCTTTCTGCCTACCATTCCCATTTTTAGCCGAGTTTGAAATCACTTTGAACATCTCATTCTCCGTAGATAAAAAATCTCTTACAGGAAGCTCTGAACACATTTCGGATATTTACGTTTTTTGCTTTGCAAGCATAGAAGTACACAATAAATTAAAAAGCTTGTGATAGAGATTTCAAATGTATCAGGATGCAGAGACTTAAATGTGAGAATATATAAAAAGATCTTACAAAAAAAAGCACATAGATATGATATAACTTAAGAGAAAAATATATATATAACATCTGGATTAATAGCCAGTATAGTTAATAACTATTCTATTTATAGACCTATTTTCTTATTTCACGTTTGAATAGTACACTTACAATAAGTGAAGTAATTTGTCTATTTTGCCAATAAAACTCCTGAAAAGTTATTGATAGAAGCTGAAGAAGACATAAAGACAGGCTTACTAATGCGTGAATGCTCTATCCGAAGACATCTTTTAGGTTTCAGGGAATTTGCCTATACGTCTTTGTCCTCTTAACTGCTGTTTCCTGAAAAGAACACCCTGAAAAGAGCAAAAAATATCTTATTTAAGACTTTGTCTTCTTTCTACATTCTTTTAGTTTTTCTTCCAGGCGGATACGAGAGATAAAAACTCCGAATTGCGTCGCAATAGTTTCGAGGGCGGTGCGGACGCTATCTGGAAACTCAAGTTCAAGGCTCGAAGCAAGATAAAAAGCTGCAATAACTTTTTTTCCTGATTTTACGGGTATAATTGCGGTAGCCCTGAGATTTTCATGTCTGAGTACGTCATCTCTCGAAGTGAGAAGAAGGTCTATGTGTTGTTTGTATACAGGCTGCCCTATCATAACAAGTTTCGTATTAGGGGAATTGGCACTGTAATGGGAGGCATACTCGACAAAATTAGGAGAAAAACCACGGTGAATGGCAAGYGTCATATCTCCTGTTTCTTCATCGATAAGATAAATTCCTCCAGCRTTGATCTCATCTATCTGRAGGCAGGAATCCAGCARTTTCTCAAGAGTCTCGTTCATGGAACTGGAAGTGCTTAGTGCAATGCCCAGATCCCTCTGGATGTAGAGCAATTTTTCTTTTCTTTTCCGCTCAGTAACATCCATAACTATTCCCATAAGGTACTTTACAGTTCCATTTTTATCCGCTTCAATGAAAGTCCTTTCATCAACCCAACGTATCTCACCTGATTTCGTCAGGATACGATACTCCTGAGAATAGTCCACGTAACCTTCTTCTATTCTCCTTGAGAGTTCTCTTTCAACCATTCCCAGGTCATCAGGGTGTATGATATTGCCATAAAGAAGTTTTCCGGATGTAAATTCTTCAGCAGTATACTCGAATTTCTTTATGTTTTCTGAGACAAATTCAGCAGGCCAGTACTTCTCCGGCCTCCAGAGAAAAACCGTAACAGGAACTTTATTTATTACCGAGACCAGCTCTTTCGCCATCTCAAGAGCGTTACATAAAGCTACTTCATTCAGGTATTTACAGGCTTTCTGCCTGCCATTCCCATTCTTAGCCGAGTTCGAAACCACTTTGGACATCCCGTTCTCCGTAGTTTAAAAATCTCTTACAGGAAGCTTTGAATAAATTTCGGATATTTACATTTTGTGCTTTGCAAATATAGAAGTACGCAATAAATTAAAAAGCTTGTTATTTGAGTTTTAGAATGCATCAGAAGGTAGAGACTTGAAAATTGGAATCCACATAATGATTTTATAGAAAAGGATACACATATATGAGAAAACCTTTAAGAAAAATATATATCATATTAAGATTGACAACCAATTTAGTTACTACAACTTAGTTACTAACTATTCTATTTCTATGGTCACGAGGCTAAATAATGTAACTGCCCAATGAGGTACAATGAAGTTTTTTTGTTGCAACAATTACAGGCGTGACTATAGACCTGTTTATTATCCACATTTATAACGGTTCTTATTCTCTCTGCCTCAGGTACAATTCTATTTCTACATGATTTCCAAGGTCAATTTGATATATAACCGATGATATATTTTTAGATATATCTCTACGAAAGATAAAAAGAGGCGAGTTGAGAATATGGATGACCTTCAGGGAGTATTGAGAGGACAGAAGATTTCTTACTTTTCTATGGAAATAGGGCTCAACAGTGAAATCCCTACTTATGCTGGAGGGTTGGGCGTACTTGCAGGGGATACTATTCGCTCGGCAGCGGACCTGAATATTCCGCTGGTAGCAGTAACACTGGTAAGCAATAAAGGCTATTTCAGACAAATTCTTGACTCTTCCGGAAACCAGATCGAGCACACCGAAGAATGGAATCCTGCTCATTTTATGACACATCTCACAGCAGAGGTAAGCGTAAAAATCCAAAACAGGGAAGTTAAAATCAGGGCCTGGCTGTATAATTGTAAAAGCCTTACAGGAGGCTGTGTACCCATTATCTTCCTTGATACTGATGTCGAGGGGAATGACCCGGAAGACCGCAAAATTACGGATTTTCTCTATGGGGGAGACCAGCGCTACAGGCTCAAGCAGGAAATAGTACTTGGGATCGGGGGAGTAAGAATGCTTGATGAACTGGGCTTCAAAATCCGGAAGTACCACATGAACGAAGGCCATTCAAGCCTGCTTGGCCTGGAACTCCTTAGGTGTAATGGCATTGACCCTATGAAAGTAAAGGAGCTCTGTATTTTTACAACACATACCCCTGTGGAAGCAGGACATGATAAATTTGATTACGGGCTTGTAGAAGACCTGATCCGGGACAAAAACTGTGTGGATGTCCTCAGGAGATTCGGAGGAGCCGAACGCTTTAACACAAGCCTTTTTGCCCTTAACCTATCGAACTATATCAATGGAGTCACAAAACGACATAGCCTGATCTCGAGCGAACTCTTTCCGGGCTACAAAATTCAGGCGATCACAAACGGTGTCCATTCATATACCTGGACTTCTCCTTATTTCAGGAAATTGTATGACCGCTACCTGCCTGGCTGGGCAAATGAACCTGAACTTCTGGTACGGATAGACGGAATTCCGGACACTGAGATATGGGAAGCCCACTGGAACGCAAAAAAAGCCCTTATAGATGAAGTAAACAAAAGGACAGGTGTGGGTATGGACTATGAGAGCCTGACAATCGGCTTTGCACGGCGCATGACTGCATACAAGCGGGCAACCCTGGTTCTATCCGACCTTGAAATGCTCAAAAAAATAAACAGGCGGGGTAAAATTCAACTTATTTTTGCAGGCAAATCCCACCCGAACGACGGAGCCGGAAAACAGCTTATCAGAGATATTTTTAAAAACATTGAAATTTTAAGGAAAGAAATCAAGATTGTTTTTCTGGAAAACTATGATATGGATCTTGCCGCGAAAATGGTCTCCGGGGTTGATCTCTGGCTGAACACACCAACCCGCCCTTATGAAGCCTCCGGCACGAGCGGTATGAAAGCTGCCCATAACGGAGTTGTAAACTTCAGCGTGCTCGATGGATGGTGGATTGAAGGCTGGATTGAAGGTGTAACAGGATGGGCAATTGGCCCTCAGCCCGAAGACAAACTTTCCGAAGAAGAAGCAAAAGCAGCAGAACTCAGCGACCTTTACAATAAGCTGTATTATATTATAGTTCCCATGTACTACGACCGCAAAGATGAATGGGTTAAGCTAATCAACAATTCCATAGGCATGATAGCTTATTATTTTAATAGCCACAGAATGATGAGGCGTTACGTCACACATGCTTATCTGTAATGTACTCTGATTTTTCAGAGGAATTTGTGAGCATGATTTCGGCTCCCTTATTTTGGGAATATATAGTCACGAAGCTAAATAACGCAACTGCAATGAGGCACAATGAAGTTTTTTGTTGCAATAATTACAGGCGTGACTATAGGTAAATTTTGGGAATACAGATGATTCAAATATTTGTAGACTACTTTTTGTAGACTACTGTAAAATTTTAGTAAACCCTTTTTGGTGGATGAGAACTGACCAGGCATTATTTCTTTGGTTACCGCCTTTCCTCATAACTAATTTTTTGAAATTTTCATACTTAAATCAACATTTTTTGGCATCATCTTCAAATTGAATGTAACAATTACATTTTAAAATTTAAGAAGATGAAATATTGCGTAGGCAATGTTATGAATACTTTTGTCAGAAAGAAATAGAGTGTAGTTAATCACATGTCATTAGATATATTTTTAAACAGTTGGCAGTATAATCTCTAATGCATCTTTACAAAAGTTGGATCCAAATTACAAAAATTTAGTTAAGTTTCAGAGGGTTGGCCGGGTGGAAGATATCTCATTAATTTTACTTTTTTTATCAGTTTTAGGAGGTTACCTGCTTGGCATAATCTCAGGGCTCCTGCCTGGAGTGCATAACAATAATTTTGCGCTTGCCCTTATAGCCCTTGCCCCTTTCCTGGCTGAAAAAGGGCTTTCACCTTTTTACATTGCTGTAATTATTCTCTCAAATGCTGTCTCCCAGACTTTTCATGACGTAATCCCTTCAGTGTTTTTAGGGGCACCGGATGGAGATACTGCGTTAATGGTCCTGCCAGGGCACAGGCTTCTGCTTGACGGAGCAGGAGCCGAAGCAGTCCGACTTTCAGCACTGGGAAGCGCAGGCTCGGTAGTTGCGTCCCTGATTTTCGTACTTCCGTTTTCGCTTTTCTTTAAGGCCATTTATCCTTATGTTGAAGCACATATGGCATTGATTCTTATTTTAATCGTCTTTCTAATGCTTGCAAGTGAAAAAGGTGAAAGCGTTGAAGATTCAAAGGAGAAAAGCCCATTTGCAAAATATAAATACAAACTTTTTGCTCTGGTTTTGTTTTTGATCACAGGCGTACTTGGACTCTTTGCTTTTGATAGGGAATCTCTTATGGTTCCAGTTGTTAATTTGGGAGAGCCGTCGATACTCCTACCTCTGCTTAGTGGGCTTTTTGGGTCTTCCCAACTAATAATAAGCCTACTCACAAGCTCGAAAATTCCCGAGGAGTCCGTGTCGGCACTCAAGCTTTCTCGAAAACGAATTCTCAGGGGAATCCTTACAGGCAGCGCAGCAGGCTCACTTGTTGCATGGCTGCCAGGCCTCTCTTCAGCAATTGCAGCACTACTTACAGGCCTTGTTGCAAAAGTTGATTTTGACAGGATTCCGCTTAAGAAAAAAATTTCAGAACCTGATTTAGGAAGGTTAAAAACCTCCCTTTATTCTGACCCTTATGCCAGTAACCCTTCAACGCTTGAGAGCTCTAAGGAATTCATAATTTCAAATTCCGGAGTAAACACTTCGAATGCTATTTTCGGGCTGGTCGCTTTTGTAGTAATCGGAAGAACCCGAAGTGGAGCAATGGTTGCCATAGAAACTATTTTGGGGACAAATACACTTAATTTACCTGTACTGCTGCTCTTTTTTGCCGCTATGGTATTAACTGCTCTTTTTTCCTACTTTTCTACGATCTGGATAGGAAA
The DNA here is from genome assembly GCF_020804205.1 of Methanosarcina sp. DH1. NCBI lineage: Archaea > Methanobacteriati > Methanobacteriota > Methanomicrobia > Methanosarcinales > Methanosarcinaceae > Methanosarcina > Methanosarcina sp. DH1. The sequence goes on along the minus strand of NZ_WJBJ01000001.1, from coordinate 123,998 downwards.
CAATGCCCATCTCTTTCTAAAGAAAGTTAACTACAGTAAACTCTGTGCAGGTGTCCTTATCGGACTTGGAGTAATGGTTTATCTGTTCACAGGACTTTTCGGTTTTTTTATTTTTTTGATCTCAACCCCAATAGGGATGCTCTCCTCCTTTATGAATGTCAGAAAATCCCATGCAATGGGAGTCATCTTACTGCCTGTGATCCTGTACTTCTTGTAAAAAAGTAGCTTTTTTAATTGTATAAGTTCCAACTTCCTTCTTTCAGTCTCATATATGCTTTTTTTAGCTTCATATATGCTTTTCCATAAGTCTATGGGGTCAGATAAATACGATTTGAAAATTTTACATCATGTGCCTGTTATTCAAAGAATATCATGTGCGTTTGGGAGAAAATCAAAGCAAAAATAGCGTTTCTTTGAAAGTTGAGCCAGAATTGTTGATAATTCTGGAGATAGGTTGATTTCCATCCTGAGATAATATATTGAAAACTGTATAAAAACTGAAAACACAAAAACTCCCTTTTTTCTAAAAAAGAAATGCAGGAGTTTTTCTAAATTGAGTAATAACTCTTATACATTTCTTTAAACTGTTTTTATTTACTCCTTTCTTAAAAGAAATACCATTATCAATATCATTACAAGGCTTGCCGCTCCAAATCCAGGTGTATCAGGAATAGGAATGGTAACGGACTTATCCTCGGAAACGGGTGTTTCAGGGGTTGAATCTTCTACATGAATAGGAAGATCGAGCGTGTAATATTCTCCATCCTCTTTGTTACTTCCAAAATAATAAACTACTTTGCCTGTGACAGTAAAATCGCCAACCTGGTTGGCTGCAATTCTCACTTCAATATCCCTTCCCTTGCCGGGTTCAATATCATATGTAGTTGTGTACTGTCCCGCGCCGGACTCAACAAACTCGGAGGAAGAAACACTCATCCCGGACGGAGGGATAATAATCGCCTGGACATGCATGGTAGGTTTTGTGATAAAATTCACGGCTGAAAGCTTGAGCAGGATATCTTCTCCCTTAAGGACTGATGTTTTTTCGCCGTGAAGGTCAACACTTGCAGAAGATTTTTCTGAGTGGTCGGCTGATGTTTCTTCAGTTTCTTCTGGTGTATTTTCAGATTCTTCTTGTGTGTTTTCAGGTTCTTCCTGTGTATTTTCGGGTTCTTTACTATAATAATTGTTTACAGTAGTTGTTTGCGTGTTAGTTTGTGAATTATCATAAGTGTTTACAATAGTTGTATCATAATTGTTTACCGCACCTGTTTGTATGTTTTCAGGTTCTGTTGTCGAATCGTTTACCTCTTCGTCCTCAGTTTCTTTTACATCCTCTTTGCTTTCATCAGAAACAGCCTTTCCTATGTACTTATTTACCAGATCGACTTCAACTCCACGCATGGAGATCTCTTCCCCTAACTCATTGAAGTATATGCTATCGAATCCTTTTGATGAGTCTGGATCTACATAATACAAGCTGAGCATCTGATTGCCATTTTTATCTTCCCATGTATCACAGTTCCATGTAGGCTGTTCATCTTTCACGGCATCAAATACTGTGTTAATATAGTTATCCGATACTGGTATACTAGCAATAAAATCAGTTATTTCTTCTTTTGTCGGGAGATCTTTGGATTCAGTTGCTGCTACACACGATGTCAGCAGAGCGAAGATTAAGAAGATACCTGTTATTTTTAGTGGTAGTTTCATTTTAACTCCTGTTTTCAATCTGTCCTGAATAATTTGTATAAGCTGAATGATGGCATTATAACGAAGTACAAAAACATACACATGCCAGCTATGAAGTAACATGATCCAATGGTCAGGCTCTGTTGCAAAAATAATAATATCCTCAGTTTGATACTATAATTCACACTTTTGTGTATCATCTTCTCCGTGGTGAGATTGATTAACTTTCCTAGTTGTGAAAATTTTCACTGATCTTGTAACAAAGCTGGATTTTTTGCAACGGAACTTAGATATTTATGCACATATCGTGGAAGAAGAACTTTGAGTTGCTACTAATGCAGTAGATGAAAACATAATAAATAGCAATAGAAAGATGGCTGAAGCTAAAACAACCAGGCATGATTTTTTTGTTTTCATTATATTTTCGTCCTTTATAGTATTTTTCAAAAAATATAGATTGAATAATTTAGTTGTTCAAAGAATCTATAAAACTTTCCATTTTATTCTGCCCCCCATAAAAATAGATGGTCCACCTTTATTCAATTGATGTTTTTAAAACACCTGGATGCCAGCCTTTCGCCTTTGAAAACTCTATTGTTTTTCTTGAAACTCTGTTGTTGTCCTGCCTAAAAGTCAGTTTTTGTCTTTCGAGTAGAGTTGTTGAGATTTCGCTCTGTTCAAGGGCTTTTCCAAAGATAGTGGTCTTCTTGACTTTTTTAGGTACTCCATTTGTTCTTATTTTGACTACCCCAAAACTCCAAAATGTTTCAAAAGAGCTTCTCTATAAAAGTTCAACCCACCTGTGACAACAAGGGATTTTATCGGATGTTTTTTAACTAACTCACCTAACTTATCCCCAACATACTGTTTTCTGGGTCTTATTACAAGTCAAGTATTAGTCTATAACTTAGTACAAAAGCTATCCACATGCTTGAATTTCTGGGTGTCAGGATTTCTATAATATCTACTGATTTTTCCACAAACTTTATAAATATTTAAATACATAAATTCAACAAAAAAACAATGTATAAAACATTAATATGTATAATTATAAGGAATATTCCTAGTTTCTAAGTATATTTTTGTTTAACTCCAGGGAGCGTTACTTAAAAAGCGAGTAAGCACACAAATACATTTAAATGAAAGGGACAGAATAATAATAGGTGGTAATATTGGGGGAAACCATTGAGTATTGTCATTATGGTCGTTATGTAAAAATGCCTGGAAAAATCCTTGAGCCTATAGATAGTATGGCTAAAATCGGTTTAAACAAAGACGAACAAAAAATTTTACAGGGTTTTGTGCACAACAAAGCTGAACAAAAAACCGGTTACTACGACAAGAAAATAGCTGAAATGAAGCAGAAATACGACATGGACTTTTCAACTTTTCAGAATATGATCTATTTAAGGAAAGCAGAAATAGACCTTGAAGAATGGAACGATTTCGTGCTATGGGGAAGTTACGTCAAAGCACACCGATATTGGGCACAGTTTTGCTGAGCGAAAACTGAACCCGTCAATTTATCATTATCTCCAGGATTTCATGTGAAAAAAGAAACTCCATCAGCTTTGCATACCTGACAAAGAGCATTTTGCAGGAAAGGTTAGTTTTTCAGTTATTAACTTTTGTAACATTAAATATATAATTATTAAATTTTTAGTTGTCAATTTATTGCTATTAAATTTAATTAGAAGTCACGGAGGATTAAGAGGTACAAAGATGAAAGAAGAGGTGAATGCAAAAGTACACCTGCAAGATAAACAGGAATTCTGGACTCAATATGGGTTTAAAGGAACTGCTGACATTCAGGTGTTTTAAAACATCAATCGAATCTTTCGTGTCTTCCGTGGTTATAAAGTAAGTTCAAGTACTTAGATGGCCCATCTTTAACGGAAGAATTGTACCCCTATTTCCTTTATTCTATGTTTTCCTCGCTTTCGGTGGTTAACCTTCCACTTGAGATTGGGAAAAAATATTGATCCTTAACTATAAAGTCGGCTGGAACAATGATTCAGAACCCTGAGCTCTTCCCATCCGGGGCAAAACAAGCTCAGAGCCCTGAACTTTTCCTTTTCGTTCAGAAACTTAGCTCAATATCCTGAACTTAATTTCTTTCTTTATTCTATTATTTTTTTCTTTATTTATTATTTATTTCTTTATTATTTCTTTATTTATTTTATTATTTCTTTCTTTATTTTATAATTTATTTCTTTATTTTATAATTTATTTCTTTATTTTATAATTTATTTCTTTATTTTATAATTTATTTCTTTATTTTATAATTTATTTCTTTATTTTATAATTTATTTCTTTATTTTATAATTTATTTCTTTATTTTATAATTTATTTCTTTATTTTATAATTTATTTCTTTATTTCTTTTTAGCTCAAAAACTTGGTTCAGGTTCATCAACCTTAAATTCAGGTTCCAGAGCAGGAGCATCAAAGAAAGGAATTTCTGCGTTTTCATACCAGGCTTCAAGAAAACTTAACAGATGGTATTTAAGGAAAACAGAAAGGGGTACACCGAGGAAAAACAGCGTTCCCATAACCAAAATCAGTTCTATAACGATAAAGGGAATCAGGAGTAGCCAGAGAAGAAAGTCCGATAACAGGGACGAAAAGAGGAGGTACAGAGCCACGTCAAAAATAAGGAAAGCAAGCCCTAAAACCAGTACCACCAGTACAAAAAGGAAAATTGCAAGAATTGTGATTCCTATATCGAGCAGTAACCTGACAAACCAGTAAACCATAACTTCGCGCCAGCTTTTCCTGAAATTTCCGAGAACAAGCTTGAAAGCCGAAAGAATTCCTTTATTCCGGTAAATGGCAAGTGGGATTGCAAGGCTTAAAAGGGAATCTATTGCAAGTGCGAGCAGAATTAGCAAAATAATTACACCAACAACCCAGAGAATTCCTCCGAGACTGGCAGGCAAAGAAAAGTCTGAGGGTACTTCACGAATAAGGGGTATAAGAGGAAGAAGGGATATTCCGAAGAGCGCGAGAAATACCAGCCAAATAGCTAAGCGCACAAGCAGGAGGCGGAATCCTTTTCCCAGAAACTTTCTTGAATAAGCCCAGAATTTTACTTCATTTCGTACAAGAGATTCCACAAAAACAAACTCCATAATACTGGAAATGTACGAAAAAATCAAGACCAGGAGAATAAGGAAAATTATTAATGCGGCTACAGTTGCCATTTGTGGCACCTGATAAATATATCCGAAAGCAATACTGTGGTCAAAAGGAAGATCAGGCATCTGACCAGGCTCAATATACGGAAAATTATTTTTTAAGTCTTCTGAACCTATATTGTAGTTGCTCGTATTTCCATAACTCGAAACCCCGCCTAACAGAAAAATGATGATTGCGAGTTTTACCCATTTCCAGAAATCAAAAGGTTCAAGAAGAGCTTCTCTTGTTCTTGAGATAGCTCTGTCTACTGCACCTATCGCATACCAGCTCATAATATATAATTTTTGTAAAAAGATATATAATTATCTAAATAGTTAAATGTGAGATTTCCCAGACAAACTTAGAGATACTCAGGAAAACTTGAGATTTTTCAGACCTAAAAACTATTTTATTTAAAAATACTTTCCCAAAATTTCATAAATCGCTTCCATTAATATGATGGCCTTCACTTATTTTATAAGCAGTTTCCTCATTTTGCCCCTCACAAAACTCATTTTTCGAATTTATAATTTTATCTGAACCACTGCCGGTATTTTGCATTTTCACCGATGAGATCCATGGGACCTGGACAGAGCTTCAAACCCTGAAACAACTTCAAACAACTCTTCATCAATGCCGCTCTGGCGCACACGGTAGTATTCTCCACTGAGATTATTAAGCAGCTCCTCAATGTTTTTATCGGCACGTTGCATTGCTGCCAGTCGACTAGAATTTTCACTTGCAAGGGACTCGGCACATGCCCTAAAAAGCGAAACGAAAAGGTACTCGCGGATGAGTGCCCGTAAGGTCTCTGTGATATCGCCCATTACCTCAGGCAGCAAGTTTTTGGTTGGCCAGGAAAGTTTGGTCAGGTCATCTCTCCAGGTTTCATCAAATGGAAGCAACCGCTGGCTAACCGGCTCGTAGGTAACTCTGGTTTTGTGGCGGTTGTAATATAGATAGAGTTCGGCATCTTCATCCTGGCTGCGTAGTTTCTCATTTTCCACAAGAATTTGGGCTATAAGAGGGGTAATTGCCTTAACCGAGTTTGGCACATTAAAAAGTCCGATCGGCGCCAGGCCCTCGTCTGTCAGGCGCGAATAAACACGCTCTCCTACAGCCCAGACCTGAGCTTTACCTGGCAAAGTTTTCAGTTCCCCGACCGCATGACCGGTAATTATATCATTAAACTGACCCACAAGCCCCTGATCTGAACCGAAAACGACAGCCCCTATAAGGCGTGTATTCTTTTGTCCTTTTCCTTCTTGCGGAGCTGGCATAAGTGCAATTTTCCTGAAACATAAGCCCAAACCCAGTTCTACTGTGTGATAATAGTCAGATAACGCAATCACTGATTTTTCATATTGCCCTATATTCGAGGCTGCCAGGGCTTTCATCGTGCGGACGACAGACTGCAGATCTTTTGCTCTATCAATCTTTGTGCGCAGACTCTGAGTGTTTTCGGTCATGATTTATCCTTAGCCTCCGGCTCGGACTTACTTTTAGTCTGGGCTTCGGACTTACTTAATTTTTCCTCAGTTTTAGCTTCCGGCTTCGGTTTGGATTCAGGGTTTGGCTGGTAAGGTTCCAGTGCTTTACGGGCAATATCAAGGATGGTCTCGCGGTCCTCGTCGCTCAATTCTTTGTCGCCTTTGAACCGATCGCGCACGTCTGCAGGAATATCTGGTACTGCCTTACGCAGGGAGCTTTCAGCCTCTACCATTTTGTCAAGTGGTATATTGTCAAAGAGCTTTGAGTTCAATGCAAGAAGAATAACAATCTGATCGGGTACGGGTACTGGAGAGTTTTGAGGCTGCTTCAGGAGGGCACGGATCCGCCTCCCATGCTCAATGAGCTTCCGTGTATTTTCATCTAGCCTTGCACCGAAACGGGTAAACGCTTCGAGTTCTTCAAATTGTGAATAGGCAAGCTTGAGGTCTCCAGCCACTGCTCTATAGGCAGCAAGCTGTGCTTTACCGCCTACTCGAGAAACGGATTTGCCGACATCAACTGCAGGCAGCACACCCAATTCAAAAAGCGAAGGTGAGAGGTAAATCTGCCCATCCGTAATTGAAATCAGATTAGTTGGAATATAGGCGGAAATATTCTGCGCTTCGGTTTCGATAATGGGAAGAGCAGTTAGTGATCCGCCACCAAGTTCTTTGAGCAGGTGCGTAGACCGCTCCAGCAGTCGTGAATGAATATAAAAGATGTCGCCAGGATATGCTTCCCTTCCCGGAGGCCGACGAAGTAAAAGGGAAAGTTCTCGATAGGCGCGTGCATGATTGGTTAAGTCATCGTAAACAATCAGCACGTCTCGACCTGCTTCCATAAAATACTCTGCAATGCTGGTCGCAGCATAAGGAGCAATATAGATTAGCCCTGACGGGTCATTGCCTTCAGTTACAACAACAATCGTGTAATCCATTGCGCCCCTTTCCCGTAAGTTTGCCACTGCTCTGGCAACTGCTGATGCACGCTGACCAATGGCACAATAAACGCACAGGACGTTAAAATTGCGCTGGTTGAGAATAGTATCGATTGCAATTGCAGTTTTGCCAGTCTGGCGGTCCCCTAAAATCAATTCTCTCTGACCGCGCCCTATCGGGATTAACGCATCAATAACTTTAACACCGGTCTGGAGAGGTACGGTAACAGGAGCTCGATCCATAATTGCAGGACTGTGCCGTTCAATAGGCAAGCGTTTACTGGAAACTATTGGTCCTTTATTATCAAGTGGACGGCCTAGCGGGTCAATAACTCGCCCAAGCAATTCTTCGCCTACAGCAACATCCATAACCCGTCCAGTGCGTTCAACCTGATCTCCGGCATGCAGATGTGAGTATTCGCCCAGTAGAACGGTACCGATTTCTTTTTCATCAACATTAAACGCGATCCCAAACAAATCCCCTGGAAACTTTATAAGTTCATCAAAACCCACAGTAGGAAGGCCAGATATATTTGCGATACCTGTCGAAACTGTCAAAATTCTGCCCACCTCCTTCGGGATGAGCGTAGGAGTCACTGATTCCCTGGCCTGGTGTATTTCGGTGAAAACTTTGTCGAAAACATCTTTAAGACTTTTAGGTTCCATGTTAACTTGCTCTTCATGTGGGCTCTGGTTTGGGATTAATCTCCTGCTTAGCCACAGATTTGGACTTACTTCCAGATTGATGTGTAAACTCTGACTCTTGCTTAGCCTCAGACTTTTTTTGCATCAGGTTCTTGTTCAGCCTCAGACTCTTGTTTAAACTCTGAATCTTGTTTTATATCAGGTTCTTGTTCAGTCTCTGAATCTTGTTTAAACTCTGGATCTTGTTTTACATCAGATTCTTGTTCAGTCTCTGAATCTTTTTCGATCCGGGCATTAGAATCAGTTTCAGATCTGTTTTCAACTTCGGATTCAGTTTTCGATCTGGGTTTGTTAGTCTCAGCTCCAGGCTCCTGTTCAGCCTCGGGTCCGCTTTCCGATATGGGTTTGTTATTTTTGGTTTGAGGCTCGGGTTTGGCTTTACTCTCAGGCTGCTCTTTCAGCAGTTCGTCTATACTTTTTTGCATCGATGTAAGATAATCCGCAATGCTCCACGCAACTTTTTGTCCGTCTGTGTTTAATTCGATACCACTGACAAGGTCTGGTTCAGTCTCAAACCTGGGTTGAATTTCTATGCCAAGAGTTTCTTTAATCGTCTTTTTAATAGAATCACGCTGTGCTTGTGGAAGATCAAATGCAGTACGAATGAGCACCTGACCTGGTGATGTACTGAGCGCTGAAGCTAACTGCTTCTTTTCATTATCTTTCAGGCTGCGCAGCCTTTGGACAAACACGTTAACTGTGCGTTCTTCCAGACTGGTTTCAGCCAGATCGGCCAGTACTTTTTGAGCTATGTTAAATACTTCCTGTTGTGTCCGGCGGCCGATTTCCTGACTTAAGTTCTGTCCTTCGTTCCTTAATGCCTCCTGTTGTTTTACTCTCAAATCGGAGGCTTCTTCCCTCACATTTTCAAAAAGCCGCTGACGTTCAGCCTGTGCTTCTTCCTTTGCCTTGTTCAAGAGAGCATTGCGCTGCTGGTCGAATTCCTCGTTCTTACGCTTGAATTCTTCTTTCTCTTTTTGAGCTTCTGCTTCTTTTGCATCCGCATTCTTAAGTTCATCTGCGACCTTCTTCTCGCGTGCGTCGACTGCGTTGAGTATCGGTTTGTAAAGAAAACGCTTCAACAACCACACCAGGATGAGGAAGTTGACTACCTGCGCAATGACGGTGAACCAATCGATCAGCATAGGCTATTTCCTCTCTATTTCAGGCAAGTGCACGGTTCCAGAACGGGTTGGCAAAAATGAGAATCATTGAGACAACGAAACAATAGATAGACAGAGACTCAATCATAGCAAGGCCAACGAACAGCGTCCTGGTAATGGTCGCCGAAGCGTCGGGTTGCTGTGCCAGTGAGCTCAGGGCAGTCGCAACAGCTCGCCCTTCACCAATTGCGGGTCCGATAACCCCAATGCCTATTGTGATGCCAGAAGTGGCGATTGATGCCACCGCGATTATGGTTGTATAGGTGTCCAAAGCCATAGTGCTCCTTCCGTTGTTAGAGTTGCTATTCAGTTCTTATTGTCCAGTTTCACTTCTGGATTTGCTGGTCCTCGTGGCGGCAGTAATGTAAACCGTAGCCAGGATACTGAATATATAGGCCTGCACCATGCCAACGAGCAGACCAAGTGCTATCATGAGATCCGGAAAGATGAACGGTGTGATGGTAAGCAAAATGGCAACGATCATCGAGCCGCTCATAATGTTGCCGAACAGACGGATTGCAAGAGCTAACGTGCGTGAGATTTCACTTATAATATTAAATGGCAGCATGATTATTGTCGGCTCTGTGTACGTCTTAAGGTAGTTACCAACTCCCTGTTCTTCGATGCCGAAAAGTGGCACGGCTACAAACACACATAACGCAAGAGCAGCCGTAGTAGAGAGAGATCCTGTTGGCGGTTCATAGCCTGGGATTATGATGCAGAGATTGGCTACAGCGATTAACAGGAAGACCGTGCCCAAAAAGCCTAGATATTTCCTCGGATGATCCAGGCCAACGTCCTCAATTTGTTCCAGGATGCCTGTGACAATAATTTCCAGAATATTTTGCCAGCGTGAACGTTCCAGACCAGTAGAGAGTTTACTGGTAATGATTTTTGAACCAATTACCATTACCAGCATAAGTCCCCAGGTGTATACAATCGTGGCATTGAGTTTGATAAAGCCGTACTGCCAGAAAATCAGCTCATCAGGGCTAAGTCGCATTACTGGCCTCCTTTGTCAATTGGTTTGAATCTTCATCTGGCAGTCTGGTAAGCCTGACTATTATATGGCGCATAACAAAAAACCCAAACAGGCATGTTAGTAATCTCTCCCAATGGCTATCCGAGACAAAGTAGAGTCCAGCTATGACAATGCTGGTCCGTATCAACAGGCTGCCGAGGAACCAGAACGCAGGCTTTCTGGATGAAAGTCCTTTCCGAACCGTCCACCAGAGCCCGCCGAAGAAAACAGCTCCAAGCAGAAAACCAGCTATCAGAGACAAGAAAAGATGCAATATTTCATTCATTGTAATCCTCCTGTTCCTCCTGCATTTTCTGGCGCTCTTTGGCTACCCAGTGCCATGCATTCAAGCAGCCGATAAAAAGGCCGATGATCAGCATTGTGAGTGTCCAGGAAAAGCTTTCTGGATAGTGTTTATCTAACCAGAGCCCGATTGCAGCCCCAATTAAAGTTGGAATTGCTACCGACCAGCCTATGAGTCCCATCATGCCTAAACCAAGCCAGATAGTCCTGTCCACATGACGTTGTGCCCTGAGTTTGCGTTCAGCTTTTGTCCCAACCTGACGGGCCAGAGGTGATTCGTCCTCCAAAGGTTTCTCTGATAGTTTGTCAGACATTCCGAAACTCCGCTAAGCGGCGTATAAGCCCGGTTTCCAATTTTACCATTACCGAACGAATTTTTTGCTCGTTTTCATCTAAGGTCAAAAACTCTTTCTCTACAGCCTCTTGTAATTGGCTTAAGTCTGTCCCGAAAATGGCATCACGTACAGAGACAAGTACATCCTGACCGGTCTTAATGAGTACGCCTTCATCGACTGCCACATAAACCTCGCCCTCGGATTCGGTTTCGTATGTCAGAATTCCAGGCTCCAGAGCCGCAACACAATCGAGTCGGTGTGGCAAGAGCCCAAATGAGCCCTTGCGGCCTTCTGCGACTATGCGTGATACGCCTTTTTTTTCGGCAAAGACCTGGAAAGGCAGAAGAATCGTAAGATTCATGAGTCTTGAATTCAAGAGTCCTGCGTTCATGAGTTCTGAATTCATGAGTCTTGAATTCAAGAGTCCTGCGTTCATGAGTTCTGAATTCATGAGTTCTGAATTCATGAGTTCTGAATTCATGATTTTTCCCGGCTTGATTTTCTGGATATTGCTTCGTCAATTGTTCCGATCATGTAAAGGTCGCCTTCAGGGTATTCTTTGAATTCATCACGCAAGATACGTTCGCAGCCGTCGAGCGCATCTGAAAGACTGACGGATTTGCCTTTAATACCTGTGAACTGTTCAGTGGTGAAAAACGGCTGAGTCAGGAAACGTTCCAGGCGGCGAGCGCGGGCTACCACATTGCGGTCCTCAGACGATAGCTGCTCCAGGCCAAGCATTGAGATAATATCCTTGAGTTCTGAGTATTGCGCAAGCGTCTGCCTGATTTCCTGGGCCAGGCGATAATGCCTTTCACCAATAATGCCAGGTGTGGCCATTTTGGAGTTTGACTGCAAAGGGTCAATAGCCGGATAAAGCCCCTCGCTTGCCCTCTTGCGAGAAAGGACAATTGATGCCGAGAGATGTGAAAATGTATGCACAGCCGAAGGGTCAGTGAAATCGTCAGCAGGAACATAAACCGCCTGAATCGACATTATAGCTCCGGCATCGGTGGTAGATATGCGCTCTTCTAACTCGGATAATTCAGTTCCCAATGTCGGCTGATATCCCAGGCGTGAAGGCATCTGCCCCATCAAACCGGATACTTCGGAACCGGCCTGAATAAACCTGAAAATATTATCTATAAGCAGCAGCACATCCCGGTGTTCGTCGTCCCTGAAGTACTCTGCCATTGTCAGCGCCGTATGCCCTACCCGAAAACGGGCGCCTGGTGGCTCGTTCATCTGGCCGAATACCATAACCGTATTCGGAAGCACACCCGCGTCTTTCATATCACGATAAAGTTCTTCCCCTTCTCGACAACGCTCGCCGATTCCGCAAAATATGCTCACTCCCTGGTGTTGTTTGACTACGTTGTGAATCATTTCGGTTAGCAGCACTGTCTTGCCAACGCCCGCTCCTCCGAACAGACCTGCTTTACCTCCGCGTTCAAGCGGTACCAGCACATCTATAGCTTTGATTCCAGTCTCGAAGATTTCAGACGTAGTGGATCGACGCATCAGCGGTGGTGGGGCTTGATGGATTGAGCGCCACTGGATATCAGACAGAGGTTGCCTGCGGTCTATGGTATTTCCAAACACATCGAACATTCGCGAAAGAATTTGCCTACCAACAGGCGCCTTCAAAGGCCCACCCGTATCTTCCGCTGCCATGCCTCGAGCAAGTCCTTCGGTAGGAGTCAGAGCAATTCCGCGGACACGATGAGCGTCAAGCTGGGTCAAAACCTCTATGGCAATCTGGCTTTCCTTTCCTGCACGTAGCATTGTATACACAGGTGGCAGGTGCTTCTCGAACAATACATCTACAATGCTGCCGCGCACCGAGATGACAGTACCGAGATTCAAGAGCCTTCTATCTGCCAATATAACAGCTCCCCCAAGCTTGCATCAGATTCAGTTTTGGAGTTCCCTTTTCCTGAGACCTGGGTCATAAGAACTAAGAATGTAGTGAAAACTCCGACTGCCTCATTCACAAAGTCCACAGTGATCAGGAAACGCTAAAGAAAACATGGAATTGAATCGATTTTCAATTATTGTTTTTGTAATGAAATCATTACAGTGTCTTCATAGTGTCTTTACAGTGTCTTCATAGCGTCTTTACAGTGTCTTCATAGTGTCTTTACAGTGCCTTATAAACCCCATTTTACCAGCGAATTCTTTATTACTTTGTTTCCCCTTTTCCATAAAGAAATATATCATTTCAATATATTAATTTGACTCTAATATCTTTTTTATATTTCTCGCGAAATCTAAGATGGTCACTCTTTATTAGATTGATGTTTTTGGCTCTTCATCATTTCATAGGGGTAGTTTGAAATTTAACTTTCCTGATTTTGGATAAATCATAGTAACAAAATACTTAGTGTTTCTATACCCTCTTGCATGTCTTTTTACCAACTGTACAATACTATTAATACCTTCCACAACTCCGTTAGTGACCCTGGAATCAAAGTAGTTTAGAATTCCATTCCTATGACTTTTAACGGTTTTAGCAACCTCAATTATTGCCTTTAATCTGTTATGAGTTGCCCAAAAATATCATTTTTCGCGAGCCCATGGAACTTTTATTTGGAGAACTCCACAATTACTACAACTTATTCCTGGAATTCTACAGTGTAAATATGCAGAATATTGAAAGTAGTTACTGTGCCGTAACACTTTTTCCTTAGTATCATAAGCTGAGCAGTCTGGTTTCACACTTAGGGCAGGGAAATTTGGAAACACGTTTAAAATCAAGCCAAATATTAAGTTTTTCAGATGTTAAATCAAATTAAGTATTGGTTATTTGCCAAGGTTCTTTGACATTTAAAAGTATTTCAAACACTTTTTTAGAAATGGGATATCAAACTCCTGCAGTTATCTGTACTAAATAATATGATACTTGTTTATATAACAAAATCAGTATAATAACTTTCATATATTAATTAAAAAAGAGCCATTTTATCTTTATCTCCTTTTTTCTGTATTTCCCCCATTTTTCTGCCTTTAACTCCGTTATTTTGCATTTATTTGCCATTTTCTACATTTATATCCGTTTTTCTGCCTTTATCATCGTTTTCCTTTCCTACTCGGTTTTCAGGTATAGCATATCGGAAAAGGGTCTGTAAGCTCTCGAATTTAGGAATCTGTCTTATGGTTTCTTTAATTGATAAGATATCTCGGGAAAAGCATTTATCTGACTTTACCTATAACTCTGTGTTCCAGGATACCAGATACAGGCTTAAGTCAAGACATTTGAAGAAAGCCTGCTAAAGCAATATCTTGGATTATGTGTAGGAGAGTTTTCGACAAACTACCCAAGATTATAGAAAAAGTTATAATCTCGGGATACACTTTAAATTTATGCCTGCACTCCAGACTTATGTAATCCCCTGTCCAGAATTACGATATCCGGCTAAATTTAAATTTTCGGTGATTTAGGCTATATATCAATTCGGGTAGAATAGGATTAAATGGAATTAAACAAAATGGTAAAGCAAAAATCTCAGTAAATGGTTACGGAACTATGGGAAAAATTTTTTTTTGGAGACCGAAATTTCTGACCAACTGTTGATTTTATATTTGGCTGGTATTAACTTTTACACATTAATAATATAAAAATAAATGAGTTAAATTACATTTAGAGCATTAGAAAAAAATAGGATTAAACAGGATTGGATGAAATGGTTAAAGCAAAAATAGCAGTAAATGGCTACGGGACCATAGGAAAGAGAGTTGCAGACGCCGTAAGAGCTCAGGACGATATGGAAGTTGTCGGAATTTCCAAAACAAAGCCGAACTATGAGGCTGCAGTGGCCCACCAGCTAGGATATGACATATATGCCCCAGCTGCAAATCTCGGAGCTTTTGAGAAAGCCGGGATGCCTGCAGCCGGCACAATTGAAGAAATGGTCGAAAAGGCTGACCTGGTTGTAGACTGTACGCCCGGAGGAATCGGTGAAGGAAATAAGCCTATGTATGAAAAGGCCGGGGTAAAGGCAATCTGGCAGGGCGGCGAAGATCATTCACTTGCAGGTTTCTCATTTAACGCGATTTGCAATTATGAGCAGGCTGTGGGCCGCGACCTGGTCAGGGTAGTCTCATGCAATACTACAGCTCTTTGCAGGGCTATTTACCCGATAGACAAAGAACTGGGGGTAAAAAAAGCCAGGGTAATTCTTGCAAGGAGGGCAACCGATCCTAATGATGTAAAGAAAGGGCCAATTAATGCAATCGTACCCGACCCAATCAAGCTTCCGTCCCACCACGGGCCTGATGTAAAAAGTGTGCTTCCACAGATTAATATTACAAGTGCAGCCCTGAAGATCCCAACAACCCTGATGCACGTGCACACCGTGAATATGGAAGTCGAAAAGGACTGCACTGTAGATGATGTTAAAAACATCTTTGGTTCCCAGCCAAGAATCCGCTTCGTGGGACTGGGTATGTCGTCTACAGCAGAAATTATGGAATTTGCCAGGGATATGAAGCGCCCCAGAAACGATATGTGGGAGAACTGCATCTGGCCTGAATCAATAACTGTAGGAGATAAGGAGATTTATTTCTTCCAAGCTGTCCATCAAGAATCTATTGTAGTTCCGGAAAATGTGGACGCTATAAGGGCTATGATGGAACTTGAAAGCGACGGTGCAAAGTCAATTGAAAAGACAAATAAGGCTATTGGCCTGAATAAAGAGTAATAAAAATAAGGTGCCGGAATCTAAGTTTATATAGACTCCGGCTTTGACTATTTTCGGATATTCAACCTGAATATCTGGAACTGGATTTCTGGGACCCAGAAATTCCATACATAAATTATATATTTTGCATTGTATCTCTTACTACCTCAAAGACCGAAAATTCGAAATCCTTATCTTTTGGATGAAGAAAATAAGATTTGGAACTTTTAATTGGAAAAAATGGCTAAGACATGAATTCAACAAATTCAGGATTTTTGAAATTATCTCGAGAGGCTTTTAAAGCCGCATCAGATTCTATCTGTGATCTTGCAGGTACTGATGCTGCAGGCAGTTTTGTTTGTATGGGAGCCGATGGTACTCCGACTACTAAAATAGACCTTGCAGCAGAGGACGCTATCGTTGAAGTCCTTAAAGAAGACGGCAGATCCATGAGAATTATCAGTGAAGAGCTTGGCGAACTTATTTTAGGGGATTCGCCTGAGTTTTCTGTTGTTCTAGACCCGCTTGATGGGACATACAATTCCGCAGTAGGAATTCCATTTTATAGTGTTTCTCTAGCCGTTTCATCTCATGACCTTTCAGACCTCAGGTTCGGGTATGTGAGTAACCTTGCATTACGCGAGGAATACTACGCAGAAGCTGGAAAAGGGGCTTACCTTAACGGAAAAAAAATAAAAGCTTCCGTTAACTCGGATCTGATGAAATTGTGCGTCAGTGTTTATGGCTACCGGCAAAATATAGAAAGGACCCGAAAGATATACAGTAGCGTTAGAAGGGTGAGGTTATTCGGGAGTGTAGCTCTCGAGTTGTGTTATGTAGCCTCAGGCAGGCTTGATGCTTTTGTTGACGTCCGAAATGCTTTGCGTGTGACTGACGTGGCCGCAGGGCAGTTGATTCTGGCCGAAGCGGGCGGGCTTGTTACAGACGGATACGGAAACTCTTTAAGACTTCCTGATAATGTCACTTCAAGAGTGGAAATGATTGCGTCCAACGGACACGTGCATGAGAAGCTTTTAGAATTACTCTTCGGAGGATAAGTTGGCGATAAAGAAAATAGGGATATCTGCTCGCTGCGACAGGCCTGAAGTAATTGAAAAGGTAAGGGAGATTCTTGCCCATTTCAGCTCAAAGGTTCAAATTTTTGTCGCCACTCCTACGGCTGAGGTACTCGGAATAGAAGGTACTCCGATTGAAAGAATGAGGGAAGAAGGAGTGGAACTCATTATCAGCGTAGGAGGGGACGGTACAGTCCTCCGGAATATTGCCAAAATGAAAGACCCTCTTCCTATACTCGGAATCAATATGGGCACGCTTGGTTTTCTTGTAGATGTTGAGCCAGAACATGCTCTTGAAACTATAGAGGAAGTGCTTTACGGTTTTTCTTACAGCGACAGAATGCGAGTCGATGTTTTTCTTAATGGGGAAATGCTTGAGACTGCAACGAATGAGATTGCAATAATGTCTGCAAAGCCTGCGAAGATCATTCAGTTTGAGGTTTATGTCGGAGATTGCCTTCTTGACTCTATGCGCGCGGATGGTGTGGTTTTTGCAACCCCTACAGGCTCTACTGCCTATGCGATGAGCGCAGGCGGCCCTATTATAAGTCCGAGGGTAAACGCTATTGTGGTTGTCCCTGTAGCTCCTTTTAAACTCTCCTCAAGGCCCTGGGTTATCCCGTCAGACAGCGAAATCACTATAAGGTTGTCGGCTCCAAAAAAAGAGGCTGTTATTGCAATTGACGGGCAGAAGTCCTACAGGATCAAGCCCGATGATGTCGTCAAACTTAAGAAGTCCAGATTTCCTGCACGCTTTGTAAGGATTTCAGATACCTGTTTTTATGAAAGGGTCCAGAGAAAACTTACCTGAGAGCAAGCCTTTACTTAAGACCCTTTACTTGAGAACAAGCCTTTACTTGAGAACAAGTTACTTGAGAGCAGCTTTTGATTGCGAGCGAGCCTTTACTTGAGAGCGAGCTTTTGATTGAGAGCAAGCCTTTGATTGAGAGCAAGCCTTTGATTGAGAACGAGCCTTTTTACTTATTACTCAAAGAGCAGGTCTTTACTTAAGACCTGAGAAAACCTTTACTTGTTAAATTGAGAGAGCCTTGATTTAGTAAAATAGCTCTTCATCATTCCTTATAGTAAGATGATTTCCAATTCAAGACCGCATTGGTTTTTATGAGAATATTATAAGGATATCCACACAAAACAACGAAGAGCCAGAAAAGTCTTTACATATTCCCAGAGGAAAACCTTTACTTATAGTTTAAGTTTTCCTATCAGGTTGAGTACTTTTCTCTGGCCTGTAAATCTCTCAATTTTTCCATGCGACTTTTAACTAAAAATCTACTGATATAAGCTATAGTCCCGAGGCTAAATAATGCAACTGCCCAATGAGGTACAATGAAGTTTTTTGTTGCAACAATTACAGGTATGACTATAATTTGCCAAACTTGAGCTCGTTTTTGTCCTGTTTTTCGAGAAGCCGTTGCCGGAAATTCTATTCCTCCAAGGAAAACATTTATACATATGCAGGTAAAGCTATGCTTAATTTTTACGAGATACAGGATTTTCTGACTTTTAGGGACGTTTGAGTCCCAGTACCTCTTTATTCAGCCTTTGAGTTATTTCTCAGATAAATCATCTATATGTCATTAAAAATAATTAAAAATATTCCTCACAGTAATTAAAAATATTCCTCATAATAATTAAAAATCACAGGAAGTAGTAGTAATGCCAGAGAGCGAGCAGTATTCTAGAAACAAACTTATGGATTTTATCGAATATCGCCCCCTTGATATCGAAATCTGTGACGTGACCCTGCGCGATGGGGAACAGACTCCAGGAGTTGTGTTCACAAAGGAACAGAAGCTGGCAATGGCCACTGAGCTTGATTCTATTGGTGTAGAGGTTATAGAAGCCGGATTTCCGGTAGTTTCCGCAAACGAAAAGGAAACCGTTAAGGAAATTGCAAATCAGGGCTTTAATTCAAGGATATGCTGTCTCTCAAGAGCAGTAAAAGGGGACGTGGATGCTGCACTTGAATGTGATGTCGATATTGTAAGTATTTTTATTGCAATGTCGGACATGCACCTCAAATACAAGTATCATCGAAGCCTTGAGGAAATGCTTGGCTGTGCCAAGGAAACCATTGAATACGCTACCGATCACGGGTTAAAAGTACGTTTTGCAGCCGAAGACGCTAGCCGTACCCCTATCGACCGCTTAAAACAGGCTTTTAAGGAAGTAGAAAAAGAGTATAAAGTGCAATACGTAAGCCTTGCAGATACGATTGGTATCCTTAACCCTACAACGACACACTATCTTGTTAGCGAAATTTTCAAGGAAGTTAATACCTCGATCTGTATCCACTGTCATGACGACCTCGGAATGGCAACCGCAAATACCCTTGCAGCCGCCGAAGCTGGTGCAAAACAACTCCATACCACAGTTAATGCAATCGGCGAAAGAGCAGGAAACGCTTCCCTTGAAGAAGTGATGGTCGCCCTCAGAGTTCAGTACGGTATTGACCGCTATGACACCACAAAGCTGACCAACCTTTCTAAAATGGTCTCGGAATATTCAGGCATTACACCCTCGATAAATAAAGCCGTTGTCGGGCAAAATGCCTTTACCCACGAGTCCGGAATCCACGTTGCCGCGATCCTTGAAGAGCCGCGCACCTACGAACTCTTCCTCCCGGAAATGGTCGGCGGGAAGCGCAACCTTGTCGTAGGAAAGCACACCGGCACAAAAGCCCTAAAAGGCATTATTAACAGCATAGGCTTATGCCTTGAGCGGGAGGAACTTTGCGCTCTGATCGAGAAAGTCAAGGTCTGCACCGAAGAAAAGCATAAAAGCATCTCACGGGACCAACTCGAAAGGCTGATTACTCAGGTCAGGCAGGAAAAAGAAACAACAGAAAAGGGAGAGGAAAAGTTTTCTATTTGAAAACTCTGAATCTTTCACATAGATTCATTTGCTTTTTTCATCATTTATTTTTTGATTTTCATTTATTTATTGATTTTCATTTATTTTTCGGGTAAGTCGGGAGGATTCCTCCTTTCTTCCCCAGGAACCGTACTTGAAAGTTTCCCTTCATACATCCTTATAATTCCACCCATTACAGGATTATGAAAGTGAGCTACTGGTCCGGGACCAAAAAAAATTATATCGAAAAATTAGCGTGACCAGTGCCGTTCCCGACGCCTCCGCGTATATTGAAAGAACCGGAAAACTCTATAGCACAGCCGTTCCTCAGGAAATCGATTATCCTGTTTACAGCGTTTCGGAAGAAAACGGTTCGGTAACTGTTACGCTGAGCGATGAGAGAGATCAGTATGTCAAATACTGGGCTTATTTCAAAACGGTTTACAGGTTCGTTTTCGATATGGAGATTGGAGGAGAACTAGTTTGAGTGAAAAATTTCTAAAATATAAACATTTTGAATATTTTATTGGAGTTTCACTTCTTTCGAAAAAATCTTATTCAAAGTTAAAGTCGCTTAATTCGCAGTTCCAGAACCAAGGCAGATCATCTAATGAAAAGCCAATAAAATCTTCTTCACGAGAAATAACTCCTAAATCTTTTGCTTCTTCCCAATATTTTTCAACTGCTTCATAAAATTCCTGAAATATTTCAGGGTAATACTTAATAACTCCAATTAACATATAATTAATATTTACACTCTTCTGTAGTCTATAGTTATGTCTAAAAAACGATGGGTATAAAGTACCGTATAAGTGGGATAAACATTCTTCAATATGTCTGGTTAATATGAATATTGCCTTTGAAGAAGCTTCATCTTTTGGCTTTCCATCAATTAACAGTTTTGCGAGTAGTGGGTGATAAATGTTATATATTATTTCTGTATCATCTGCTTCATAAAGACCTGGTAAATGCACAAAAAGTGGTATTTTTTCTGTTGAATAATTATGTATTCTCTGTATGAATCTTCTATATGGTATATAAGGCAGATTTTCACCGAGTTCTCTATTCTGAAACGTTTCAATTACTACTCCGGGTATTGACGTAATAAAAAAATCTGAAGGGTTTCCTAAAATTTTCTCTAAAAAATTACTTCGCTGTCGCATACCTTCTTCTTCTTGCATTAGAAGAACTGTTTTTGCGCCAATAAGTCGCTTAGTTTCTTCCAATATTTTAGCGTCAGATATTTTATCTGACAAGTCATTAGTACCAATAATTGCTAATGTTATGTTATCCAATTCTTTCATCGTTTTGTACACTCTATGTCCATCATCTGAAATAGTTAGTATAGGAGCGTAACTAAGAAAAAGATCTGTTATAGTTTCTTCAATTCTTTCTTCTTGATAAATAAATCCTGGAGATGGAGATCTTTTGTCTAATATTAAAATATCATTTTCCAACAATTCATTAACACATTTAATATATACATTAAGTGGACTTGAATATCTAAGTGTCTTCAAATATATCTCAAACCCTTCCATAATTTTAGATTGAATTCTATCAATTAATTTTTTATATTTTTCATCTTCTACTACATCTGACCTATTTGGAGACAATGATACCTTGTACTGGTCTGAAAGGTTTATTGATGCTTGAATATAAAGAAAGAACCTTTTAGGTAAAAGTTTATCACAAGGGATTGAAAATCCCCTTTGGGCAAAAACATTATAAGTTAAACGAGGAAATCTAGATTTATAAATTAGCAATTTTCCTTGAATGCCTTCTTTTTCTTCATCAAACGTAACTTCAAAATTTTCATTTAAATTATTTGCGTCATATATTTTCTCACCTGGTAAATAAGGCTCATATGTCACTGTTTTCTCGCTTGTCTCAATGACTATTGGATACTCTATAAAAGGAGCAATCTCTGATATTTTCTCAACTAAAGATATCGAAGAAAAAGGATGATTAGATTTTAGAGATAAAGTTATTTTAGTTCCAATCTCAACACGAGAGGAAGGTCTTTGAACAAAGTAATCATAAGCAGTGGGAATTTCAACATTTATTGGATCATGTGGATGTAATGGATCAAGTGGCTTTCTCCAACTTTCTACTCTAAAACTGGAAGCTACCATAAAAATAGAGAGAATACCTATTCCAAACTCACTGACTGGATCAATTTCTACTTCGCTTGTACGGCATTCTGAACTATTGTAGTAACTTTTCCCAATTTGCAAAAAGTAATTCTCGAAAATATACTCATTCATTCCGATTCCATTATCTTCAATAATAAGCTCATCGTCTTTCAACGTCATTTTTATGGATGGTAAAAAGAAATTTCCCTCTTTCTTTTCCAATGATTCGCGGTAACGTACTGCATCAACGGAATTCTGCAAAAGTTCACGGAGAGTTAAAATAGGGTCTCCATATAATCTATCCCCCATCAAAAGATCAATGACTCTATGAAAATCAAGTTTAAAATGAAAATCCGAGTATATATATTTTCCATTAGATTGAATATTCTCTTTTGTAACTGTTGTTGGAAGATCTAGCCTATATATTTTTGCCAAGTCATCTTTATAGTATGATGTTAAAAGGATACTTTCTTTGAATTCAGTTTCGATCATGTCGACAAATTCTCGAAGTGCACGTTCATAGATAGGATGTTCACATTCTGCTTCTATATTGATTTCTTTTGGAGATATTTTACATCCAATAATTGAAAGATGTTTTTTCCATTCCTTGATGCTTGTTTCATCCTTTGGGTTAATAAAATCAAGCAAACATCTAGGTGTACGTTCTGAATCAAGATCCAAAATATCAGCCAATCGGAGTATGACAGATAAATATTGCACATTAACACTCTGATCCCCAACCAGAGTATTACGGCGCCAACATTTTGTGTCGTAAAGATTTTTCACAGGCAAACCGTGACTATCACAAACTGCTTGCACTAATTTATAATAGGGAATCCTTTTCCATGATATGGGCGTTTCTTTTAATCCATACTTTCTTTCAATAAATTCGTGAGAACGTTTTACATGATTTTTACGGAGAAATTCCGTGAATAGTTTATCTTCAATAAATGTCGCTGTGCGATGATCTCCGTCTCTTTTTGCTTCATCAAATTTAAGGCTTAGTTCTTCATTGAAAATACGAAGTTTAGCAAATTCGGAGCTATTGGCAATAATTTCTTCTCTTTTGTCTCTTGAAGCTGTCATCCCTATATCGTGAAGATATGCGGCGTAAATGAGTATCGAGAGTTCTATAATATTCAAGTGATCAAGAGTATCTGAAGGTATTATTTTGCCCATCAGTTCGACTACTTTTGCACTATGGTTGGCGTTATGTAAAGTGAATTCAGGCATGTTTTCAGGAATTCTTTCTAATAAAGGAGCGATCTCACAAACAACTGAAATTATATTTTCTGAAATTTCGTGATCTTCTAATGAATTTTCTTTTTCATACAGATTTTCAAACAGAGTTGTTCGCTTTAATCTCGCAATTGCATCTTCGGACATTTATTTGCTCCTTTACTGCTTGTGAATCCTTTTAACGTATGACCTGATCAATCTTTTGTTTTTAATTTAATGTGTTAGTCAATAATCACACTTCTTTTCGGTCTTCGCCGCCTGCTTCGCAGTCGTATGGTACCCCGTTTTAAGATTCCTCTAAATTATTCTAACCGGCCCTGAATTCAGAAATTCTTCAAAATTGTACTTACCGGCGTGGTTCACTCAAAAAAAGCGATTAAAAAAACCAGCCCCGAAAATAAGTCCACTGCTCGGCTCCCCTCCGGAAAAAAGCCCGCCGCCGGAAATTTTCATAAACGTTTTTACTCCTGTGGAATCTCATTGATTTTTGTCAGAAATAATTGGCCCTTGATAAAAAATCCGCAAAAAAACAGGTTGAGGAGTAGTAACTTTGACTGAAACTTAGAGTAAAACAGATGAACAGCTATAACAAAAAAATGGAAAGTTGATGGCAAAATAATGCCATTTCATTACTCTACTATAACAAACCTTTGTTGCATAGGAGTAGGTTCCAATATATCCAGCGGCTGAGAGAACTTTACACTATGGAAAATAATTGGGCCGCTCCCGCTTTCGACTGCAACAAACTTGAAATTGCTGGTTCCACCTTTTCCCGGTATAGTGGGCTCATCAGGTACGTACGTTGACTCTACAAAGTAAACACAACTTGGCATCTCTGACAGTAAGCAGTTATAGCCGGTCGAAGAAGGATTCGAGGGTATTGAAATTTCGAATATTTCTCCAACTGTCGCATTTATTGGGGGTAATACTTCTAATTCTTGCATTCTTTAATTCCTCCTTTATATCAACTCCCTCACCATTTTTCAGGTAATATTGTGTGTGAAAATACTTTACACAATTTATCTAAAATGGTTGAGTTATAAGCTAAAATGTAGTTTAAGTATATACAACTTTTTAACATTATATATTAATATATAAGAAAAATTTTTTATTTCATCACAACAAATATACATAAATCCAGTATAAATGATAATTAATATGTATCTTACAGGATTTTTCTCCATTTATCTCTGTTCGTTCTATGGACTTTCTATTGACTCAGCTCTTACAGAACCTGTTTTTAAGAATCAACAAAACTTAAATAGTCCCTGAACAACAAAAAATCGTAACATTAACCGGCAATCAGAAAACATTTACTCTTTTTAATCACTAAATTGCAGCTTAGAAGTTTAGTTATGAACACTTATAAAACGCCAGCGAGATCTATATAAGTAAACTTTTAGATTCGCAGCATAAGGTTCTGAAGATAATGTAAACACACCTTCCGGTACTCAATCCCTCAAAAAAATCGATTCAAAAAACCCGCCCCGAAAAATAAGTCCATTGCCCGGCTCCCCTCCGGAAAAAAGCCCGCTGCCGGAAAGAAATCCCTAAAAAATCTTGACTCCGGCAGCAGTTTGAGTGAAGAATTATTTTTCTTCACCCGTATTCGTTATTCACTCTTTTTCAATTTCTTCTGCTTCATCCTCTTCTGCTTCATCCTCTTCTACTTCATCCTCTTCGGTTACCCCGGTTTCTTCAGCTTCGTCGGCAGCTTCAAGGTCTTCCAATTCTTCAAACTCATCGAGACCTTCAACTTCGCCTTCCGGAGCTTCGGCTTCCTCTCCTGCTCCAGTTGCTTCTGCGGCTTCTTTATCATTAAAGGCTGTGAGTTTAAGGTTCTTTTCGGCTTTACCGTTCTGGATCCTGGCTATACCTGCGACTGTGTCGCCGGGTTTTAGATTCATAATTCTTACACCCTGGGTGTTTCTGCCCTGGATCGAGATATCTTTAGCAGGAATGCGGATAATGATGCCATCGGCACTGGTGAAGATAAGTTCATCGTCATCGGCTACGGACCGGACTCTTGAAACAGGACCATTCCTCTCGTTAGTAATGATTGTTATCACGCCTTTTCCACCGCGGCGGTGCGCAGGGTACTGGGAGTACTCGGTTCTCTTGCCAAAGCCGTTTTCGGTCACCGTCAGGAGGGTTGTTGTTTCGTCAACAAGGTCCAGGCTGACAACCTCATCGTCCAGGCCTTCAAGAGTCATACCCCGGACACCTCTTGCAGTTCGGCCCATAGGGCGGACATCTTCTTCATAGAAGCGGATAGCTTTGCCTTTCTTTGAAACCATCAGGACTTCTTTTTTGCCATTGGTAAGGAGGACTCTTACAAGCTCGTCATCTTCGTCAAGGGTGACTGCAATTATGCCTGCTTTCCTCGGGTTCTTGAATTCCGAGAGAGGAGTCTTTTTAATAGTACCTGCCCTTGTTGCCATAAGCAGGTAGTGGTTTTTGTCAAATTCCTTGACCGGGATCATTGCATTGATTGTTTCGCCTTCCTTAAGCTCCAGGAGGTTTACTATGGCTTTGCCTCTGGACTGCCTGGAGCCTTCAGGAATCTCATATACTTTTTCCCAGTAGAGCCTGCCAAGGTTTGTGAAGAAAAGGATATAGTTATGGGTTGAGGAAATGAAGAGATTTTCCACGAAGTCTTCTTCTTTCATTTCCATACCGATTATACCCCTGCCTCCGCGGCGCTGCATAGTGTAAGTCTTGAGTGGGATGCGCTTTATGTAGCCTCCATTGGTAATCGTGACAACAACTTCCTCTTCATGAATCAGATCCTCTTCTCTAACTTCAGAAGCAGCCTGCACGATCTTTGTCCTGCGAGCATCCCCATACTTATCCTTGAGCTCCAGAAGTTCATTCCTGATAATTTCGTACTTGAGCTCATCGCTCTCAAGGATTTTTCTGAGTTCACCTATCAGCTTTACAAGCCCTTCAAGCTCCTCAAGCACCTTCTGGGTTTCAAGTCCTGTCAGGCGCTGCAGGCGCATATCAAGGATAGCTTTTGACTGGACCTCGTCAAGGGCAAAATTCTCCATTAAACCCTGCTTTGCTTCATCAGCGTTTGCCGAGCCCTTAATCAGAGCGACAACCTCATCGATATTATCCAGGGCGATCTTGAGCCCGTCAAGGATATGAGCTCTCTCCTCGCTCTTCTTGAGGTCATAAAGGGTACGCTTCTGGATAATTTCCACCCTGTATTCAAGATAGATCTCAAGAAGCTCCTTCAGGTTCAGCTCTTTTGGTTTTCCGTCAACAAGAGCCAGATTGATTACCCCGAAAGTAGTCTCCATTTGAGTATGCTTATAAAGCTGGTTTAAAACAACCTTTGGATTCGTGCCTCGAGAAAGCTCGATAACTACCCTGATTCCTTCCCTGTCAGACTCGTCGCGAAGATCGGAAATTCCCATGATTACCTTTTCCCGAACTAGCTGGGCAATATTTTCAATCATCCTGGCTTTGTTTACCTGATAAGGAAGTTCGGTTACGATAATTTGCTGTCTGTCTTTTTTTAACTCCTGAATCTCGGCAACGGCCCTAATCTTTAAAGAACCCCTTCCGGTCATATAAGCCGATTTAATGCCTGCTGTCCCAAGAATATGAGCACTTGTAGGAAAATCCGGCCCTTTGATTACAGTCATGAGCTCAGGAATTGTGACGTCAGGATTTTCAATAAGCATGAAAATGCCGTCAATGACCTCTCCGATGTTATGAGGGGCCATGTTTGTTGCCATTCCTACTGCAATACCTGTGGACCCATTGACAAGAAGGTTCGGAAGTTTTGCAGGGAGGACTTCGGGCTCTTCTATTGACCCGTCGTAATTTGGCATGAAGGGGACTGTTTCCTTGTCGATGTCTACCAGCATCTCTTCTGCGATTTTGTCCATACGGACTTCAGTGTAACGCATGGCAGCAGCCGCGTCCCCATCTATTGACCCGAAATTTCCCTGCCCATCAATTAAAGGGTAACGAAGAGAGAAATCCTGGACCATACGCACAATAGTGTCGTAGACCGCAGTATCTCCATGAGGGTGATATTTACCGAGCACGTCTCCTACCACACGGGCTGACTTCTTGTAAGGTTTGTCGTGCGTAATCCCTGCCTCTTTCATGGCAAAAAGGACCCTGCGGTGAACTGGCTTTAGGCCGTCTCTGGCATCGGGAAGTGCCCTTCCGACGATTACACTCATTGCATAGTTAATGTAAGAGCGTTTCATCTCATTTTCGATGAGGATGGTAGTAACCCCACTCCTTTCTGGCTCCAGACCTTCGTCTTCTGGATCATCTGAAGCAGGGTCGGATACGTTTAATTCCAGTTTTTTGCCTGGATCTTCTTGTGTAAGGGCGGTCGAACCTTCCTCATTTTCCGGCTCTCCATCTTTATCTTCGGGGATAAGGGTAGACTGATAAGATTTTTTCAATTCATCTTCAGATTTATTCTCGTCTTCATATTTTGCCATTTTTAGCCACCTCAGATGTCCAGGTTTACGACCTCTTTTGCATGCGCTTCTATGAAGTTCCGGCGTGGCTCAACCTCATCTCCCATGAGGATTCTGAATATCTCATCGGCCCGAATCGCATCTTCCAGGGTCACCTGTAAAAGAGTCCGGCTCTCAGGTTTCATGGTGGTTTCCCATAGCTGCTCGGGGTTCATTTCTCCAAGCCCTTTATAACGCTGGATTCCAAGTCCTTTTTCCCCGAGTTCTTTCTTCTTTGCTTCCAGTTCCCTGTCAGAGTGTATGTAGTACTCAGCTTTGCCTTTCTTTATGCGGTAGAGTGGAGGCTGGGCAATGTATACGTATCCCTCGTCAATAAGAGGCCTCATATAGCGGAAGAACAGTGTGAGAAGAAGAGTCCTGATGTGTTCTCCATCCACATCAGCATCAGTCATGATAATGACCTTATGGTAGCGGGCACTTTCCAGGTTGAAGTCCTCGCTGACTCCTGTTCCAATGGCAGTGATTAGGGAAATGATCTCCTCGTTTTTCAGGATCTTTGCAAGTCTGGATTTTTCCACGTTCAGGATCTTGCCTCTTAGGGGTAAAATAGCCTGAAAACTCCTGTCTCTACCCTGTTTTGCCGAACCGCCTGCCGAATTACCTTCCACAATGTAAATCTCACAGGCTGCAGGATTCTTTTCCGAGCAGTCCGCAAGTTTTCCGGGAAGAGTGCTTACTTCGAGAGCATTTTTTCTCCGGGTCAGTTCTCTTGCTTTTTTTGCAGCTTCTCTGGCTTTCTGGGCAAGAAGGGCTTTTTCAAGAATAACATTTGCAACCTTGGGATTTTCCTCGAAGTATTCCGCAAGCCCGTCAGTTACAAGGGAGTCCACAATTCCTTTGACATCACTATTTCCAAGCTTTGTCTTGGTCTGCCCCTCAAACTGGGGTTCCATTAGTTTGACACTGATGATTGCAGTCAGTCCTTCCCTTACATCATCGCCTGTGAGCTTTATGTCTTCTTTGGAAAGCTTGTTAGCTTTAATATAGTCATTTGCAACCCTTGTCAGTGCGGTCTTGAAACCGATTATGTGAGTTCCGCCTTCGTGGGTATTGATGTTGTTTGCAAAGGAGTACACGTTTTCTGTATAGCTGCTTGTGTACTGCATTGCAATTTCTACTACCATGTCGTCCCTTTGCCGCTCAAAATAAATCGGGTCGTGAAGAGATTGTTTCTTATTGTTCAGATACTTCACGAACTCCACTATTCCCCCTTCGTAGGTGAAAATCTCAGCCTGCCCTTCTGGGGTTCTTAAATCCTTGAGGCTGATAGTAAGGCCACGGTTCAGGAAAGCCAGTTCTCTTAAACGGTTTGAAAGGATCTCGTAATCGAAATCAAGTGTTTCAAAAATTTTCTCATCGGGTTTAAAAGTAGTTTTTGTGCCTGTAGTTTCTGAAGTTCCGATTTCCTGAACGTCAGCCTCAGGCTTTCCACGAGAATAGCGCTGGAAATACTTTTTGCCTTCTCTTGATACTTCAACTTCCAGCCATTCCGAAAGTGCATTTACAACAGAAACCCCTACTCCATGCAGTCCCCCTGAAACCTTATAGGTGTTCTTGTCGAACTTCCCTCCTGCATGCAGAACAGTCATTACAACTTCAAGAGCTGATTTTTTGTGAAATGGATGGAGGTCGATAGGTATACCTCTTCCATTATCCAGGACTGTCACACTCCCGTCCGGGTTGATTGTAACATTTACCCTGGTACAGAAGCCTGCAAGAGCTTCATCAATACTATTGTCTACTACCTCATAGACTAGGTGGTGGAGCCCGCGACTATCCGTGCTCCCTATATACATGCTGGGACGCTTCCGGACAGCCTCCAGGCCTTCCAGCACCTGGATGTGCGAAGCATCGTAAACCTGTTTATCACTCATCTTAGTTGATTCTCCATAAAAATCTAGTAGAGTTATCTAAATCACGTAACATTATATCTTTTTTTAAAAATTCGCGGGGAAACTTTTGTCAAAATAGATCTTAGAACTCGTATCAATCCAATAAGACTACAGCTTTTATTTACTGCTTTTTATATATCAATTATATCTTTTCTACCACGAACCAAATTCAATATGCGCTCATACATTTTAAGCCTTTAGATTCCCTGAAAATTGGACAAGATTTTTCAGTATTAATCCTCTCAAAACAGCTAATTTTTAGCATAATTTTATGCCCAAATATGCGCTTTTCATACTAATTTTTTAATACGTCTTTAGTTTAAATTAATATTTGCTGTTTAGCTCGCAAAAATTCTCGTCTCAAAAGGATTTAGAGCAAGAGTCGCGGCATTTACACTGTTAATCAGCAGATTTTTTTGCATATACAGCTCCAGGGTATCTTTCCAAATTCAAAAAGCAATTTCCAAATTAAATAACAGTTCGGAATACTTTTTAGTTATCATGATGCACTGCCTGGATATCCTGAGGTACCATCCCCGATCGGGTTTGCTTGCAGTTTTTAAAAACAATATCTTTTCACGTTAATTTATAATGTTTCTATATAAACTTAACCGGTAAGTATTAGCCTCAACCATTAACTCAAAACCGTTGCGCCTGTTGGATCAAAACCATTGCGCCTGTTGGATCAAAACCATTGCGCCGGTTTATCACAAACCGTTGCGCCGGTTTATCACGCCGATAGGGTTAGGGGATAAGGTTATCAGACTCAAATGGTTCTTGGGGTTTTCGGTCAAGCCTTTTTTAAAAAGGCTTGCGTTACAGCATAC
This sequence comes from Methanosarcina sp. DH1, assembly GCF_020804205.1. Taxonomy (NCBI): domain Archaea; kingdom Methanobacteriati; phylum Methanobacteriota; class Methanomicrobia; order Methanosarcinales; family Methanosarcinaceae; genus Methanosarcina; species Methanosarcina sp. DH1. The sequence goes on along the minus strand of NZ_WJBJ01000001.1, from coordinate 93,945 downwards.
CCATATCTTTGAGCCTATTGGGCAGGTATACCTCGGTTACGAAATCAAGGCCTTTTCCTGCAAAAGCCTGCTGTTCGGCCTTTTTCCCTATATCGAGCTGGAGCTGGATTTGTTCTTTCCAGTAGTCTGATTCGAAACGCGGGTCGGAAAGTTCGCTCCGCAGTGCATTTATATCCTGATCGGTAAGCTTGTCGGTCGAGAGTTCGTATTCAACTATATCCGAGGGCTGGAGGCCAAGAAACTTGGCTGCGGGGGTTGCCATAAATTCCGAGAGATGAGCACTTTTTATAGCCCCGTAGGCAACAGAGGCATAGATCCTGTAAGACCATGGGTCGCCGTCCGTAAAAACGGCTACGGGGATCCCTAATTCCTCGTTCATGCGCTTGATAATCCTTCGGGTTGAACGGGCAGGCTGGCCTTTGAGGTGGACAAGGATCGCATTGTAGGCTTCATCAAACCCATTTTCCATTAGACGTGCGTACATACCACCGGTTTCTATGGCAATAATCATGCTTGCATCATGAGCTTTGAATTCAATATTTTCCACATTGAAGGGAATCTGGTACCCTCCTTCCCCCACGTCCTTCTGGCAGTGAATATTCCGTTCTCCGCGATTTGTCTGCTCTGTAATTTCAATAGGCCCGAACATGGTAGCTCCGTCTTCTTCAGGGCGCATATGGAAATACTCTCTCTGAAGGCTTGTGAGAAGTTCAAGGTCTTCGATCAGACGGTCGCTCTCAGCCTGTTCTTTGAATTTCGCAGCTTCCCAGCCTTCCGAGATATAGTAAAGTTCTCGAAGCGTTGAACCGCGGTTCTGGGCAAGGTGCTCGTTTATAAGGAACTCGGTGGCGTAAGTAGTTTTCAGGAGCTGGAATGCCCCTTTTACGGTTTTTGCACTTCTCTCGCTTTCCCGGTCTCCGTAGACCCAGACATCGCTCTCGTCGGAATATTCCAGATTTGACTTTGTCCGGCTTGGAAGGCTGATGCTTGGGACAACCTCATCTTCAAACTGGTTGTAAATCTTCTCTGCAAGCCCAAACAGCTTTTCTTTTGCCAGGATGTCTCGCTGAGCTTTTTTATTACTTATTTCTCTGGCCATTTTTACGCCCCCTTAAAGGCTTTTGCCCCGGTTACAAGCTCTTCTTCAAGCCCTTCCACAACAAGGTCCGGAAATTTCCCGAGTTCTTTGTCGATTGCAGATTCTATCCTGTAGCTTAGAACCTTTGAAGAACCAGTTGCTGCGGAGATATCCCATACATAATCGTAATCATTGCCCAGAGTCACAACCTTTGGTTCGGGCTTTGCTCCGAGTATTGTCCAGGGAAGCATTTCATGAACCCTGAAAGAGTATGTAGAGGTTCCGAAATTCTTGACCTTTATTATAACGTCTGCAGTCCCATCCTCATTTTTCTTCACTTTTCTGTGTACCAGCAGGTTTCCCATAATCTTTGCAACAACTGGATTAATGTCAGGGACATCTTTTTCCAGGATATTCGCAACTTTTACAGCCATTTTAGGGAGGACCTTTGTAATAATAATCTCTTTTTCCCGGCGCTTCTTGAGGTTGCTCTGCTTACTCATGTAGTGCTTGAGCTTTCTTGCAACATCTTTGATCGCGAGGTCAATCTCGTCCTTAATCACAGGAATGTCAGCAATAGCATCTTTTGATTCTGAAGTGAAAGGCACGTTAATAGAAGCAATATGGATAAGGAGGATAGCCGGCCCTACAGGAACTCCTCCTCCGGGCTGGTTTAAGCCATACTGTTTCCATTTAATGTCTTCTACGGCATGTGTTGTCACACAGCCTCCCTGCTGGTAAAGCAAAGGCACACGGTTAGCAAAACGCATTATGCTGATCTTTTCTTCTTTCGGAAGGTTTCCTCCGTAAGCGAGCCCCACTTCCACCACAAAAGGATTTCCTGAATATACTGCGGGTTTTCGGGTGCTTGTGGCAATAAAATCCACATTCGTTTCTTTTTCAAGCCCCCTGTAAATCAGCTCTTCTCCTATTGGGGAAAGGCAGTCTGTGGGAGGAGCCATGATCTTTACCTTCTCAAAAGCCTCGATTAGCTTTCTTGCCTCGTGGCGGCCAAGGGCATGAGGGTCGATCTCAGGGTCAAGCCCTGAAGCTTTGCAGATTTCCTCGGCAGTCAACAGCCCAATTTTGCAAAAAGAGTAGCGAAGAAATGGAGCAAGTTTCTGGCGCTCAGTATAATGGAGCATCTTCATTAGAGTGCCAAGCTCTATACCTTCAGGATGAGGCAGGATTTCTTCGGCTGGCTCGGGCATCTTATCCGTGGCTCTTTCAAAAACTTCTTCATTGCCGTCAGGTTCTATAAGGGTAATTCTTGCATGGGGATTCACGATTGCAGTAGCTTTGAGGTACTCGGAAATTGACTGTCTTCTTCCTTTTACGTAGGCAGCCTTCATTTCCAGCTCGATCTGAGTCCCGTGCGGACGGAACCAGTCTTTTATCTCGTCTTTCAGGATATCAGGCTCATTCGTGCTGGTATTGATCATAAGTTCGTAATAATGTGCAGGGTTACCGGAGCCGGTTTTGGAGAGGATTTTCGTCTGCCTGCCCGCAGTCATCTGGGAATAGAGCACGGCTGCGGAAATTCCTATTCCCTGCTGTCCCCTGCTTTGCTTGAGAGCATGGAACCTGGAACCATAGAGAAGCTTTGCAAAAACTTTGGGAATTTGCTCTTTTACAATTCCTGGCCCGTTATCTTCTATAATAACAGTTACGTAGTCCTGTCCGGTTCTTTCAATCTGGACAAGAATATCGGGCAGAATTCCTGCTTCTTCACAGGCATCAAGGGCATTGTCAACAGCTTCTTTTACGGTTGTTATGAGGCTTCGAGGAGCCGAATCAAAACCCAGGATCTGTCGGTTTTTTTCAAAAAATTCTGCAACGCTTATTGACTTTTGATTTTTGGCAAGTTCTTCTGCAATGGTGAATTCCATGAAAATTTACCTCAGGTTGAAAAATCAATGTAACTTTATACTACTTTAAATATTCTTTTACACATATATCTAAAGTAGGAATTTTTGCCTTAAAAGTAATGCGATTGTTAAGATTTTAGGGTTTTAGCGCTTTACTGTTCTAGTGCTTTACTATTTTTGCATTTTACTTTTCTAGTGATTCGATTCCAAAATCAATTCCTTATTTCCTGAAAAAAATATGTGATCGTCGGAGCTATTCAAAGGTCACGTTTTATGAATCTACTTCGGAATCACAGTACTATTGTTTGCGATTTTAGTATTTTACTTTTCCAGTGTTTTACGATTTTAGCGTTTACTGTTATCTAATGCTAATTGTTTTAGTATCAAGAAATTCAAAGTTTTGATTCATCTGTTTTGTAAAATCCCGATTCTCAAAGAGCATTGACTTATCATATTTCATTGTTTAAGATTTACGCACTTGAAATATAAAATCAACCACAATAGACAGTGTAGTCAGAGATTCTTTTTAGACCGTTAAAGGTTTAACGCTATCGATTTCTCGTTTCAACCGCGTAAGTCCTAATTGTTATAAGAACAAGAATGAGGGCAGATCTAGGAACAAGAATGAGGGCAGATCTGCAATTATGCACCATTATTCCATTGGCTACATAGCTCTCATTAATTTATCTGCATAAGGTTCTGTGTTTTAACCTCCCTCTTTTCCATGTAAAGAGTGATCAAAAGTATTGTAATGTAACCTCCTGATATAATCGCAGTCTTATTAATTTCTATGTTCAACAAGGTTGCAATTATTATTACAATAAGCCATAGGAAAAAACCCAGTAAATTACTTTTAAGCCCTATTATGTCTTCAATTCTCTTTTTTTCGTCAATTACTTTTCTTGAGACTATATAATGCCCCAGTATTATGAAGAAAATGGTAAGACCTATATTAACCCAAATAACTATTTGATTAGAAAAATGTAATACATCGCTCGTCTTAAAAGACAACCTGAACATAATAAAACTAAGTACAGCGCCTAACACTAAACCAAAAATCTCTTCAGATTTGAATTTTTGTACTTTCACAAAATATCACATTTTAAATTAAATTTTTGTAATCATCTTACCTCAAATTAATTAAGAATTACATATTTATGATACAAAATAAAGTACAATAGATATCATAGTTGAAATTTAAGTTTTGAAAGTTACGAGTTTAAGGCTGTTGGTTTTGTAGTTTAAATCGTGAATCTTATTATCTTAGATTTGAAGAGCGAGAGAAAACAATTCTAAATATAAAAAGGCAAACTTCTATAAAGTTCGTCCTGGTATTGCATCATTGATGATGTACGTTTATGGATTTGATATACTTAAGACATCAGTATCTCCGAATAATATCTGGCTTTTGCATACGACAAGCTAATATTAATGATAAAAGTAGAATTGTTCCCATATTTTGTTGCGGGGTCACTATCAATGGCTCCCTGTTGATCCATTGACCTACACCTCCACGTCACTGGTTCAATGGAGGTGGCCGCTTATTTACACATTTTTGTACCTTTTCAAGCATTCTTCATACATGTCTATCATGAATACCTTGAAACTCTCCTCTTCTTTATACAGGATAATCCATAGCAGTTGCAATACCTGTTCATAAGCGAAGTAGAAAAATCGAACATTTACATCTGTTGATTTGGATTTGATACGTGCCTCATCCTGAATTCTAAAACCAGTCTCAATTCTCCATCTTCTTTTATATGATGCAATAATATGGTCAAGATCAATTGTAGACTGATTAGTGGCGAATGCCCAATCATATGATTTGTCGCTTTGTTTATCGAATATTTGTTTCAGCAATGCCAGAGTGGTTTCACCTTTCAGAACCGTTTTATTTATGTTGAGCTTGAATTTGTATTGCATTGTTTTCTTTTCAGCTTCTTCCATTTGAGCAAGTTCTTTTCTAATTTTGGGGTTTTTTGGGACAAAAATCAGATATGGATACTTTGAATTGGAAAGTGTCAGCATGAGTTCTTTGCTGTAGAATCCCCTATCAAACAAAATTAGAGAAATCGATTTTACAATTGGTTCAATGACTGTAAGGCACCATGTCACAGTATATGCCATATTGTGCCCCATCCTAACCGGAACTGAAATAAGGGGAATTTTTTGTGGAATATCTGAACTGACAATTGAACATGTCAAGAATTTGAATTTCCCAGATATTCCATGTTCTCCAGTCCATCCATGTATCCAGAAACCTTGAGGGTCACCATAAAAATCTTCATCTGTATAATCAAAGGCTAATACAACTTCTTTTTCTTGAAG
>NZ_WJBJ01000001.1:0-88661 GCF_020804205.1 Methanosarcina sp. DH1 | reverse complement strand
GCGGAATTGCACAAACACTGCACCAGMTWGGAATGATTCATCAGGRTCAGGGCAACTACGAAGAAGCAGTGAAAAAGTATAACCAGTCACTGAAAATTAAAGAAGAGCTGGGAAACAAAAGCGGAATTGCAMWAACACTGCACCAGATTGGAAAGCTTCATAAGGATCAGGGCAACTACGAAGAAGCAGTGAAAAAGTATAACCAGTCACTGAAAATTAAAGAAGAGCTGGGAAACAAAAGCGGAATTGCACAAACACTGCACCAGATAGGAAATGTTCATTATTCTCAGGGCAACTACGAAGAAGCAGTGAAAAAGTATAACCAGTCACTGAAAATTTCAGAAGAGCTGGGAAACAAAAGCGGAATTGCACAAACACTGCACCAGATAGGAATGATTCATCAGGGTCAGGGCAACTACGAAGAAGCAGTGAAAAAGTATAACCAGTCACTGAAAATTTCAGAAGAGCTGGGAGACAAAAGCGGAATTGCAGGAACACTGCATCAGCTTGGAATGATTCATCAGGATCAGGGCAACTACGAAGAAGCAGTGAAAAAGTATAACCAGTCACTGAAAATTAAAGAAGAGCTGGGRAACAAAAGCGGAATTGCAATAACACTGCACGCGCTTGGAATGATTCATCAGGATCAGGGCAACTACGAAGAAGCAGTGAAAAAGTATAACCAGTCACTGAAAATTAAAGAAGAGCTGGGAAACAAAAGCGGAATTGCACAAACACTGCACCAGATAGGAAATGTTCATTATTCTCAGGGCAACTACGAAGAAGCAGTGAAAAAGTATAACCAGTCACTGAAAATTTCAGAAGAGCTGGGAAACAAAAGCGGAATTGCACAAACACTGCACCAGATAGGAATGATTCATCAGGGTCAGGGCAACTACGAAGAAGCAGTGAAAAAGTATAACCAGTCACTGAAAATTAAAGAAGAGCTGGGAAACAAAAGCGGAATTGCAATAACACTGCACGCGCTTGGAATGATTTATCAGGATCAGGGCAACTACGAAGAAGCAATCAAAAAGTATAACCAGTCACTGAAAATTAAAGAAGAGCTGGGAAACAAAAGCGGAATTGCAGGAACACTGCATCAGCTTGGAAATGTTCATTATTTCCAGGGCAACTACGAAGAAGCAGTGAAAAAGTATAACCAGTCGCTGAAAACATTTGAAGAGCTGGGAGACAAAAGCGGAATTGCAATAACACTGCATCAGCTTGGAATGATTCATCAGGATCAGGGCAACTACGAAGAAGCAGTGAAAAAGTATAACCAGTCACTGAAAATTAAAGAAGAGCTGGGRAACAAAAGCGGAATTGCAMWAACACTGCACGCGCTTGGAATGATTCATCAGGATCAGGGCAACTACGAAGAAGCAATCAAAAAGTATAACCAGTCACTGAAAATTTCAGAAGAGCTGGGAAACAAAAGCGGAATTGCACAAACACTGCATCAGATAGGAAATGTTCATTATTCTCAGGGCAACTACGAAGAAGCAGTGAAAAAGTATAACCAGTCACTGAAAATTTCAGAAGAGCTGGGAAACAAAAGCGGAATTGCAATAACACTGCACGCGCTTGGAAATGTTCATTATTTCCAGGGCAACTACGAAGAAGCAGTGAAAAAGTATAACCAGTCGCTGAAAACATTTGAAGAGCTGGGAAACAAAAGCGGAATTGCAGGAACACTGCACGCGCTTGGAAATGTTCATTATTTCTAGGGCAACTACGAAGAAGCAGTGAAAAAGTATAACCAGTCACTGAAAATTAAAGAAGAGCTGGGAAACAAAAGCGGAATTGCAATAACACTGGGACAAATGGGAAGAATATACGAAGAAGAAGAGGAGTACGAACTTGCTCTTCGAGCTTATTCCACTGCTTTTGAAATATTCGATCAGCTGAGATCTCCTTATATAGAGCTGGCACGAAAAGACATTAAAAGATTAAAAGGAAAAATGGATAAAAAAAGACAGAGTGGGAGAAATAAGAAAAAATGGTGGAAGATATTTAAAAACTGTCTCGAAAAAGTAAGGGATGAAAGATGACTATTGAGCTTATTAAATGCCCTCATTGCTGGTACAAATATAAGACTGATGTAGAAAAAGTTGTTAAAGACGGAGAAACAGTTGTAGTGCGTGTGGGGTTTTCTGATATAAAGGATAAACTCAGGAGAAAAACTGCTAAAAGCTTATTTATAGATCTCACTTGCCCCAATTGCAAGAAAGAATTTGAATATGAAGTGAAAACATGAATAGTGAGGATTCCGGAGAAAAAGGTGCTGAAGAGGAAGCTCCTGTAAGGGAAGCGGAACCGAACCCTTTCTGGAAGCAGAATGCCGAAAAAATTGTTGGGGAATCCATTTCCAGCGTGGAAGACACTGCAAAACAGTTTGTTATCATAACAGGGCTGCTAGAAGGGATTTATTTCCATGCCATAACGTTTTCCGATGTAAAAAGCATGGAAGGAGTTTCAGTCCTGATATACGCGGCTCCGCTTGTTTTGTGGCTCATAAGCCTGATTTTTGCGTTAATGGTGCTGGTCAGGAAAAAATATGGTATAAACATAAATTCAAGCCGGGATTCTAAGAAAAAGTTTGAAAAGATCCTGGAAGGGAAATATAAGCTTATACGGATATCCGGTTTGTTTTTGGTCCTCAGCTTTGTGGCACTTACTATTGTTCTCCTGGATTACCTGGGGATTATTTCTTATCACACATTTTGAGATGTGGCAGAATTCTTCAGTGTAATTGTTCCAAAAATAATTATTTCTTCTTTTAGGTTTGCGTCTTCTCAGTCTTTTTTCTCAGTCTTTTTTTCGGAAAAGCCGGTCGCTTGCGACCGGTGAGAGTCTGGGGCTAAGATAAAGCAATAACCTGATAGCCCGCGAAAAGTAAATTCAGCGATTCTCAATTGTTTTTCCTGTTATGAATAATTTCACAGCTTACCTTTCCTCTGACTGTGCAGTCCCTGGAAAGCTTTTCTTTCGGAGAAAGGGGGCCGTTTTTTCTGGCATCCTGGCGGATCTTTTACTCTTCATCCATTTTACAGGCCCTGAGGAGATTTTCGGCTTTTTCGGAAAAATGGAGGTCCATCTTCTTCGCCTGCCAGGATTAACTTTTCAACATATATCGCTGGCTTTTCAAATAAGCCCCAAGTCACAACAATTCTGAAAACTGAAAAAGATTTTATTCTATAAATCCAGAATACGGAATGAATATTATTTCACGAATATTATAATATTGAAGGGGGAGTAGAATGAGTAATATGAGTAAATCTGTAGAAGTTCCTTATATTGCATCAAATCTCGAAAGATGTATGTGTTCGCAGTGTCCTGTGCAATCCGAGAGTGCATGCGCATTGGAAAAAATGGGAAACTTCAAAAGTGAAGCGAAAAATTTAGGAGAAGGTAAATCTCCATCGCCGAAAAGTGTTCCTGGAGTCTACTGTTCGGCAGGTGAAGCTGCCTGTAAAGACTTAAATCCTAACAAAGACTGCATTTGTTATACCTGCGCTGTCTGGAAAGAGAACAATCTAGAGAATGCAAACGTAGTTAAGTATTACTGCAATAACGGGAGAGCCTGATTCCCTTATTTTATTTTTTTAGGATTTATGCAGCTGAACTGAAAAATCAATAGCTATTAAATCTTTTAACTATTTAAAACGCAAATTAAAACCATAGCGTTTACTGTAATTGATTTTACTGTAATTGATTTTACTGTAATTGATTTTACTGTAATTGATTTTACTGTAATTGATTTTACTGTAATTGATCTTGAACCCCAGGTGCGTAATTCTTAACTGCATTAAATTCTATAACTACTTATCTCGCTTATTTTTCGTACAGGATTTTTTCTACTGTGGCCACAAAATTTTCAAAGTTTTTCTGCCACTCCGTGTCATGTTCAAGCATTTCCAGGACAACTGTGCCCTTATCTTCCATTTCTGCGACTTTTGGTTCTATAGGAAGTCTGGCAAGGATAGGGATGTTGAAATCTTTCGAAGCTTTTTCCACTCCTCCATTCCTGAACACTTCTATCGGCTTGCCGCAGTGGGGGCAGACCAAACCATGCATGTTGTCAACAATGCCTATAATAGGGACATTGAGGTTTTTAGAAAAACCGATTGATTTACGGACGCTGACGAGAGCTACGTCCTGAGGAGTTGTTACAAGTATTGAACCGTCAATATTGGGGATCAACTGGGCCAGGCTCAAGGGTTCATCTCCTGTGCCCGGAGGCAGATCTATAATCAGAAAGTCAAGTTCTCCCCAGACAACGTCTTCCAGTAACTTTTCGATAATCCCCATTTTTAATGGTCCTCTCCATATGACGGGAGAGTCTTTATCTTCGAGTAGAAAACCTATAGACATCAACGAAAGATTGGGAAGGACCTCAACTGGCATTATGCCTTCTTCGCTAACTTCTGGCTTCATAGATTCCATGCCGAAAATCGTGGGAATGGTCGGGCCGTGAATATCGCAATCCAGAAGTCCCACTCTATATCCATGCAGAGCCAGTCCGATAGCCAGGTTTGCTGCAACTGTGCTTTTCCCAACTCCGCCTTTTCCACTCATAATCAGGATTTTACGCTTGATGCGTCTGAGGTTGACTATCATTTTGGGTTCAGTGGACTTTTTTGATAAGCTTACCAGTGGTTGAACCGGATCTGTCATTTTGATCTCCTGTTTAAATTTCCCCTTTTCCCGTTAGTTATCTCTTTAAAGGAAAGCGTCTTCACTAATAAAGGAAAGCATCTTCGCTAATAAAGGGAAGGTATCTTCATTAATAAAGGAAAGCATTCTCACTAATAAAGGAAAGCGTCTTCACTAATAAAGGAAAGCATCTTCGCTAATAAAGGGAAGGTATCTTCATTAATAAAGGAAAGCATCCTCACTAATAAAGGAAAGCATCTTCACTAATAAAGGAAAGCGTCTTCACTAATTAGTTGAAAGAAATTTCATGCCAACTTTCATGCCAACTTTCATGCCAAATAGTTACGATAAATGATATATTTCCAGGTTTGTATTGCATTAGTAGATATTTTTTATTGTTTTTCAAGTTTGGCGATATTACAAATTTTGAGATAGCATTTAAATTTAATAAACTATATATTTTTTTAAATTAAAGAAGATACTCAAGCTTGTGAGTGGTCATAACAATATAGTAAAGTTAGGCATATCGCCATCAAATAGAGGAGCTTGAGGGGGATTATGACAATAGACCTGGAGCTATTTCCGTCAACAAATCCGAATCCTATACTCAGTGTTGCAAATGATTGCACTGTCCTTTACTCAAATAAAGCTGGTGAGACCTTATTACATGAATGGGGTATGGCAGTAGGAGAGAAACTGCCGTCCTATATCGAAGGTGTCGTAAAGAATGTAATTTCCCTAAATAAACCTGAAAAAATAAAAGTTGAAACGAGAAAAGGAGTATATCTTGTTGGGTTTTACCCGATACCTGAAGAAAAATGCGTAAACATTTATGGATTCGATATAAGTGACTGGAGAGAATTTGAAGAAAAACTTCCGGAAAGTGAAGCTGGTGAAGTGGCAAACCTTGATCTGACTGATATTATTGATGTTCCAGCGATCCAGTCTCTCATGGATGATTTCTATAGGCTTGTTCACATTCCCGTGGGCCTGATCGATCTGAAAGGCAATATTCTTGCAGGCGTCGCATGGCAGGATATCTGCACAAAATTTCATAGAATTCACCCCGAAACCTGCAAAAACTGCATAGAAAGCGACATAAAGCTATCCGTTGGCGTCCCCCCTGGAGAGTTTAAGCTTTACATGTGCAAGAACAACATGTGGGATGTAGCGACCCCAGTCATGGTAGGCGGTAAGCACGTTGCCAATATTTTCTCAGGACAGTTCTTTTTTGAAGGGGAACCTGTGGACTATGAGCTTTTCAGATCCCAGGCTAGAAAATATGGTTTCAACGAGGAGGAATACATAGCAGCGTTTGAAAAAGTTCCACGGTTAAGTAAGGAATCTGTGAACAAAAAAATGGCATTCTTCGTGAAACTTGCCAACATACTCTCACAACTAAGCTACAGTAACTTCAAGCTTTCCCAGTCGCTTGCAAAAAGCGATATCCTTGTGGATAAGCTAGAGAAAAACAGGGAGGATTTTGATCGTGCTCAAACCGTGGGAAACATCGGAAGCTGGCGTCTGGATGTGCGCAAAAACAAACTAACCTGGTCTGATGAAAATCACCACATCTTCGGTGTCCAAAAAGGTATCCCTTTAACCTATGAAACTTTTCTTTCAAAAGTTCATCCGGATGACAGGGAATATGTTGATAGGAAATGGAAGATGGGATTAGAAGGCGAACCATACGACATAGAACATCGAATTGCCGTAGACGGTAAGATCAAATGGGTGCGTGAAAAAGCATATATTGAACTTGACAAAGACGGGATGGTAACCGGCGGCTTTGGTATAACGCAGGATATAACTGAGCGCAAAAAAGCAGAAGAAGCCCTTAAAAGAGCACATGGTAGTTTAGAAGCAAAAGTTAAAGAACGTACATCAGAGCTTGAAAAGGCTTATGAATCACTTATGGAGGAAGAGAGAAGACTCTCTGAAGCCCAAAAATTATCTCATATTGGAAATTGGGATTGGAATCTTGCAACTGATGAAATGTACTGGTCTGATGAGATGTGTCGTATCTTTGGGTGCGCTCCCCAAAAGCTTTTTCATACATATCGTGAGCTCTTAAACTTTACACATCCCGAAGATCGAAGCTATGTGGATAATGCCATTAAAAGTGTTTTAACTGGAAAATCCTTTAGCATTGATCACAGGATCTCAGTTGATGGAGAGGAACGTATAGTCCACGCGCAGGGCAAAGTTGTTTTTGATGAGACAGAAAGTCCAATTCGACTGAGGGGAACAATTCAGGACATTACAGATCGCAAAAAAACAGAGGAGAAGATCAGAATATTAGCGGATGCTGTGGAATCATCAAATGATGCTATTGTAACAGAGTCTTTTGATGGTACTATTACCAGCTGGAACAAAACGGCAGAACATATTTACGGTTATTCTGCTGAAGAAATTCTGGGTAAAAATGTCTCAATACTGGAACCGGATAATCTTAAAGGGGAAATAAAAAAGATAATTAAAAAAGTTAAACATGGAGAAAAAGTCCATCATTACAGAACTTTACGGCTAAAAAAAGATGGCACAATGACAAATGTTTCAATAACTTATTCTCCAGTTTTTGATGCTTCTGGAAAGTTGATTGCTATCTCAGCTATTGCAAGAGATATTACTGAGCAAATCAATGCGGAAAGACTACTTGTAAAAGCTGAAGAAGCCAGAAAAAAAGAAATCCATCACAGAATTAAAAATAATCTGCAAGTGATCTCTTCTCTTCTTGACCTGCAGGCTGAAAAGTTCAGAAGCCGAAAATATGCTAAGGATGTGGAAGTTCTTAACGCTTTCAAAGAGAGTCAGGACAGAGTAATGTCAATTGCCCTTATCCACAAAGAGCTCCATGAAGGCAAAAGAACAGATACATTAAACTTCTCGGCATACCTTGAAAGGCTTGTTGAAAATCTGTTCCAGACTTATAGAGTTGGAAATGTCAATACGAGCCTGAACGTCGAGCTGGAAGAAAACATTTTCTTTGATATGGATGTCGCTGTTCCACTTGGAATAATCATTAATGAACTTGTTTCAAATTCCCTGAAGTACGCATTTTTAGGCAGAGATAATGGGAAAATTCAAATCAAACTTCGCAAAGAAAACTCTGTAAAGCAAGCAGATAAAGAGCAGGGAAGAACAAAAGAAAATTATGACGGCACTGATTTTACTTTAATAGTCTCAGATAACGGGACTGGTATTTCTGAGGAGTTTAATATAGAAGATTCCAGCTCTCTTGGTTTACAGTTAGTGGAAGTCCTGGTAGACCAGTTAGGGGGCAAAATTGAACTCAAAAGAGGTTCTGGGACTGAATTTGTTATAAGGTTCAAGGTGCCAGTGCAAAATTGAAAAAAATAGTAAAATCGAATTCTCATACAATGATCAGTTGACGAGAATTCATATATTGTTTGTTCGCTATGCTATTGCATTTAAACATCAGAGGCAAGTAATATATAATTAACTTGGATTAAATTTCAATCGTGTAGATATATCAGTTGAGATTGAATTTTTTAATGAGATTTATTATTTTAACCTCAAATAATCGAAGCAGTTAATTGCACGCCGACCATCAAGTGTCAGAGAAAAAGTATTTTGTAGATAGGCAGCCCCGGATTTTTGTTGAGCCGATAGAATAGCAGCAATATCGTCAGCACTGCAACAAGGCTATATTATACAGGCATACACAACCTATCTGCCCTTCACCCGGACCACCTGCAAGAGAAGAAGAAATCACGGAGAATATCATGTCCATTTGCTATATGTCTCCTTAGTTCTGGCTGTGTTTAAGTTCTGGTTGTCGCTCATGTTTCCTTCTTAAACACACATGATATTCTTCGAATAAATGTGTCGTACCTGTAAACTGAACTTCAAGAGGATGATACACAAGATGTTACATCAGCATCAAAAGCTGCTGCCGGTTTTCGGGTTAGTCTGCAAGGTTGCATAAGTAGATATCATTATCATCCGCACTATCAACATAGTTCTTGTCTATTCCCCATACAACAATGTTATCGTATATTTCTGGCGTCGTATAAACGTCTTCAGGATACTTATATACCAGTGTACTTTTTCCTGTTGATATGTTATACACATATACTCCAGGTTTGCCTTCATAATCATCAACGCATTTATTGTATACAATTTTCTCATCCTGTATGTCAATGTGCGTCCCTGTACTGGCACCGTACTCATTCCCAGATGGATCGGTGTCAAGTTGATGTGTGACGTCTACGGTTTTCTTTGTTGATATATCATACATCGCAATATATCCCTGGTGATTATATACGTCAGCCCAGATGACTTTATTACCCCATATACGTGGTATATTTGGATCTCCAGATGAAGTGACAGTTATTTTTTTCTTCGTATTAATATCATACATTCTGATAACCATATCCGCGTTTGGATCTTCCGAATAAGAATAATAAACCACTTTTGTGTCGTAGATATCGGGATTACTACCACTTCCGATTTTAGTCTGTTTGGATTTAGATATATCCCTCAGATACACACTTTCATTTGCACTCCAGACAACTCTGTTGCCGTAAATAGCAGGTTTGCTATATTGGTCTACATTCCGTGTGATGTAACTTTTTGTGGCTGTTGGTATATCGTACACAGCAAGTCTTGGTCTTCCACTGCTTTCATCACGCCACACTAATTTGTTGTCATAAATATCAGGACATGATGCTCCAGAAGAGCTAACCGTAGTGTCTGTTTTGTTGGTCAGGTCGTATAGATGAATAACAACTCCATTTGTCCATACTACCTTGTTACCATAAACAGCAGGATCGTATCCAGTACCAATTTTCGTAACTTGAGACACTGAAGATGCAGCTGAGATTAAAATCAAAAAAACAAAAATCAGGAATACTGAAGCTAAAGCTATTGAACATAGCCTCCCCTTATTTTTCATTCATTTTCCCCCAACTAGCTTTATTTTCAAAGTTAATGTACAGTTTGTAGTTCAGATATTTTCAGGTTATGTAATAATATCTGAATCATCTATTACTAAAGTCACATTAATCCAAACCTGGACTATTTACCCAGCCAATTATGTGATAAATCAGTAAAGAGACTAAGTAGATATTATATAATTTTACGAATAAAAGATTATCTAATCTTTATTGCATCAATTTTTTTAGGAACTAAAATGAGTTCAGACCTGAAAATTTCAGACCTTACTGTTTTAAGTTTTCAGTTACATTGGAACATAAGGTTTAACAGCAACATGAGTTAATGAACTATTTATGGGGGATAGGGAAAAAAATGTAGGGTTTGCTGCGGCTTTGAACATACTCTTCACATTCATAGAACTGATTGGAGGATTCTTAACAAACAGCCTGGCACTGATAGCTGATGCATTGCATGATTTTGCTGACAGTTTTGCGTTAATAATAGCCTGGTATGCAGAAAAGAAAGCAAAAAAACCTGCAACAAGTAAAATGACTTTTGGATATCGAAGGTTATCTCTCTTATCTGCAACGTTTACTATTATTGTACTTGTAGCCGGGTCGTTGTTTGTACTTACTCAGGCCGTCCCGCGTCTGATCAGCCCGGAACCTGTAAACGCCGAAGGAATGGTTTTAATTGCAGTCATTGGAATTACCATAAATGGCCTGGGATATTTTCGATTAAAGAAAGGGATAAGCCAGAGTGAGAAAGTATTATCCTGGCATCTTCTGGAAGACATTTTGGGATGGATAGTCCTGCTTATCGGGTCGATAATTATACGGTTCTGGGACAAACCAATTATTGATCCTATAATGACAATCGGATTCACTGTTTTTGTATTATGGGGAGTTTCTAAAAACGCAAAAGAAATATTTAACCTTCTTCTAGAAGGAGTCCCTGAGTATATCGACATTGATGAGATTAAGAAATCTATCTTATCGGTTGAAGGAGTGAAGATGGTTCATGATCTCCATATATGGTCTCTGGAAGGAGAAACCGTTCTTTTAACAGCTCATGTAGTTGTGGAAGACAAATATTTACAAACACTGGATAAAATGAGGCAATCTATTAAAAGCAATTTAGAGGGACATCACATAGAGCATTCAACCCTTGAACTTGAAGGTGAAGGACTTTGTTCTGCAACAGAATGTCTTTTTGAATCGAAGAAATAATGCACAAAGGATAGCAGCAAAAAGGAATGAAATTACATAGAAGATCTAACAAATTTTTAAAAATTTAAACGAATTGTCAAGCTCAATTAGACCAAAAAGAAGGAAAATATTCAGTATCAATTAGTGAATGCTGTCAAACTAAGTTCTAAACCAAAAAACGATATCATTCAATTCTCACCAGGCGCTATCATGAGCCATAATTACTTGAATATGTTCCAAAAACTTTAGCATGGAAAATATTAGTTTTTGTAAAAATACTGCTGAATGTGGGTATTATTAAAAAATAAGGAATTTTGAGGAATCTAGCAAATCATCAATCAATTCGTGAGTTTACTATGTTTCTCAATTAATTCGTGAGTTTACTATATTTCCTCAATTAATTCGTGAGTTTACTATATTTCCTCAATTAATTCGTGAGTTTACTATATTCCTCAATTAATTCGTGAGTTTACTATATTTCCTCAATTAATTCGTGAGTTTACTGTGTTTATTTACTGGACTTTAATATATCCGGAAATAGTTTTAGTGCTACTGCCTTTAGCATTCTTTACTGTTAAGCTTACAGTATATTTTCCGGCTTTRCTGTATTTATGCGCAGGGTTCTTGGATGTTGAATAAGTTTTATCTCCAAAGCTCCATTTCCATGAAGTTGGACTATTGGTACTTTTGTCAGTAAACTGCACATTCAGSGGGGCTTTTCCGGAGGTCGGTTTTGCAGAAAAAGCAGCAACCGGAGCTTTCAGCGTGTTTACAACAATATAGTTCTTTATTGTTTTCGTACTGCTTCCTGCAGCATTCTTTACTGTTAAGCTTACACTATATTTTCCGGCTTTAGTGTACGTGTATGYAGGAYTCTTCGATGTTGARGTTTTTCCATCTCCAAAACTCCATTTCCATGAAGTTGGACTATTGGCACTTTTATCAGTGAATTTTACTTTCAGTGGTGCATATCCTGAAGTTGGGGAGGCAGAGAATGCAGCAACAGGTTTTACAGGAGCTGTTTTTACAGTTATATAGTTCTTTATTGTTTTTGTGTTTGTTCCAGCTGCATTCTTTACTGTTAGACTGACAGTGTATTTTCCGGCTTTAGTGTACGTGTGTGCAGGATTTTTGGATGTTGAAGTTTTTCCATCTCCAAAATTCCATTTCCATGAGGTTGGAGAACCTGTGCTCTTATCAGAAAACTGAACCTTAAGGGGCAAATTTCCAGAAGTTGGAGATGCAGAAAAAGCAGCTACAGGGAGGTCTGAACCGAGAGTAGCCATGTAGATGTCGCCGGTTACATAACGGTCACTATATTGCCATACTATATTATTACCGTAAATAGCAGGATAGTATGCCGATTCTTTGGCGCTGATTTTCATTTCCTGTTTAGTGGAAATATCATACATGTAGATACCATGATTTGTATTACCATCATCATCTCCACCATCATCCTCCCACACTATTTTATTGCCATAGATAACAGGACACGCCTGAACACCTGAAATGTTAGTTATCTGAGTTTCTTTTTTAGTGGAAAGATCATACATGTAGATATCATCATACATGTTATCCGACCAATTGAAATCTGCACTATAAACTATCTTGCCGTCGTAAATTTCAGGCACACCAATCTGGCCTTTACCCCAGTCGATTTTAGCGATTTGAGTTAGGGTTTTTGTGGAAAGGTCATACATGTAGATATAGTAGTTTCCACCGTTGAATGCATCAAAGTCTAACCACACTATCTTATCACCATAAATGGAAGGACTGTGCGCTGAGCTTTCCGTTGGTATTTGAGTTTCCTTTTTTGTGGAAAGATCATACATGTAGAGGTCATACCAACTTTCCCTCTCATTAAAAGCCAGCTTGACATACACTATCTTGTTTCCATAGATGTCAGGCGTCGATACTTCGCCGCTTGTAGGAATCCGAGTTTGTTTTTTTGTAGAGAGGTCTTCCATATAAATGTCATGACCTCCGTTGCGCCCATCCTCCCAAACTACCAGATTTCCATAAATAGMAGGAGTTATCTGATCTGTTGTATTGGTAGTGTGAATTTCTTTTTTAGTTGAGAGATCAAATATRTATATRTCCCAGTTTCCATTGCGGTTATCCTGCCACACTATATTGTTACCATAGATATCTGGATTGGATGCCGTTCCATGGTTGGTTATCCGAGTTTCAGTGATTGCAGACGAAGAAGCTGCTGATGCCGTAGATGGAATCAGAATTAAAAATAAAATCAGAACTGTTAATACTGAGGTTACTGAATATAATTTTTTGTTAATTTTCATTATCCTACTCCTTTTTTTTATATATTTACCATATAAAAATGTTAATATTTTTAAGTTGTTTAGATTCTTAAACTTTTTTATTAAAATCCTAAATTTGTAAAAATCAGGTAATTGTAAAAAATTATAGAAAGGTTTGTCAAGGAATAAGGATAGAAGAGAAACAAATCTGCAAAGAAATAGCTGGCTGCACTGGTGCAAAGAAGTAGGAGGAGAATTTTGAAAATCTTAAACAAGCTGAAAATAAATTAATAAACTGGATTATGAGAGTCAGTTACTGAAAATTGTAAAAAAAGGTAATTCTCAAGTCTGACTAAAAGAATACTTTTGCTTTTTTAGTAAGACTTGCTCGATGACTCTCACTGTCCTTTATCCTTTACTTTTTTACTGTTTTTAATTTAGGGAATTCATTATTTACTGAACTTTAATATATCCAGAATATATCCAGAAATAGTTTTAGTATTACTGCCTTTAGCATTTTTACTGTCAAACTAACGGTATACTTCCCTACATTTGAATAGTTATGAGCTGGACTTTTGGCTGTTGAGTTTGTCTCGTCTCCAAAAGTCCATTACCATGAAGTTGGTAAACCTGTACTTCTGTCATAAAACTGTACCTTAAGTGGGGCTTTTCATGGATTTGGAGATTCCAAAAAAGCAGCAACAGAAAATATCGGGCCTTCAATTATCTTGTTTCCGCTGATTTCGGGGTTTTGAACATTTTTGACTGTGACTCCGGAGGATGAATTCGAGGTATTCACATTTTTTAAGATATTATTTTGTATTTTCACAGCACCATTTTTCAAGGAATTCCCATCGATATATATTCCTTCCCGGCCCAGATTTTCAAAAGTGTTTTTAGAAATATCTGAGTTTACCCCGTTTATTAGAAACTTCTGATACACTCCCTGATGAGATAGATTGCTAAAAGTGTTCTCACTTATTACTATATCCTTGAAACCTCCATAAAATGGGAAAATAATTCCACGCGTCCCATTGTTTTGAATATTATTCCTTATTATAAGTATCTCATCGGTTCCATTTCCTCCTTCATACATATTACCCAACATATCATTAAATGTATTATTTTCGTAAACGTGTACTCCGTTACCTACAGCGCCGCGTGCAAATATCCCTCCATATCCGCCAAAAACTTCATTGTTCGAGAAAGTCGACTGTTGGGTACCATCTGAAAATGCAAAATAGAATGGAAGCTCTTGCGGTGACCTGTATTCTAAAAATGTACAATAGTATAGGGTTTCAGATGTTATTTGCGGGTATATCTTGTTTCTAGTTACGACAAAATCAATAGTATCAGCGTGGGCATCAACAACATTAGAGCCGGTGATACTTGCTCCTATTAGAGTATTGTTGGCAATAAAGACATCTCGACTTAAAGACTTAAGTTCAGCTGAATTTCCTGTTATAGCATGCCTGCAATTCTCTATGTGATTCTGTTCTATATTAGCAAAAGCCGTACCGCTAGCTACGTTTACACCATACCCAGAATTGGGGAGAGTTGAATTGTAAATCTCATTATTATTAACACTCACATTAAAACAGGAGTAAAGACAAATAGCACCGAAACCACATTCATTAAACCAGGAGTCAGTGACAGAACTATCCTTGCAATATTGCATAGCCAGTCCATGATGAGACATAGCCTCACCTGTATCCTCTAGCCTTATATTTTTTATATGTATTTGAACAGGTCTGTACACCTCGACATTTACAGTCTCGGATAATTTGTAGTCTCTAAGAAGTGGTTGATTTAAAGTAACAACATTTCCTGTTACACTTTTAACAGCATAAATTTCTCCTGTCATTTGGTCAGGATAATTATCAGGATAATTTGAAGGGCACCAAGGAACATTTTTCCAGATTTTAATTAAGTCATTCTTGCTAACCTTGGAAGCATCAGTTAAGACCACTTGAGATGAGTCTTTCCTGGCATCAGTACTCAGGGTTCCGCTTGTTATCTGTGACCCACCGAAATAAATATCGTTATATTCTGTATTAGAAGTTTGAATGTGAAGAGTTACGTTTCCTTCTCCTATTATATTCAGGTTTTTATTTTTTTGAGATATTCCTTTTGTGATATAGTAGTCCCCTTTGCGGATAGTTATTGTATCCCCGCTTTTTGAGTAATCCAGTGCCGCTTGAATACAGGCTGCGTCGTTTGCATAGTTAGGTGTATGAAAAAAACCTGGTTCAGCGGGTCCAGTTTCTTTGTCAATCACGCTATTTGCCGCCAAAACTGCAGGGCTAATTAACACAAAACAAAAAAAAGTAATAATAAATATTGTCATAAAATCTTTAAAGTTTTTCATTGAAGATTCCTCCTAAACCTATTTAACTTAGAACCTATTTGAAAAGTGTTGTTATCACTGACTTTTACAACTAGTGTTGGGTAACCGCAAAATATCGTATAAAATCAATTACAATTATTCGGAATCAGTGAATCCTTGAAAATTGACGCAACACTAGCACATTCAGAACTGGAGTGTGCACTCAATATTAGAGGTCGGTTCTAACCTAATATGCCGGTGTTGACCTTTCAGAAGACTCTAAGAGGATTTCAACAAGATAAGATTAAAAAATTTCGTATCCTCTTTACATTTCGACCCTCTCTCAAAAAAAGATGATTTTTGCAACAACTAAACAAACTTATTGAATCAGATATGGGCACATGCTCAACAAAATCAATGATTTCAACTTGAGTCCTAAAATGTTCAAAAAATATGATAAATGTTAGGGAAATCGGTGCAATTTGTCACGATTTTACCCTTAACCAAAGGTGCATGAATTTTAGTTTACAGTTTTTAGTCTTCCTTCCTGCCATATCCCCCGCCGCCTGGGGTTTCGATCACAAAAAGTTCTCCTGACTTCAGCTCAACTTCTGCCTGACCTCCAATGTAGAGAACACTGCCGTCCCTGCGGACAATTGCGTTTCTTCCGCATTTTGCAGGCATTCCGCCTTTGAGCCCGAAAGGCGGGAATTTCCTGTGGCTTGAAAGAATGGCAGCATTCATATCTTTCAGGAACCTGAGCTTTCGGACAACCCCATTTCCACCTCTGAACTTGCCGTCTCCACCGCTTCCTTCCCGGATGGAAAATTCCTCAAGCAAAACCGGAAACCTTGTTTCAAGTATTTCAGGGTCGGTAATTCTGGAATTGGTCATGTGCGTATGCACAGCATCAGTTCCTGAAAAACCCGGACCTGCCCCTGAACCTCCACAAATGGTCTCATAGTACTGAAAATCATCATTTCCGAAGGTGAAATTATTCATTGTACCCTGGGAAGCCGCAAGCGTGCCAAGAGCGCCGAAAAGGGCATCAACAATGTACTGCGAGGTTTCAACGTTTCCTGCAACAACAGCAGCCGGCGGCTCGGGCCTTAGCAGGGAACCCTCAGGAATAATAATCTCAAGCGGCCTCAGGCAGCCCGCATTCAGGGGAATATCACTTTTTACAAGCGTCCTGAAGGCATAAAGTACAGCAGCTATGCAAACCGATGCAGGAGCATTGAAATTATTTGAGAGCTGGGGAGAAGTGCCTGTAAAATCAATTATAGCACCCCTACGCTTGCGGTCAATCGTAACCTTCACTTTAATTACGTTCCCGTCATCAAGTACATAAGTAAATTCCCCATCTGCAAGCCTGTCAATAACCCTTCTGACCTCTTCCTCGGCATTATCCTGAACATGGCCCATGTAAGCTTCAACTGTTTCAAGGGAAAATTCTTCAACCATCCTGAGCAGTTCGGAAAGTCCCTTTTCATTTGCTGCGATCTGGGCGCGGATATCGGCAATATTCTGGTCAGGGTTTCTTGCAGGGTATTTTCCCGAGCCCAGCCATGCCTTTAGCCTTTCTTCACAGAAATGGCTCTGTTTTACGATTTTCATGCCCTCGCTCAGCACCCCTTCTTCGGCAATGATCCTGCTACCCGGAGGCATAGAACCCGGGCTGATCCCTCCGACATCGGCATGATGGCCTCTGGAAGCCAGATAGAAAATAATTTCTCCAGAGTTTCCAAACATTGGGGTAACAACCGTGAAATCCGGAAGATGGGTTCCTCCGTGGTAAGGGGAGTTGATCAAATATATGTCTCCGGCGTGCATTTCCTGCAATTGCGTCCTGATAAGTGCTTTTACACATTCTCCCATTGAACCCAGATGTACAGGGATATGAGGGGCATTTGCTACCAGGTTTCCCTGACTGTCAAAAAGCGCACAGGAGAAGTCCAGCCTCTCCTTTATGTTTACCGAATGGGCCGTGTTCTGCAGGGTAAAACCCATCTGCTCGGCAACTGACATGAATCTGTTATTAAAAATCTCAAGCATCACAGGATCAACATTAGTTCCAATGGCTGTATGGGTTGGAAGCGGAATTTCGCGTTTAAGGAAAAGGTGGTTGCGTTCAGTAATCGTGCCTTCCCAGCCGGGTTCGAGCACAATGGTTGTGTTTTTCTCTATGAGCACTGCCGGGCTACTTACATGGGTTCCGGGATTGAGTTCATCCCTCTGAAAAACCGGGGTATCATGAAACTCACCATTGCTGTACATCCTCACTGTAGCGACAGGAGAGAAAACAGGATTCTCTTCCCTTTCCAGCACAGGGTCCAGGACCCTCTCATTAATTCCGATGGTCTCTACGGAAACTGCTTCAACAACCATGGCTTTGCCTTCCATTACAAACCCGAAGCGTTTCCTGTGAGCGTCCTCAAAATCCGCCCTGAGACCAGCCGTATCCGCAAAATCGATAACAAGCTGAGTATCCGAACCTGCATAACGCATATGCACCTTATAAAGTGCAGTAATTTTTGCTTCCTGCACGCCCTGTTCGAGCATGAGCAGGAGACCTTCATTCTCAAGCTCGGAAAACACTGTTTTCAAACTCCCTACCAGCGTGTCCGAGAGCTCGCTGCCTATATAGCGCTCTTTAATAAGCCTCTGGTCTGCAAGTCCCATTCCATAAGCCGAAAGCACACCTGCATACGGATGAATGAAAATGCTTTTGATCCCAAGGCTGTCTGCAACCCTGCAGGCGTGCTGGGCAGCAGCTCCTCCGAAACAGCAGAGGGTATATTCTTTTATGTTGTATCCCCTCTGGACAGAGATTTTCTTGATAGCATTTGCCATATTCTCAACTGCAACCGAAAGGAAGCCTTCGGCTACCTGCTCAGGTGTCCGGATATTGCCGTCATTTTTGCCTTTGCTTGAAACCTTTTCTGCAAGGTCCTCGAATTTCCTGCGCACAAGCTCGGAGTCAAGGGGCTGGTCAGCATTGGGCCCAAAGATTCTGGGAAAAAACTCAGGCTGCAGTTTTCCAAGCATGACATTGCAGTCAGTGACCGTAAGCGGCCCACCTTTTCTATAACATGCCGGCCCAGGGTCCGAACCAGCAGAATCCGGGCCTACCCTGAACCTTCCTCCCTCGTAGTGAAGTATGGAACCTCCGCCTGCTGCAACCGTATGAATGCGCATCATAGGCGAACGCAGGCGTACTCCTGCAATCTCGGTTTCAAGGCTTCGCTCGTATTCCCCGCTGTACTGAGCTACATCCGTAGATGTGCCACCCATATCGAAAGTGATTATTTTTCTTGCCCCTGCCATTTCCGAAGTTGCAACTGCTCCAACGATCCCGCCGGCAGGACCGGAAAGGATACAGTCCTTGCCCTGAAAAGTTTCCGCATCCGTAAGCCCTCCGCTGGACTGCATGAACATGAGCCTGGGACTTCTTTTAGCTTCATTCTCTTTTCCGTCCCCACTATATTTTTCTGTCCCATCTTCACTTTTCACGCTATCATTTTCTTCCCTCTCCCCATTTTCGTTTTCCTCTTTTCCTTCTACCAGGGATTCCTGTACCATATTAACGTACCTGCGGAGTACAGGAGAGAGATACGCATCCACTACGGTTGTTTCCCCTCTACTTACGAGTTTAATTAACGGGCTTGCCTGATGGGAAAGGGACACCTGTGTAAAACCGATTTCTCTGGCAAGCCTGCCGAGTTTGAGTTCATGCTCAGGATACCTGTACGCATGCATAAGTACGATTGCAGCCGAGCGAATCCCGGCTTTGAAAGCTGCTTCAAGTGCTGTTTTTGCGTTTTCGAGGTCAAGAGGCACAAGCTCTTTTCCATCGGCTCCGACCCTTCCGGAAACCTCAATAACCCTTTCATAAAGCTGTTCCGGAAGTTCGATTTTCTGAGCAAAAATATCCGGGCGGTTCTGGTACCCGATTCTTAAAGCGTCCCCGAACCCCCTGTTTATAACAAGTACAGTCCGTTCCCCTTTCCGTTCAAGAAGAGCATTTGTGCCAACTGTTGTTCCCATTTTCACGGATTCTATAATTTCAGCAGGTAGAGGTGCGTTTCCGGGCAGCCCGAGAATCTGCCGGATACCGTGCATGGCTGCATCTCTATAGTGACACAGATCGTCGGAAAGAAGCTTGTGCGTAATCAGTTTTCCATCAGGGCTGCGGGCTACGATATCAGTAAACGTGCCTCCGCGGTCTATCCAGAACTGCCATCCGGCTTTGGGGGACATGAAGAGAATAATGTAGAGGTGGTATTAATTGTTAATTGGGGTTTGAAGTTTGAGCTTGACTTTTATGAACGTTAGAACTTGTTCCAAAGCCAATGCAAGAAGGCTATTTTTTAGAATATTAGCTTTGCTGTAAGTATAGTATAGTTTAAGAAAAACGCACATGATATTCTTCGGTTAACACTTGTACAAAAAAGAACAGATCTAAAAAATAAAGCTCACTCAATTCTTGCATCTGAAATGTTAAACCTGAAGAATATGCTGACAGACATTTTGAGCAAGAATGGCAGAATGATCTTATCAGGAATCTCTTCAGGTAAGACTGTTGATCAGATTATTGCAAGTCTCTCTCCAAATGTTCGTAAAAAAAGTGATCAAATAAGAAAAATTCTTGAGCGAGAAATCTCTCAAAGTGCTACATTCAGACTTTAATGTTACTTTTTAGTAAAGTATAAATCTACACAGTAAAAAGTATCTACTAACAGTCAGGTGAAGGTTTTGTTACAACTACTTTTTAGAGAGGAAACATGACTAAAAAGGTTGTGGAATATAAACTTGAACAGGGTGGAGTTGTTTTAATTGAAGTGGAAGAAACAGATATAGAGAAAGGTAGAATTCCAGTCTCAAGAGAGCCAGGAGTACCGGAAAAAGCAACAAAGGAGTTTGACAAAGCTTTAGATGAAGTTAGACCTGTTGCAGATACAATTATCCAGAAGCTTAAGAATCTTGACAGTAAGCCTGATAATATAGAGATTGAGTTTGGAATTAAAATGAGTGCAGAAGCAGGAGCCTTAATTGCGGCTACAGGCATAGAGGCAAACTTTAGGATCACTCTTTCCTGGAAGAGGGCATGAGGTTGTTTAAATGAGTGATTCACGTGAATCCTCAATTGTAAAAGTTCTATCTGATCAGGAAAAACTTACTGTTGGTGCTGGAGTTCTGATTGGAAAGAAGTGGGTACTCACCTGTAGGCATGTAGTTGAAACTGCTTTGCCTATTGCTAAAAAAGGTGATAAAATATATTTGACTTTTTTTCGTCATGAATCTGCGGAACCTATAGAATCTTATGTTCATTATTTGGCAAAAAAAGAAGAACCTGATTTCGCTATTCTTGAACTTGAGGAAGAAGCTCCTCAATATGCCAGCATAGCGAAGCTAGTTACTAAGAATTTTATGGGTCGTGAACTCCACGCATGTGGTTTTCCATATGGAGCAGACGGAGTATGGGTTCAATTAAATGCATTGGGATCTGCAGATTCTTTTTCAGTCCAGATTGATATTACTAGCAAGTCTCGGTATAAGATAAAAGGAGGATTTAGCGGGACTCCAGTTTTTGATGCTAAATTAGATGATGTCTTCGGAATGGTTGTAACTGGAGACAGTGATGAAGAGATATTTTCAGGTTGTTTTACACCTGTAGATTCGATATTAAATGTCTGTAAAAAGCATTCAATTGATAAGGCTTTTGAATTTTTATGTGAATTAGATCCAATAGAGACACCTCTTGGTAAAATAGCAAATCTCATTGTTACATTTCTTCAAAATGTACCATTCGATAGACAAAGAAGAAATGAAACAATTAAAGCTATTGCAAATACACATAACGTAGATTTAAGACGGTGGTCGCGAGACGAAGACTTATGTTTTCCCCTTGCAATGGCAATGCTTAATATGGGCATTGAAGAATTTTCTCCAATTTTGCATGAATTGGGCGACGTAGGTATTTTAGATTATAAAAACATAATAAAAATTTTTGAACTTTTGAAACCATATTGGGTAGATTCTAGGTCAGCTTCCTGCATATATGAACGTGCTTTATACCCGAATAATAGTCAAGCCATAGCTCTTAATGCCAGTAAGAGTATTTCTGCAGAACTATGTATTCGTCGCGCAAGTTGTCGTCATCCTAACATGTGGCCTATGTGTACTCCTTCAGATGTATTTGGAGCAGATGCTGCCAATGAAATTGTGGATGAAATATTATATGAGTTTTTGCAGCAAATGTTAAAGACTCAAGATATTGATGAGATTTTTCCAGAACTGGATTTTAATGCTATGGACCCAGATCAACAAAGAGAAGAATTAAAAAGTTTGATATGTTCTTATAAGACGACAAACCTCCAACCAGTGTTTTTTGTTTTTAAATATTCGAATAAAATTGTGAAATTACTACCTGCTGTACAAGAGAAGCTTCCTTGCGTTACTTTATTTTTATTAACAGAAGACAGATATCCTAATCCGGTAGATTTAGGAGGCTTTGATTGCGAATTTTTGTTAGACTTTGGTATTAAACGTGAAAATAATATGATTCGTCATATAAACAATACTAAATCTTCATTTTCTATATTCCGTAATAACAGTTAACTAAAAAAATTATGGAGAAAATATGACTTATATAAAATTATTTGATCCAAATAAAGATTCATCTGTAGAAGTTTCAAATAAAGATTTGTCCGCTGAGACTCTTGTAAATATTGAAAATTTCGGAGATAGATCCAGTAAATCAGTGTATGTATATGATGACAATATTGTCCTAAAAGTGAATATTGCAATTGCAACTGGTAGACCTCTCCTTGTACTTGGTTACAGTGGTTATGGGAAATCCTCACTTGCAAGGAACATAGCCAATGTTTTGGGTTGGCGCTATTATGAAAAAGTGATCACTTCTCGAACACAGGCTCGTGATTTACTTTGGGAAGTCGATATGATTCGTCGTCTTCAAGATGCACACGGGGGTGTGTTAAATAAAGATATCAATCACTATATCCGACCAGGAGTTTTATGGAAGGCTTTTCATCTTAAAAGTGCAATGGAACAGGAAGCAATACCTTTATCTTCATCTTCAGAGTGTTTAAGCTCATCCAAACAAAAGAATTTTGAGAAAAATAATCTTCCAGCAGTTGTTTTACTGGATGAAATTGATAAAGCAGAACCTGATTTTCCAAATAACCTACTAGTTCCCTTGGGTTCTCACTATTTTACTGTCGAGGAAACTGAGAAAGAAGTAAAATGTGATAAAGCTCCTTTGGTAATAATTACAACAAATGGTGAACGTGATCTTCCACCAGCTTTTTTACGACGATGTGTCATCTTGAATTTATTAAAACCAGACTTATTGGAAGTTGGAAAAAAACATTTTGGAGAACATATAAATCTTGTCTTAAAGGTCGCTAGTCTTTTGGGTAATATAGAAATGGATAAAATAGAAACTGAACAGGGTAAGAAACAAATTCAATCTTCCCCACTCAGTCCTGCAGAATTTATCGATTTTGTGAAAGCTTGTATTAACCTAAAAATAGAAAATCCAGCAGAGATTTGGGATATGATCATAGAGTCAATTGAATGGAAACAAGGAAGAAAAGAAAAATGGTAGCTTTTACTAACCCTTCTCGTCACTCTTTAGTTGACTTAATTATAACTTTGAAAAAACTAGCACCTTCTGATAAAGAAACTATAATCGCAATTATGGAGACTTTAGGGATATCTTTTGAACATGAATCTCCAAATCTTGAGCACAGCAAAGACCTTGAGAACATCTCAATATCGCCTAAAGAAGTATACGAACAACTAAACTCAAATGAGTCTATTTTACCTTCATCTCCATCTGAGATCCCACAATCTAATATACAACGATCTGAAATCTTTTCAGAATCTGATAAATCTGTTGTTCCTTTTGTACTTACTCCTCCTGAAAAATCTGAAGCAAACTTACCAGCTTGGTTTTATAATCCTTTGCCATTGAAAAACATTGTAAACCCAAAGGATCCTAATCCAAAGAGTCCAAACCCAAGGAATCCTTTTACTTCTTATCCCTTACTAACATTGTTTAATCCTATCTTAACTCGGTATATATTGGTCAGTACTCTATCCATTTTCGACAACGTTGGACCTCTCGACATTGGTGAAATATTGAGATTAGTCTCGAGGAACGAGCCAATAAAAGAAATTCCAAGACTTCCTTTGCTAACAATGGTTCATGGAGTTCAAGTCCTTATTGATGAGAGCGAAACATTAGAGCCATTTAATAAAGATCAAATAAATCTAAAACGCGAAATTCGAAAGATTGCTGGACCAGACAGAGTTCAGATATTGGGATTTCTTGGTTGTCCTTTGCGAGGAGTAAGACATGGAATATTTGACAGTTGGTCCGAATATCGTCCTCCTCCTAGAAGAACTACTGTTTTACTACTGACAGATCTTGGAATCTTAAGAGATCCATGTATTCTTGATCATGTAGAAGTGGGTGAATGGCTACGTTTTGCTTCAATTATTCGAAAAGCTGGTTGTTCTTTAGTAGCCTTTGTCCCTTATCCTAAAGAAAGATGGCCAAAAATGCTTCAGAATTCTATACGAATAATACAGTGGGATAGAACAACCGTTACACCCAGAATCTTGCAGATCAAAAAAAATAATGTGATTTAAAGGAGATTAACGATGATGAGAGGATATCTACAGGAGCTAATAAATGAGTTCGAAAAAACTCATCAAAATGCTCTTCGCCTTGCTGAAGTGGTTTCTATAGCGGTACGTGTAGAACCTGAACTTCTCCGATTAGCTAGATTAACTCTCGTTCCAGAGGCAAATGCTGGTGATGAAGCTGATCTGTGGTTCAGTCCTCTTGTGAAAGTTAGAAATATACAAGGATTTGTTTTCTATCCAGAAGTTGCTCAAATTTTAAGGATGAGATTAGCGGGAAGGAAAGATCTACTCGACGCTGTATGGGACAAGCTTTTCATTGAAGTTCATAAAGATATTTCCCCAGCTTTGCTTTTAGAAGAAGAGATCACATGGTTAGCCTTGAAAAATCCAAAAGATCCCAAGATAGAAAATCTCCTTCAAAGGACATTAGCTACACTTGTTCAGGATGATGATTTAAACGGAGTTTCGCATTGGTTTTTGCGAGCTATATCTAATCTTCCTAGTTCAATTCAAGATTTGGACATATTTAAGACACTTGAGTTAGGAGCAAACTTACGTGTAGGTGTCGATGATTCATTTTTTATCAAGAATAGAACTAAATTAACAGAAATCCTGCCATATTGGGGATCCTTTTTGTCTTCTAATCTGATAGCAGATTCAATTGGAGTCCGTTTTGTTGAAGATGGAATTGAATTTGGGGATATAGATTCACTGAAAGGCGCCGAAGAACTTAAATTGCCGCCAACAAATCCTTTATTAATTGATGTTTCATGGAGAGAAAAGTCAGGCAAGAAACTAAATGAATTGATTTTGCTGAGACAACATGAAAATAAGTTTTTAAGTCTAGATGTTGACGAAATAGAACTTAATACCTTATCTGGAGAAAAGTACAAATTATATAAAAGGGTACTGAAAGATCCTTCTATTTCATCATCAACACACCAACAGGAATTATATTTAATTCGAGAAGCTTATGAAAATAATCTTAAATTACTAAATTTATCTAATAATGAGTTAACTCATTTACCATTAGAAATCACAAAAATTTGTAATCTAACAGAACTCAATCTATTTTCAAATCTATTGATATCTCTACCACCAGAAATTAGAGAACTAAAGAACCTTACAACACTTGACTTATCCAATAACCAGTTGATCCAAATTCCACCAGAAATTGGTGAACTTAGAAACCTTAAAGAGCTTTTCTTATCCAATAATCATCTAACTGARCTTCCACCTGAAAKTGGAAAACTTAAAAATCTTACAAAACTTTATATAAATAAGAATCAGCTAACTCAGCTACCATCAGAAATTGGT
Source organism: Methanosarcina sp. DH1 (assembly GCF_020804205.1). Taxonomy (NCBI): domain Archaea; kingdom Methanobacteriati; phylum Methanobacteriota; class Methanomicrobia; order Methanosarcinales; family Methanosarcinaceae; genus Methanosarcina; species Methanosarcina sp. DH1. The sequence goes on along the minus strand of NZ_WJBJ01000001.1, from coordinate 63,318 downwards.
GAACTTAGAAACCTTAAAGAGCTTTTCTTATCCAATAATCATCTAACTGAACTTCCACCTGAAAGTGGAAAACTTAAAAATCTTACAAAACTTTATATAAATAAGAATCAGCTAACTCAGCTACCATCAGAAATTGAGGGACTTAAAAGCCTTACAACACTTGACTTATCCAATAACCAGTTGGCCCAAATTCCACCAGAAATTGGAGAACTAAAAAACCTTACAACACTTGATATATATAATAATCCTCTTACTTCGCCACCTCCTGAAATTGTTTCAATGGGTATTGAAGCTATATTTACTTATCTAAAACAAACAAAAACTACCGAAGATAATGAAGCTAAATTAATATTGATAGGCAATGAAGGAGTAGGAAAAACTTGTCTAGCTCACAGATTAGTTAATGATTTATTTTTGAGAGATTCTGTGGTCACCGAAGGAATAAATATATACAAATGGAAAATTGCTGCCCCAGATTCAGAAAATAGTGAAATCATGTTAAATATCTGGGATTTTGGAGCACGTGAGGTCTATCATGCTACTCACCAATTTTTCATGACAACACGTTCGATATATTTACTTGTATGGAACGCACGGAGAAAAAAGGACTATGATAGCATTTATTATTGGTTGCATACAATTGAGGCTTTTGGAGAAAATAGTCCGATAATACTTGTAATGAGCAAAATGAATGAAATAGACGATGATTTGAATCTAAATGAGCTTAAAAGCCAGTTTTCTCAAATTTCAGGTTATATAAAAATTGACTGCAGTGATGGTAGAGGGATATCTGCTTTAAAAGAATGCATTCGTGAGACTGCTTGGAATCTTCCATTAATGAGAGTCCGATGGGTAAATTCTTGGTATAACGTAAGAGAAAAGCTTGAAAGACTCAAAAGAGATTGGATTACATACGATGAGTTTTGCAAGATATGTGTTTCAGAAGGAGTAGATGATGGAAGTATTGATACATTAGATGGATTCTTACATGATTTGGGAGTAACTCTTCACTTTAGGGATAAAGTAGGATTAGAGAATATTGTGATTTTAAAACCTGAGTGGGCTATTAATGCATTTTATAAGATTTTGTCTAAAGAATCTGTTCTCCATCGCGAAGGTATTTTATTACATAGTGAATTAGGTCAGATATGGGAAAAAAAAGTATACCCTCCAAACATTCACTCCCAACTCATGGACTTAATGAATAAATTTGAGCTTTCTTATGAACTTTCTGACAAAGGGAGCTATCTTATTCCTGAACTATTGCCTAAAACTGCACACAATTTTTTATGGGATGAGAACGAAAATCTTTACTTCTATTACTTATATGACTATTTTTTACCTCCAAGTATTATTACCAGCTTTATAGTACGAATGCATCAGGTAATCGAGACGAAAGAAAATGGTATGCCTCTCTGCTGGAGAGAAGGAGCAGTTTTGAATCTCCAAAATTCGCGTGCTCTTGTAAAGATGAAGCCTGATGAAAAGCAAATCGAAATTAGAATAACAGGTGACAATAAAAGAGGAGCTCTCGGCGCAATTTGCGACCAGCTAGATCAAATAAACGCTTCTATAAAAAAGATAAATGTCAGTAAACAAATCCCTTGCAACTGTTCTGAAAATTGTCCTGAAAGATACTCATATGAAAAGCTGCTAAAAGCTGAAATGAAAAGAGAAGAAACTATTCAGTGCCATGAGAGCTATGAGCATATATCAATTTCATCGTTATTAGATGGCTACAAGAGAAGAGAAGAAGCGTTAAAAGAATATAATGAATTTTCAGGACTACCCGAACAAACACTTGTATTCAGTCCAAAGTTTATGGCAAATTTAGAAGCTAATCAGGTAATAAAAGCTGAACAAAAAATAAATGTTAACATAAATGTCAATATCGATTTAAAGATAGATTTGCCACAGATTCAAAACGAATTTAATAAGCTGAAAAAGGAAATTAAGAACTTAAATCCTGAACTTGGAAGTGAATTGGATGAGATTCAGGATAGCTTAGATGAAGTAAGTGCAAATAGTGAAACGGAAAAATTGAATAAACCTCTTAATAAGGTAAGAAGAATACTTGAAGAATTGAACGATCCTGATTCTAATTACAACAAGGTAATAAAAGGAACTCAAAAAGGCATAGAATATGCGCAAAAGCTTGGCAGAACCTATAACAAATTTGCCCAATGGCTTGCAATGCCTAAAGTTCCAGACCCACTTCTTTGAAAACAATTTTAGTTTAATTTTCACACGTTGACATTAGAAACCTTCACCCAAGCTCAAAAGTCGTGACCCTGTAAACCTTTTCAAGGTTTATATCAGGCTCTTCCCGGCTGAGGCTTAGAGTCTTCTTTTTCTCTCACAAATTTCAAAAACTAATAATTGTTTTAGGGTCCTTCAAAATTAGTGTGTAAATAAAGATACCAAAATGCTTATTTCAGTCTATATACATATAATTAGAATTTCCCAAACAAAAATACATCTCAAAAATCAGAATTTTAAAATAATAACTAAAATTAAGCTTTAAAATGAAAAATTGAGTGTAATAATAGCTTTATTTTTCAACAAACTATATTTATTTATAATTATGGCATTCGATCACATTTTTCCTTTATACATAATTTCGCCTTAAAAACGGACTAATTAGTATATAAATAGGAAATTAAGAGCATATAGTTCCTTTAAATTTAACAAAAATTAGTTTACAGGTGTGTTTTACTCCGGGGAACAACAGGATAATACTTGATTTCAAAAATAAAGCTCATTAATCCTTAAAAAACGAACCAATTTTTAAGGACCCTAAATTGTTTGACATCAGCTTATTGATGGTAAATTTGTATCCGATTGGTATTATATATTTTGACATCATATGTTTATATTATTGGATAAAGAGGGCTAAAACCACAATTCTTTTACGTTGCTTGTCCGACAAAAACTGAAGCTCTATAAAATTTATAATTATTGGCATATTAATGTTCTTATTCACTCCAGGCTAACTAATTAACTAGTGTCAAGAAAACTTAGTTATTGATTATCCAGTAAACTTTGAATCGTTGTACGCTGATGAGAAGTTACCAAGGATTATGCCCAATAATTAACTTGCAATAACAATAGGGTTTAACTTTACAGCTTAGCTTTAGAACATTGACTCTTTAGGCCCCATCTCAGAATAAACTGTGCAGATTTCCAATTGGACGTTTTGATTTTCACTATCAAGGTAACCAATCAAAGTTACAATAAATTATAAGTTGCATAGGTTATTTCGTTGCGGGTACTTAGAATATTGACTCTGCTTTGAATTTCCGTAGTTTGACTGATATCTAATGGATAACGGACAAAAGCCTTAACATCGTTAGTTCGACCTTATTACCGGAGTTTTACCAATTGATTTATAGTTTGAGAACTTAATTCGTAATCTAGAAACCAGTTTCAAACGGACAATTCAAGAAAAATCATAATGAAAAATTGGTTATATGGGCGCTAGTGGGATGAAATTGGTTATATGGGCATGAGTGAAAAAAATTGGTTATACCGCCTTTAATCCATTAATTCCTGCAGGACAAGATATTCTATAAATAGCTTTAACAAAATTAGAGTAATAAGTTACAATTGAAACTGACGCTAAACACTCAGGTTATTCCTATTAAGTGTTTCATACAACTTAAAAGTCTTCAGTATACTTATTCTAGTATACTTTATCCTGTTCCATAAATGGCTCACGTAGATTCACATATGATCCACATATGATCCACATATTCTTCTCATCGAGGTTCAGGATTGCTTCAATTTAAAGCGAAGGAGTTCTCTGTATGGCTGATCATAATGAATTAAAACAGAAAATGTATGAATGGACTCAGAAATATGCAGACAAAGCAGGTTACAGGCTTAACCCTGATAAGGAAGCTCTTGACTATGTGCTTGATGGACTTACAGTTAAGCTTGAAAAATTTGGACGGCGTTATTGCCCCTGCAGAATAGTTACCGGAGATGAAAAGGAAGATCGAAAGATTGTATGTCCCTGTATATATCATAAAGAAGAAGTAGAACGGGACGGAAACTGTCACTGCGAACTTTTCTTCAAAGCGAATTAAATTGAATTCAGCGTATTCGGTTTGCCTGCAAAGAGGCTTCATCAATTTGTTTCCAGAAAATAGGAAAATTTATTTGCGAGATCTTCTAACCCCGAAGGTCCGGAAAGAAAAGCCTGCTGACCTAAGTGCATCAAACTCTTAAGGCTTTCCCGCAAGCCTTTTCAAAAAAGGCTTGACCGAAAACCCCAAGAACCTTTTGAGTTTGATAACCTTATCCCCAAACCCTATCGGCGTGATAAACCGGCGCAACGGTTTGTGATCAACCGGCGCAACGGTTGCAGCACAACCCGTTTTTAAAAAAGGCTTGATTGCAAACTTTTTGAGAAAATATTTGATAGAAAATGTTGCAATGACGTGATAAATCGGAGAAGCAGTTTACAAAAGCTTTTTTAAAAAAGCTTAAGTGAAGACAGTTTTTAAAAAAGCTTAAGTGAAGACAGTTTTTAAAAAAGCTTGAGTGAAGACAGTTTATAAGTGCTTGTGAAGAATTTTTACTGCAATTAAAAAGTAACACCGAAAACAAAAAAGCGAGAGTTTAAGGAAGATTACTTAGATATATTTAATTAAAGGTTATTTAATATACATTTTCAGTGGCACGCTTAATCTTGCTTTTTAATTATACTTCTTAACTTTCATACTCTTTAATTAAAAACTGACACAAAAAATTCGACTCAAGGGTGACCTGTAATGACAAATGCAATGGAACTCTATCAGATGCTTCCAAAGACTAACTGCAAAAAGTGCGGAAAAACCTCCTGTATGGCGTTTGCAGTAGCTCTCATGGCCCACGAGCTCACACCTGAGGATTGCCCGCCTCTTAAAGATGAACCCAAGTACAGAGAAAGCTATGAAAAGATAAGTGAAACCTTCAAACCTTCCGAAGGCGTAACTGAAACCGGGCTTATAGTGCATGAAGACTTGTGTTTTGGCTGTGGAAACTGTGTGGTTGCCTGTCCTCCTAACGTAGCCAATGATCCACACGGAGTAGGTTCGGGAAATGCACCTACGAATCCTAATAAGCTGGTCCTGAGCGTAGAAAACGGCATTGTAAAAGCCCAGAATTTAGAGGAATGTCGACGTTTCGGAAAGAACAAAATTCTATGTAATGGCTGTATAGTAACCTGCCCTGTAGAGGCAATCGAGTTTGTGTGAGGAAGCGGATATGGAGAAAAACTATCATGTATGCACAGGCTGCGGCCTCCTTTGTGACGACATTGAGGTTGAGTCCGAAAATAACACTGTAACTAAAGTTTATACAGCCTGTAGAGTAGGGGTTGCCCATATGAAGGAGGCAAGAAGGGGTGAAGCAGATTTTCTGGTTGATAATAAGCCTGTAGATGAATCTACTGCTATCAGTGAAGCTGCCTCGATCCTTAAAAATGCCAGAAATCCTCTGATCTTCGGGCTTGGGACTTCTACCAGTGAAACCCAAAAAATAGCAATCGAACTTGCAAAGAAAATCAATGCTACTCTTGATGATACCTCCTCTTTCTGCCTGGGCCCTCTAGCTGAGGCTCTTATTCAGGATAAGCTTAAATCCTGTACTCTTGACGATGTAAGGAATAAAGCTGATGTTATTATATACTGGGGAACAGATCCATCGGACTCTCATCCTCGCCAGCTTTCGAAGCATTCCTATTTCCCAAGAGGAATTGAAAAGCAGAGGGGCTGGGAAGAAGAAAGGACAGCCATCGCAATCGATGTCCGAAAGTCACATACTGCAAAAATCTGCGGGAATTATTTCTTCCAGATTCCTCCAAAAGGGGATGCAGAATTTATCGATGCTCTAATTTCAGGGATTTCAGGAAAGCTTCCCAAGACCTCCTACAATTACCCGCCTAAAAAAATCCTTGAGCTGGCAAATATCCTTAAAGGAGCAAAGTTCGGAGTTATTTTTGTAGGACGCGGGCTCATTTACTCGCTTGAAAACCTTGAACCCCTTTTCAAGCTTATGAAAACCCTGAATGAAAAAGCAAATTTCCACCTCATACCAATGATAAGCAGCTATAACACAATGGGCTTTAACGAAAACCTCTTTGCAGAAACCGGATACGTGAACAGTGTAAAGTTCGAAAACGGGACTGTAAAGCATGGGCCTGAGTACTCAGTTGTTGAGTCTCTTAAGGCAAAAACTGTGGATGCAGCCCTTGTAATAGGTTCGGACCCGCTTTTAATCCTTCCCGGATCTATTGCAAAGAGCATGCTGGAGATTCCTGTTATCTCTATGGACCATTGTGAAACCCTGACTTCAAAGCATGCAAAGATCTACATGAATACTGCAATAAACGGAGTAGAAGCAGGGGGAAGTGCTACACGCATGGATAGAGTTAAAGTTAGCTTTGAGCCTGCTATTGAGACAAAGCACCCGTCTGAGGAAGTAATTCTCAAGAAAATAATGGAGGCACTCTGATGGATTTCGGATCTTTTCTTGCAGCTCCCGAAATAAAAGTCAAAGTCATAACTTACAGGGACATCTTTCAGGATAAGGCTATGCTCGAAAACCGCTTTGGGAACGAATACAAAGACCTGTCGGCGGTAATAAAGCTGGACCATGCAGACCTCAAACAGCTGGATGTGAAAAAAGGCGATACAGTAATTTTAAAAAATTCCTTTGGAAGAGTTGTGGTAAAGGCTATGGAATCTGGATACGAAACTCCTCACAAAGGCATCGCATATATGCCCAAAAGCCCCTGGTCCAACATGCTGGTATCAGATGAAACCGGAGGTACAGGAGTACCCAAATTCAAGGATATATCCGTAACCGTTTCCAGTGCAAAAGGGGAAAAAGTAACTGAACTCATGCTTTAAGTGCTTTCCCTAGTAAGATTAACAAATCCCTCAAAAATTGCCGTAAAAGCGGCAAAATTATTTTCTATTCTTTTTTCATAACTTGATTAGCTGCAGATTGGATGAAAGCATGGTTGATGTACTTTTAAAATTTACAAAAGTCTTGAAAAACGGAACTACTTTTTATCGCTTTGAAGGTTTTGAAAATGTGGACTCAAGGTGGGAGCTGCCCTGTGAGTATCTTTCAGGCCCTCATTTTGCAGCCTGGAATGGTGTTTTTCTGTATTCTGGCGGAAATAAGATAAAAACTCTCTGCCCAGGTAACTTGATTTCCTTGAGTGAGTATCAGGAATTGATGGAAATTATTCAAGTAGGAAAACAAAGGCTAAAAGAGATAAAATATAAAATGTATAATTAAAGATCGAGGGTTATTTATATTTGGTTGGTATTATATTTAAGCTTCATATTTTTACATTATGAGAAAAAGAAGTCCAAAACCACAATTTTTTGACGTTGCCTATCCGAACAAAAACTGAAAGCTCTATGGTCTTATTAACCAGGGCAATATTACTGGAAATGGAATTTAAATAAGTTGTGGGAAAAACCAGAGATATCTTACACCGGTGCGGTAAAGTATTCAATGACCACACCGGCACTTTTTATCACGATCTTCGCAAAGATGAGCAAACTATTGATTTATCTCCAAAAATGCCTATGAAAGGCATGAGTATTGAAGCCATTGCCGATGTTTTAGAGATATATCTGCCAGTGTAAAGCGATAGCTCGTGCAGCTGAACAATGGTATCCTCTTCAAACTATATGGGTAAAAGTAAATTTCATGTATGTACTGAAATTGTAAAAATTTAACCAAATCTGAAAACAACCTCAAGCGATGCATTAAAACTTTGTAACCGTATGATAAAATTGTTGCACATTTTTTGAGTTGGAAAATTCCCCATTGAGCTGGAAAATTCCCCATTGAATTTGAAGAGGATACAAAAAGAAATTACTTAAAGGTTTTATCCTTCTGTCTTTGGATTTCAGAAAGGATTTGCACCTTTATCTCAAGCGCAGGAGCGAAGCCAGGTTGCAATTCCAGGGCTCGATTACAGTTTTCAAGTGCTTCTTTCTGTTTACCCATTTCCAAAAGGACAAAACCCCTTATCGCCCAGAGGCGGGGCTCTTCAGGGGCGAGATGAAGCGCCTTATCGTAAACCTTCAGGGCTTCCTCGTACCTGCCTAGCCTGGAAAACAAACTTCCGGTCGAAGTAAGGGCCTCAAGGTATTCAGGCCTGATTCGAAGAGCTGAACTGTAAGCTTCAAGGGCTTCGTCTTCTCTGCCGAGGGCCGAAAGTATGGAGCCTTTTCCTGCCCAGGCTTCAGCATACTCTGGATATCTCCGAAGAATTTTATCGTAGGTTTCCAGGGCTTCTTCAAACCTGCCAAGCCTTGCAAGCACAACTCCTTTGTTGTCCCAGGCAATTTCAAAAGCCGGTTCAAGCTCAATTGTCCTGTCATAAGCCGCAATCGCTTCTTCAAGCAGGCCCAGTTCCGAGAGGATGACGCCTTTGTTATACCAGACCCTGTGGTCTTCAGGAATAATTTTCAGCACCTTTTCGGCAAGCTGCAGGGCAGTTTCAAACCGCCTGGCCTTATACATGAGCACGGCCTTCTGAAAGAGAGCTGTAGCATCCTGGGGATCTTTCTCAAGCTGCTCAGCGCAGGTACGAAGTTCTTCGAAAAGGGGCAAGGAGCCATAAATGTCTCTTACAGCCAGGAAAAGAGGCAGGATTTTGTAGGTGTTTCCATGATAGGTAAGTTCTTTTGCTTCAGTGTTATATAGAAAAGAGGACGATTTTCCTTGATCGAGATCTTCTTCCGATAAACCTTGCTTTTTTTTGTTCCTGAAAGCCTTTTCAATTTCGGGACTATTTTCTATTTCTCCAGCTTTTTTTATTTTTTCGTTATTTTCTATATCCTCAGATTTTTCTGTTCTGTCGGTATTCTCTATTCCTTCAGTATTCTCTATTCCTTCAGTTTTTCCTACTCCTGCTGTCTTCTCTTTCTCTATTCCTTTAATCGCTGCTTTCAGCCCGGAAAAAGCTGTTGGAGAAAGAGGGGAACTATTAGAGACTGAAAGCACAGATCTGAGGTATTTCCCGAGTTTTCTATCATTTTTGTCCCATAAGACCATTGAAGCGCCCTGGCATTCGTGGAGGAATTTTTCCAGGCAGAGCCTCTGGGATGCATGACTCCCGGAACGCTCAAGCGCAGAAAAGGCTGAAATTGCTGCCCTGCAATGTTTCCGAAGTTCGTTCAGGGAAATATTTATTCTGGAAGAGTAAGCCTCCGTTTTAATCCCTCCTTTTCCTTGTTTAGCTATGGTCGGAAAAAGCGTCGCACAGTGAGGTTCGATCAAGTGGTAAAAGCTTGCCTTTTACCGCAACTACAAGTTTTACAGATGATCCTGCCGGAGACTGAGTACCTGGTTTCGGTTCCTGCCTGAGGATCTCTCCTGCCGTAACCCCGATGGGAAGAATTCCTTTTTGCTCAACAATCTCTCCCGCGGTAAGCCCTGCGTCTTCCAGAACTTTAATAGCTTTTTCAAGGGGCTGTCTTATAACATTCGGAACTTCCACGTTTCCTGTGACAGTTCCGGGCCCTGCCCTGGTTTCTGGCACTTCCGTACTTTCTTTTTCTTCGAGCACCTCTTCGAGCAAGTCAATTGCCCCGCTAATACGAAGGAGAGTCTCTTTCAGATTTGTTTTCCGGTCTTCAAGTTCTGCAAGCTTTAATTCGATGTCTTTTAGGATTTTCTGTCCGGATTCGTATTCTGCCCTGAGTTCAGTTAAACGCTGTTCAAGTTTTACTGCCATATTTCTGGATACCCCTTCTGGCTATTTATTTCAATTTTATTCGATCTTTTCCGCTTTATTCAAAACTATTCACTTTATTAAAAATTTAGTCTAATTAAAAATTTTCTTTATTATTTGGAACTTTCTTTCTATTTGGACTCGGCATTTTTTAATTCAAAAAAGCCGCAATTGACGATTTTTACATTATTTTTTTGCATTATTCATTATATTTTTGTATTTATTGTCTGATTTTACCTTTTTGGTTTTATTGATTGCCTTATTGATTGTATTGATTGTTTTATTGATTGTCTTATTGATTGTTTTATTGATTGTTTTATTATTATTTTCTTCTTTATATCAGATGCTTTTTAGCTCTCTGTACATTTCCAGCCCAATACATTTTAAGTTTTATATTTTTACACGCCATCGGATTGAAAAAGAACTATTGACCTGGATTCATATATCCTGAATTCGGCAGGTTAACGCAACTAGAGATATATATTTTCATATTCCTCTCCCATGAAACTCAATATTTTCCAGTGAATTTCTTCCATATTCAGTATTTCTGACTTTGTTTTCCCTTTTTTCAGAGTTATAACTCACTTTTCAAAAATAGAATAAAAACGATATAAATAGACCGCACAATCACTAATTATGTCTAAAATTAGTCCTAATAATAACGATTATGGATAACTTTTATTAGTTTTTAAGTTTTGAAATTGATATGAATAACCCCACACGAAATACTAATATTTTGAATTTGGTACTATGTTTCATGTTCAAACCTATGGTATTTTTGTAATAATTTATCATATATTCTGGCAAATTAGTGAAATTATCTACCATTAAATCCATAAAAATTCAGTCTTCGTTACTATTTCTAAAGATTCTGTTCTCGTTAGAGTCTTAAAGACAGTTTTTCAATGAGGTGATTGCTGCACCATTACCAATAGTTTTCGGTTTTTTTAGCCGGGAATCTAACATCCCCACAAGCCGGCACTCAGTTAAAAATTATTGAATGTCTTATATAGTTGCCGTTAAATAATATGCGAGCCATAGGATACTTACAGGAGTATTAAATTCATTGCTCCCCTTTCCGGACGAAATTGCAAGGGGCTATCCGGTAAGGGAAAAATTGAGGGGGTGCAATATTGAAATATGTAAACAAATATGGTAAGCTATTGCTCAGTGCATATATCATGAAGAAAATGAAGTCAGTCAGGTCTCCAGGAAAGAAAGGAATATTACGTAAATATGCTAAGCTGGCCCTTGGTGCATATCTTCTGAATAAACTCCGGTCAGAAAGGCTTGAAAAGGAAGTCGAAGCCAAATTTGAGCCGGAAGAAGTAATGCTTAGTGAAGCAAAAGAAGTGGAAAAAGGTAAGGGGAGACCTTCAATGAAAATGGGCAAAATAATTCTTGGTGTTCTGGCAGGTACAACACTCTTATACGCTGTTAAAAGGCATGCTGCTAAAAAAAGAAAGCATAGAATCGAAGTGGAATGAGCCTGGAGGAGGGTAGACCTGCACAAAATAAATAAATGGTGTAAAATCCTGATGGGTGTACTTGCAGGAGCTGCCATTATACATGCCGTTAAAAAATATATGTGCTGCAACAGAGTTATTCCAGGATCTTTTAAATCTTTTTCCACTTATTTCAAGCACAGACAAATTCCTCCAAAGGTAAAATCCATCTATCCTGACAGACAAACCTTTGCTTTCAGGCATGACCACCCTATCTGGGTCGAGTTCGATAAGCCTATGAACAATGCAACCATTACGAAAGAAACCGTAATAGTTAGAAGTTCTGCATCAAAAGAGCCTGTGGACGGATTACTGGACATAGGGTCCAGAATGCTAATGTTCCGCCCTTATGGGGAATATCCTATGGACGAATCAGGTGCCAAAATAACAATTACTTTACTTGGGAGCGAAACCGGATCAGGATTCATAATGGATGAGCGTGGTATTGCTCTGGATGGAGATGAAGACGGAAAGCCTGGCGGAAACTATGAATATACTTACAAGATTATAAGATAATTATAAGATAAAATTGAGAGACTTTTTATTATTTTCTGGTCTCTTCAGATTTCCACTTTAAATCGTGCAAAACAATAAAATTTTAATTTTATAAAAATAAATTATTTTTTATAATAAAAGGGCCGAGATTCGGCAGGTCGCCATAAAGAACTTAAATCGTTTTTTGATATCTTTTTAGAACATATGATAATTTGCATTAGATTTAAAACTGGTTAACTTGTAGCTTAACTTCCACGACACATATAAACATTGAACTGCGTTCCTTCTATAAATCTAACCTGAGGAATCAAGTATCTCTATAAAGTCCGGGCTGTCAGACCGGGTTGAGTTAATCTTTCTTCTCGGATCAATAATTTTTACTGTTTTGAAATGGATTTCCCGAAACCAAAAACATAATGAAATCGATATCATTGCGATCAGTGTACCTATTGTGGATGACAGAAAAAAGCTATAGCGCACCTTAATCCTCAACCCCTCTGGTTAAGTTTCAAACTAAAGATCGAATTTTCAGTACATATTTTGCCATCATTTCCTCTTCATAGTCTTATTCTATATATTATTGGATTCTAAGTTATATTTCTTTAGTTATTATATGTCAACAGTAATAATCTATTTATGACACCCAGAGGCTTTTTCCTGATTTATGAGTCTTTGCTTAATAACAGTAGGTGCCAGTGAAATCAATGTTATAGAAAGGGGGTAATTAAACACGCACGAAGGAATGATGGGGCAAAGTCATATGCATCATTGCGGCTCGATGCCTGAAATTTGGGAAATGCTAACTGATGAACAGAAAAAAGAAATTGCACTAATGAAGATGGATATGAAAATCCAATGGTTAGAAATGAAAATCAGCGAAATGGAAAATATGATTAAGTTAAAGAAAAAAGCCATCGAGAATATTAAAAAGTTCCAGCAAACGATGAGAAAATAAGATTTAAGGATATCGAGAGTGTCAAACGCCACGCTGCTTGCCCACGCCGTTCCTGGGGAAGAATTTCATCGCACCATTTTCGCTCAAGCTTTTTTGAAAATGCTTGTGATCACGCCGACAGGGTTTGAGGATAAGGTTCTCCAACTCAAATGCTCATCGGGTTTTCGGTCAAGTTTTTTAAAAGGGTTGTTTGAAAAGGCTTATGAGCAAGCAGTTTTTCAAAAGGTTTGTTGAAAAGGCCTTGTATTTTTAGTTATTTTCTCCTTTTAATCTCTTCAAGTATACTCTTTTGCGTTTCTGCAATCTCTTTTAACGTTGCATTGATTTCTACCATCAGTTCGGTTGTATTTTTTGTTATCCCGATTTCCTGAGTTTCCTCGGGGGAACTGTCGTTTTGCTCCTGTTCTTCCTCCTGGAGTTCACGTAAGAGTTGTCCCATTGCTCCAAACTCACGGCTTTTGTCAGAGATAGCTATCGTTTTATCTTCCTGATTCATGGCTTTAACAATGCTGCAAAATGTAGAAATAATTTCCGATATGCTACGAAATCTATTTTTCCGGGTCAAATCATCCAGGACTTTCAGTCTGAACTTGAAACCCGGATAGAAATTCAGATTCTCTTTTCCATAAAGATTATTTGGATAATATTAACCATATGTGACTAAAAAAATTCGTTCTTCGTTTTTAAGAGTCAGGTTTAAATAGAACTGTAACATTATATTAGATGGGCAGTGGGGAAAAATAGCGTATGTAACGGGATCTCTCTAAATTGGATAAAACCTCTATCATGAACCCCACACCCTACAGGTTATAAAAAAGATACTTTTTTGGAATATTTCTAAATGTTTCGAAATGTTTCTTAATGTTTCTATTCGCACTCTAGTTTTCGATATTTTCTGCGGGAGGCTTATGCTTTAATGAGTCAATAATCTATCAGGAACAAGGCCACTGAGAGCAATATGTACCCAAAAAACCAGTCGACAAAAAGAGTTAAGAGTGGTGATGAGGCAGCAGACGAGTAAAATACGAGTTTCACAGTACCTCATGAGTTTCTTATATTACACTATAAAAATATTGATATCTGTTGGCAGATAAGTTAAACAATTAAAGCTTATGCCACCGTTACACTCTTATCGTGAAAAAAACTTGTCTTGAATTGTTTTATTGTCGCGATCTGTTTTTCTGTTATATTAAATCGATAATTACAAAGACTCATAAAACAAAAACTTTATATGCAAATTTTACGTACTTCTTCCAGACAGCATTGTACATAGATGAACATCGCCTTTTCCGTGGCGTAAAATTGCGGTAAAAGACTTTAAAATAGATTTTCAAATTCTCAAAATGACTTTAATAAATAGCTTGAGAATTCAAATTCTTTTCAACTTTAATTATTTCCTTCTAGATTTATCAAACTGTTAAAATATTACCCTGAATTCGAGATGAGTTTATTGACTGATAAAAAACTGTTAATGGGTAATGAAGCCATCGCACTTGGAGCCATAGAAGCCGGCGTCCAGGTGGTTACAGGGTATCCCGGAACTCCCTCAACCGAGGCTCTGGAAACGATTGCCCGGTATGCAAACAGATGCGGAATCTATGCCGAGTGGTCCAGCAATGAAAAAGTTGCACTTGAAACAGCCGTTGGAGCAGCTTATTCCGGGGCAAAGGCACTTGTAACCATGAAGCAGGTAGGGCTAAACGTTGCATCCGATCCTCTTATGAGCCTGAGCTATATAGGGGTAAAAGGAGCCCTTGTCCTGCTCGTTGCCGACGATCCCGGGCCTCATTCTTCCCAGACTGAGCAGGATACTCGGGCTTTCGGGCATTTTGCAAATATCCCTGTCCTGGACCCTGCAACCCCTCAGGAAGCCTACGAACTGACAAAGCTTGCTTTTGAGCTTTCGCATGAATTCGAAATTCCCGTTATCCTGAGAACTACCACGCGGGTCTCCCACAGTTGCGGGGATGTAGAGGTAGGATCTGCAGAACCTGCTCCGGTTGAAGCTATTGAGGGTGGCTTTGTAAAAGATAGGCGGTGGACGATCTTTCCGAAGCTTACTGCCGAACGGCACCCCTGGCTTGAAAATGTGCAGGAAAAGTTTTCCGAACGCTTTTCCGAGCTTTCCTTCAATTCGGCATCGGGATCGGGAAAAATAGGGATTATTGCTTCAGGCGTCTCAGCCCTTTATGTAAAGGAGGCTATAGAAGCTGTAAGGGGTTTTGAAGAGCTGTTTACGCTCTTCAGGGTCGGGACGGTGTATCCGTTTCCGGAAAAGGCAGCCCTTTCTTTCCTGAAAGGCATTGACTGGCTGATCGTGGCCGAAGAGCTTGACCCTTATCTTGAAGAACAGGTGCTCCAGCTTATAGGAAAAGCCCATCTGCATGTTGATGTTTATGGAAAGAAGAACGGCTTTTTCCCAGTGAGTGGGGAATACAATGTGGATATTGTCATTGACAGCATCAACCGCGCACTTGCAGCGTATGGGGAAAGTTTGCGCCTTTCTCATGCTTCCCCTGCTGTGTCAAAAGAAAAGCTTCCTCCACTTCCGATCCGGGCCCCTACCCTCTGTGCCGGTTGCATGCACAGAAATGTTTTTTACGCTTTCAAACAGGCTGCAAAACAGCTTAAAAAAGAGGCTCAAGCTGATACGATTTTCTCAGGAGATATTGGCTGCTACACCCTTGGAAACGCCTATCCCCTTAACATGGTCGATACCTGCCTCTGCATGGGTGCAGGGATAAGCCTTGCAGGCGGGCTCTCCCGTACTAACCCAAAGGCAAAAAATGTGGCCTTTATCGGGGATTCTACTTTTTTCCACTCAGGCATTCCTGCAGTGATAAACGCTGTCTATAACGGAGCTGACATTACCCTTGCAGTCCTTGACAACCGCACAACTGCAATGACAGGACACCAGCCCCATCCAGGTGTAGGCTTAACCGTACTTGGAAATGCCTCAAAGGCCATTGAGATTGCAGACGTTGTTCGGAGCTGTGGGGTTGAATTTGTAAGGACAGTAAATACTATAGAACCGGACAGCCTGGAGAGTTGCGTAAAAGCCGCAAAGGAAGCCATGAATTTCAATGGGCCATCGGTTCTGGTCTTCAAAGGCAAGTGTGTAGGGATTACAAAACCCGACAAATACTACACAATAAAACCTGAAGTCTGCACAGGCTGTGGTTTCTGTATAAAAGAGCTCGGCTGCCCTGCGCTTAACCTTGCTGGGGATAAGCCTGTCATACAGGACAACTGCAGCGGCTGCGGGCTCTGTGCACAGATCTGCCCATCGGAAGCCATCTGTATAGGAGGCGTAAAGCTGTGAAATATGATATTCTTATTGCAGGCGTTGGTGGGCAGGGTGTTGTGCTTGCTTCCCGCTTGCTTGCACTTGCTGCGATGAAAGCCGGATTCCACGTAAGCACTGCCGAAACCATAGGCATGTCTCAGAGGGAAGGTTCGGTCAGCAGCCATATAAGGATAGGAGACGAAGTTTCCGGGTCACTTATTCCCATCGGACAGGCAGACCTGCTTTTAGGCCTGGAACCTGCAGAAACCGTACGAAACCTGCCTTTTCTTAAGGAAGGCGGAAAGGTTCTGGTAAATACCCATGCCATCCCGCCGGCATCAAGGCCGCCTGGAAGCCCTGAGTATGACCCTGCAGCTTTGATCTCATTTTTGTATGTATACTACCCTGATATTCTCTGCTCGGATTTCACAGAGCTTGCAGACAAGGTAGGGACATACAGAGCTGCAAATGTTGCAATGCTTGGAGCGGCTGCAGGCGCACGAGTACTACCTTTTCCGGAAGAAATTCTAAAGGCAGTACTGGATGCCGAAATCCCTGAAAAATACAGGGCTGTAAACGATGCAGCATTCGAACGCGCAAGGAAATGTATTAGATCTGTCTCCAGCACCTGAACTGAGGAGCAGAAGGTGAAATGATATGTATGAAGCACCCACTGAGGCTGAACTTGATCCCAATGTACAGCTTTACCATCCCAAAATCTCGGAAGAAGATACCTTTGCAAAATTGAAGGCACTGCTGAAGCGCGTAGTTGAAAATAGTCCTTTTTACCAGAAAAAGTTCAGGGAAGCAAATGTCAATATCGAGGATATAAGGTCGCTTGATGACATGAAACTTCTTCCCTTTACGAATAAAGAAGAACTCAGAGACGCTTACCCTCTTGGGTTACAGTCCGTGCCTGACTCAGAAGTCGTAAGGATCCATTCCTCGTCCGGGACTACAGGAAAACCCATAATTATTCCTTACACCCGAAAAGATGTGGATGTCTGGGCCGAGATGATGATGCGCTGCTACATGCTGGCAGGCCTTACCAATCAGGACAGGATCCAGATTACCCCGGGTTACGGGCTCTGGACTGCAGGAATAGGGTTCCAGCTTGGTGCTGAGCGCCTTGGGGCAATGGCCATACCTACAGGCCCGGGAAATACCGAAAAACAGCTTGAGCTGTTTGTTGACCTGAAATCCACAGCCCTTGCAAGTACTTCCTCTTATGCGCTTTTGCTTGCTGAAGAGATTGAAAAGCGCGGGCTTAAGTCTCAGATTCAACTCCGAAAAGGCATTATAGGTTCGGAGCGCTGGAGCGAAAAGATGCGCAGCCGAATCGAAAACGAGCTGGGGATAGAGACTTTTGATATTTACGGGCTGACCGAGATATACGGGCCAGGAATAGGCCTTGATTGTTCTCTTCACGAAGGCGTCCATTACTGGTCTGACCACTTGCTCTTTGAAATAATTGATCCTATTACGGGCGAGCAGCTTCCTGACGGCACGCTTGGAGAACTTGTAATTACGACTCTCACAAAGGAAGGGGCTCCCCTCATCCGCTACAGGACAAGAGACCTGACCCGGATAATTCCTGGGCTCTGTAAATGTGGTTGTCCTTTTCCGAGAATTGACAGGATCCTTGGCAGGTCGGACGACCGCATAAAGTTCAAGGCTGTAAATATCTACCCTGGCCAGATCGAAGACCTTGTCCACAGGATTCCTGGCGTAAGCAGCGAATACCAGATCCTGCTTACCCGTAAGGACGGAAGGGACAGCATGATTTTCAGGGTAGAGATCGAAGATGCAGAAGACCCCGCAAAGAAAGCAAAAACCGAAAAAGCTCTCGGAAAAGCTTTCAAGGACTTTATAGGCGTAACCGTTGACGTTATGGGCGTAAAGATAGGGGAACTTCCTCGCAGTATGAAAAAGACAAAAAGAGTAATTGATGAAAGGGAACTGTGAAATCCCCTTTTGACCTTTCATCCTCAATTTTTTTATTCAATTCATTTTTACTTGATTTTCTCATCAACCGGCTAATTGCTTAATCGTCAATATCTTTTGCCCGGCATTTTACGCTATTCAACTATTTTACGGCCTAGTCAACTTTATCTCCCTCTGTATGGGATAATTTTTCAGTTGCCTTCTTTTCGTTTTCAAGATCGGTTTTATATACAATAGTCCTGTAAGGGTACGGGATTTCTACTCCTTCCTTATCAAAACGCTTTTTAATAGCTTCCCTGATTTCACATCCTGAACTGTACGCAACACTCCTGTCTTTGAACCAGACATTCATGCGGAGATTTACGGAAGACTCCCCCAGTTCGACAACGTTTACTTTAACTTCTCCTCTCTCCCTGAAGTCCGGGTCCACGGGATGAAGCACCGGAGGGTCAATAAATCCCATTCTAAGAGTTTCGGACTTGAGTAAGCTGGGTTTTACAACGCTATACTGAACTTCCTGAGGGGGCATTACATTGGGATGTTTTCGGGCTTCTTCGATCATGATCTTTCTCGCCTGGTCAATGTCGGCATCATAGCTTATTCCGACGTCTATTGGCCAGATTACTGCAGGGTCTTCTATAGTCCAGTTAATTATCGCTTCATTGCTGATCATGGAATTCGGGATTATAAGCCGCCTGTTATCCCAGGTTATGATGACAGTGTGCCTGAGATTAAGGTCCGTAACTTTTCCATATTCATTCATAATATCAAGCCGATCTCCAACCCTGAAAGGTTGAAAAACGGCAAGGGAAATACCTGCGATTATATTGCTCAGTGTGTTCTGGGCCGCAAAACCGATAACTATGCCTGCAATCCCTGCTCCGGTAAAGAGGGCAACCGAAAGGTTTCGAAGACTGGGAATGCTGAAAATAACAACAACAATCCCCATAAAATAAATTAATGCGACCACAATATGCCTGAACATCCGGAAGGATGTCGGGTCCATATGCAGCCTGTTACTTACTTTTATGAAATGGTGTTCCAGAAGACTGTTTACGTTCCGTGCAACAATGGCAGTGATCAGGCCAATAAAAAGTATGAATAAAAATGTACCGAAGTTATTTGAAAACCACGTAAATGCCTGCCCTAATACTGTGTCAAAATAAGACATATTCTCTGCAAAAGAAGTGTGGTTATCGGGGGTTTCCATGCCATGCTTGATTGGCAAGAAGCTTTAAATAAATATTGATTTAAAAAAGATGAAAACTGTATAAAAGTGGAAACTGTATAAAAGTGGAAACTGTATCAAATTATTATTAGGCAAAGAAAGTTTTTCCAGCCTGAATATTCAGGAAATTTAAGCGAAATGAATTCCAAAATATAGATTAGTAAACCGAAAAAAGTAGTTTCGTGAACGGAAAATTCCTTCTCCGTGTTCCATAGGGTTTTTTAGTTCATTTATAGGGTTTTTTAGTTCCTTTCTTTTCTACCTTTTTACCATCTTATCCTATCCTTCTTTACCTCTTTACCGTCTCATCCTACCCTTCTTTACCTCTTTACATCTCATCCTATCCTTCTTTACATCTCATCCTATCTGGTTTTACCTTTCAGTCTCCTCAGGCATACAGGTTTTGTTCCAGGAAAGGTTATGTGAAAAATAGACTCGATTAATCAGGACTGGAAAGAGTTGTCCTAAATAAATGAAAGAAAGGAATTACTTCCTTTCTTTGGCATATGCAACAATTGCGTCTTTAACTCCGTATTTAAATGCAATCACAACTGCAAGTCCCCATGCAAGTGGCCCTAAGAACAGGTAGAGTATGCTCGTATTAACCAGCATAGTATCCAGAGCAAGCAAGATTACTATCAGATACAGGAAGCCTCTTAGAAGAGGGAAAAAGATGTTTACCTCTTCGACGTTAATGCCTTTAAAAGCACCGGAAATATAGTCCATGACCACATCAATGGAAAGGAATCCGAGTATCAGGATCAAGATACCTGTAAAAAGGCGTGGCAGGTACTGAGTAATATCTATAAATAACTGAGTAATCATGGTCAACTCTAAGATATTAGATGCAATTGAGAGAAATATCAGGTACCCAAATAGCCTTATCAGTCCAGATACAGTTCCTGATACTGTCAGTCCTCCAGATTTGACTGAGGATCCAAAAGCTGTTTCTTCAAATTTTTCATCTACTCCTGTTGAAACAAGTACTTTTTTGGCCAGGTCACTAATGAAGTCCACTATCAACAGACCAATGAGTAGCACGATGAAAGCGGAGACCATAAGCGGGATATAGAGTACGATCATGCTGACGAAATTATTCACCGCCTGGATATTCAGCAGGTCCAGAATGATCATAGCAAAGACGATGTAGATGAACCACCTGATTACGGCGTCAAAAAAACCTACCGTACTCATCTGCGCTCGTTTTATCATTCCACCAATTATGGTTTTGTCGACAAGGTCATCGAGTCCGACTTTATCCAGAAACCTTGCTCCGAGCTTTCCAAGAAAAGTTCCTACTATTTTTCCTACGATAATCAATATGAGTATCGCCACTAAAGTAGGAATGAATGCAATAAACTGATCAATTATGTTGATAAAACTATTCGTAATTTCAGTTCCAACCAAATTAACCACTCCCTAGATCTTTGTCCTAAAAATGACAATTTTTCCAGTCCCCAATTCCTGGAAAAACGTTTATATAATTATTTTATTATTATATCCACCAAATAATACATATATTTATCTGAAATTTGCCTGCAAGCGTTTAAAATGCCTTTTTTTGAATGTAAGTCTTATATACTTTAAAACTACTCAAACTGTTTTGAAACAACTCAAACTGTTTTGAAACTACTCAAACTGTTTTGAAACTACTCAAACTGTTTTGAAACTACTCAAACTGTTTTAAAACTACTCAAACTGTTTTAAAACTACTCAAACTGTTTTAAACTTCAAAATAACTATCTGGATAAAAAACGTGCGCAGGCTTAAATCAATGGAGCTTTAATTACTGAATAATCTATTTTTATTAGAATCTGAGGCAGAGAAATAAGCATGGTGACTTCTGGAAGAAGAGGATCACAAATTGGACTTGCACCTGGATCGCTTGTCCATGTCGGAGAAAAGAAGGTAGACAAGGTAGTAATCAGGGTCCTGGCCTATAATAGTGAAGAGCTTGTAGAAAGAAAACTGGAGAAGATTGAAGATTGCCTGGAATTTAAAGACCATCCCAATCTCAATTTCTGGATAAACGTGGACGGGCTGGATAGAGTAGACATTATAGAAAAGCTCGGAAGCTACTTCAATATCCATCCTCTTACTCTTGAAGATGTACTCAATACAAGGCAGCGGCCCAAGACTGAAGATTATGATTCATATATCTATTCGGTTTTAAAAATGATTCTCCTTGATACGAAAACGAAAGAGATCACTATAGACCAGGTAAGCATTATCATCGGCCCTAACTATGTCCTCTCTTTTCAGGAAAGGGAGGGGGACGTTTTTGAAATGGTGCGAGAAAGGTTTAAAAATCCGGCTTCTCGCCTGAGGAAAAGCGGGGTGGATTATCTTGCCTACGGCCTTATTGACGCTGTTATCGATAACTATTTTGTGATCCTTGAGCATTTTGGTGATAAAATCGAATACCTTGAAGAAGGGCTGGTATTACATCCAAGGCCTGAGACCCTCAAGACTATTCAAAAGTATAAAAGGGACATGATTACCCTCCGTAAATCTATCTGGCCTCTTCGGGAGCTGATAAGCGGTTTGCAGAGGGTTGAGTCTGATCTTATTAAAGAGACTACCCGAGTTTACCTTAGAGATGTTTATGACCATACCATCCAGGTAATAGATACCGTCGAAGATTTCCGGGATATTTTATCTTCAATGGTTGATATCTATCTCTCCAGCATAAGCTTCAGGATGAATGAAGTTATGGAGGTCCTGACGGTCATAGCAACGATTTTCATTCCCCTTACTTTCATATCGGGCGTTTACGGAATGAATTTCGAATATATGCCTGAACTCAAATGGCGCTGGGGATATCCGACAGTAATGTTTGGAATGATCCTTCTGGCAGTCAGCATGTTTATCTATTTTAAGAAAAGGAAATGGGTTTGACTTTGTTTTTTCCTTGAGACTTTTTTTGTCTCCTATTCCATTAAGCAATCCATTAAGCTTTTTATTCTTTTTTATCCGTGTTCATCCTTCATTTTGCTCCTCTTCTCCAACTTTTTTTTTGTCAGGTTTTACACCAGCTTTCTTTTTGTCAGCTTTCCATCTTTCTTTTATGTTTTCTCTCCTTTGTCTTCTCTCCTGGCTTTTACTCTGTTTTTCTTTTGATTGCCATGAAAATGCTGCCATCTGCAAGCACTTTCATTGGTTGTGCATGTTATTCGAAGAATATCATATGCGTTTAGAAAAGTGATTCAAAAGCAAAATTTTTATAATGTAGTACATCTATATTAATAAATTTAAACAGTTCTTTAAAAAGTATTAGTTTCCGGGATATTATGTACGGCCGTTATAATCCCCCTTTTTCAGTTGAACAGGAAGAAATTGCCATTTCCGTGGAAAAAACCGGAGAGCAGTGGATATACAGAAGGACGCTAGGAACGGAAAATGTAGAGAAAATTATTCTTGGAGATGAAAAGTGCCTGATTATAAATCCAGTAGAGCCCTTAAACACTCCTAAAGAAATTACGCCAAACCTGCTTATAGAGTTTGAGAAACACCTGCTGCTTTCGGGAGGAGCTAAAAGGAAGATTTTCCTGACTTTTCCTATAGAGATAGGTGTTTTTATCGCGGATAAAGAAGAAAAAAATCTTCAGCTTCTTGATGTGCTGAGCCTGGTGAAGCAGAAGTTTACCCTTTACGGAGAGGTTTCAAACGGAGTCATCTGTAAGCACTGGAAAAGCCAGATATATTCAATTTCTCCTTCACCTAACCCTCTGCAGGAAGGGATTATTGAACTGACCCTTCGAAATACCTCCTCGGATTGGGCTTCGATCTCAAAAGTAGTTTTCAGTGCATATGGTATGAAACTTTACTATGCTGGTGATGTTTTCATGCGAGCGCGTATGGACATCCTCAACAGAAACACAGCTGAAACGGGTTTCGATCTGCAGCACCTTAGCGGGGAGCTAAAGAGCAGTTCTCTTAAAGATTTTAAATCCAGGAAAGAAGCTTTTGGGGTCTATAGCCTTCAGAAGCTTGGCTTCGTACCTCTTAAATTTTACATGGGGTGGGGATTTTGATTATGGATCTTGATTTCCTTGACACCAACCTGCCCATCTTTGATGGCACCGTGACTCTGGGATCTGTAATAAAGTTTATACTTCTTCTTTCTTTTTCAACCTTCTTTGCTAAAATTCTGTCACTTTATATGCGCAGGTCTCTCAAAGATAAGGTCAGTAAGGATGCAGGTGAGACTATCATCAAAATCGTTTACTATGGCATACTTACTATCGTGTTTTTTTCTAATTTACGCCTTATAGGAATTAATCCTTCAGGGTTCCTGCTGGCAGGAGGGGTGGCAGGTATTGTCCTTGGTTTTGCAAGCCAGAACATTGTGGGAAATCTGGTTTCGGGTTTTTTCCTGATGGTCGAAAGGCCAATTAAAATAGGGGATCAGGTTCAAATCAGTGATGTGGCGGGTTATGTTATAGATATCCGAATTATTTCTACCCTTATACGGACTTATGATGGGCTCCTTGTTCGCATCCCTAACCAGCAGGTCTTTACAACAAATATCACAAATATTGTAGAGCATCCTGTCCGCAGGTTTGAACATACAATCAGGATCCGTTATAGCGACGATGCCAATGCCGCAATCTGGCTTATCAAGGATCTTATCGACAAAGAACCATTTGCCCTCCTGAATCCTTCACCTTCGGTTTTCGTAAGCGACCTTGGAGACAGCTCGGTAAATATTACTGTAAGGATCTGGGCGCCTGTGAACGAGTGGTTCGGAATAAAAACCAGGATTCTGTGGGATATAAAACAGACCCTGGAAGAAAATGGCATAGAGATTCCGTTACCGCAGCGCGTAGTTCACATTCAGACCGATTCAAAAAAGGTTCCTGATAAACTGGAACCGGTGCCGGAAAAAGAAATCGAAAGCGTACTGAATTACGAAGAAAGAGTTTTAGCCTGAGTAAACCTGTTACTGAGTAAATCTGTTATTGAGTAAATCTGTTATTGAGTAAATCTGTTATTGAGTAAATCTGTTATTGAGTAAACCGGTTGGCAGACACGTTTGCTTAAATAGTCCCTGAATGTCGAAATAAAAAGGATTTTTGACTAAAATAAAGCAACATATTATTATATTTGTTAGTATATAGTAATAGGTCTAAAACGAATAGCATTTTTACATAAATTAAGTGAAACTATGAGATCATAGTGAAATATGAAGTCAATGAGATAATGATATTAATGAAATCAATGGTCCTTAGATCAACGTCAATGGAAAGATAATATAACAGATATATCACAGATGGATATTCTGATATTATACCAAGTTTGATATTATACCAGAGGATAGCGATCTTATGAAATTAAAATCGGTTAAAGAGCTTATAGCTTCAGGGATGTTCAAAGGCCCTCTAGCTCTCGGAGCATTACTGTCTCTTGCAGTTTTTCCGGAAGGCAGGGATTCTGGAAAGCTGGAGAAATCTTTTGAAGGCACAGACAATAGCACAGACAATGGAAATGCAGGCAATGAAGATGCAGGCAATGAACATACTTCCGAGATACTTGATCCCGGTAAGGTTCCGACAGAATGGAATGATGCATATCTTTTCAGCAGCAGGGGAGATGCTTCGAAAGAGCTCGATAGACTAAAAAATGGGCCACAGGAAATAAACGAAACTTTTCGTCTGAAATTTGAAAAATTGTCAGGGCCTGTTATGCTTGAGTATCTGGAAACCGAAAAGGCTTACTCAAAATCGATTGATGTCCTGTATACTTATGCATATACTCAGCTCAGTAAAAACGTTAATGAATCGTTCCTTATTTCCCTGCTTGGAAGTGTTCAGGATCTGCTTACCGAATACAAGAAAGCCACAGCCTTTGCAACTGTAAAATTGACCTCGCTTGGGAAAGAGGAATGGGACAGGCTCTTTTCCGAAGAACCCGGACTTGAGTCTTACAGGGCCTATCTTGAAGCCAACTATATGAGGTTTATAGAGCACAGGCCCAGGGATGAGGCCCAGGCTGCGTATCTTGCAGAGCTTGAAAACCAGCGCATGAAACTGGAAACTGAAGCACTTTCCGAGATCACGAATAAAGTTACAAAGGCGGGAGAAATCACGCTTGAGAACGGAGAGAAGTTTTCTGTCAATTCCCAATCCTACAGTACGTTATTATCAACAGACCCGAGCCGGGAAAACAGGAAAAACTGTTATGATAAGAGGTTCTACCACCTGGTTAATGAATCCGATTCCATGGCAGCCCTGTATTCCAGAAAAGCCAGGCTTGATGACCTTGTTGCCAGAGAGTTGAACTATACGGATTTCTATGACTACAGTCTGTATAACCTCTATCTTACCCATGCCCAGGTTGATGACATGAATGCCGTTTTCAAGCAGGGGAAAGAGGTGTTTGAGGCTTACAATGAGTTCAGAAAGAAAAAGCTCGGGCTTGACGTGCTCAAACCATATGACCTTATTCTGCAGTTGACGAACCAGCCTGGCAAGAAATACGCTTACATAGATGCTCTGCAAGAGATTCAGAAATCCTACTCAAGGATGGACCCCAATTTCAAAGAGATCTTTTTGAAAATGGTTACTGGCGGTTTCATAGATGTATACCCTGACCCTGAGCATGGAAAACAGCCAGGGGGTTATTGCACCGATTCCTGCGCTCTGAAAGCTCCGCCTCTGATTTTTATGAACTATGACGGCCTTATCAGAGACCAGAAAACTTTAACCCACGAGATGGGACATGCCATTAATTTCTACCTCATGGGCAACTCCGTAGACTATCTTTACTGCACAGGTACGATCTATGAAATGGAAATTCCTTCCACTTTTAATGAAGAGCTCTTTGTTGATTACGTTGTCGAGAATTCGGATAGGGATACCGCAGTTGCAGTCCTTTCCCAGCAGGTCGATGATTACCAGAACTTCTTTACCAGGCAGCCCTTGATTACGGAATTCGAATATAAAGCACACAGGCTCTGTGCAGAAAAAGAAGCGGTAAGCGGAGCAGAACTTAATGCTATCTGGACCGACCTTTCTAAAGAATACAGGAGCCGTTCAGTTGAGTATTACCCTGAAGATTCCGCAGAATGGACTTATATCAACCATATTTACCTGACAAGCAACTACTATACCTTCAACTACGCAGTTTCAAAGGCAATAACCCTTGCTCTCTTCAAACAGTATAGGGAAGAGCCAGACGCTTTTAACAAAAACTATGTTGAGTACCTCTCGGCAGGCTCGACAATGCCTCCGGAAGAAAAACTCAAGGAATATTTCGGGATCAAAATCGACAGGCAGCTCTTTGAAGACGCGATGGACGTTGTTGAATTGAGGATTCAGGAATTGTATAAGCTGGCAAGGGAAGGAGAATACTGAAAGGTGTTTGAGGGAGGAAAGTCTCGAAGAAAAAGGATAGCCTGGGTACGAGGGAGATTACAGGAAACCTATAAAGGAAAAGCAGAAAAAATGAAAAAGCAGAAAAAAACTATTTCATAACTTCCTCTAACGTCGGTATTGGTGCTTCCATAAAAATTCGCCATAGCTGATATTAGATATTTTTATTGCTGGGACTCCTTTTTCACAAAATTTTTTGCTTTTAAATGCAAAACCAGACGTTATTTTACAGACCGAATTAATTGTAGTCCAGCTCCATCCTGTTGGAAGTGTCTGTAGATTTTCAGTGTCAGTTATCTGGATCTCCGTGAGTTTCAAAAGAACTTAATTTATATAATCGTTCTCTTTTAGAATTTGGCTGAACCAAACAGATTATTTTGGAATATTTATTCCTATATACTCTCATTATGCCGCCAGAACCTCATTTAATTCTATCTCCCAACTTATCTCCCAACTTTTCTTCTAATTTTTCACCGAACTTTCGCCCATTCTACTCGAAATTTATATTTAACATTACCAAAATTTGTAATGTAAGATTTCTGAATAAAAAATTAATCTGATTGTTTAAGTTTCAAAATAAATCACTAATCCTTTTAGTACTTCAGGAAGAATTATTATGAAAAAGACACTGGGTAGTCATATTTTCGAGGATGCTCCGATCACGTCAATGGTTATTGTTTTGCTATTATTTGCCATTTTTCAATTGCAACACCGCTCAGTTTTTCCTGATGATTGGTTTCCTTCTCAATTTGCAGTTTCATCTTTCATGATTCTCTTTTGTGTGTGGATTTTAAGTGAAATTATAAACTTTCTTTTTAGCAGGAAAAATTCTCAGACGACAAATAAGGATAAGGGTTCTTGTTGGATCAATTATAACAATGGCCTGGTCAGTACTCTTTATTGCTTTTACGTTACGTGGTTCTGATATAGGAATATTCGGCGGAAATTTCCAATATGCAGGACTTGTTTTGATTGCGGTCGGTATTATACTCCGCGAATGGTCAATCTGGATTCTTGGAAAGTATTTTACCGGGCAGGTACAGGTTCGTGAAAAAGCAAAACTCGTAACAAATGGACCGTACAGATATATTCGACACCCATCCTATACTGGAGGTATGCTGTCCCTGATAGGGATTACTCTAGCGATTGGAACCTGGTTCGGAGCGCTCGTTGCATTCCTTTTAAGCTTAATCGCATATCAGTACCGCATACGTGTTGAAGAAGAGGCATTGCAAGAAGCTTTTGGTTCAGAATATGAGGAGTACAAAAATAGAACATATAAGCTATTTCCAGGTTTTTGAAAAGAACCTGCGAAGTTACTTACTTTTGTTTTGTTACTTACTTTTGTTTTACGCCGCCAGAGCTTCATATAATTCTGTATTCAAACTTTTCACCCAATTTTTCCTCATAGTTTCCCCAAAGGTTTTCTCCGAACCTTCCTTTCTTAATTTTGAAGTACTTTTAAGATGTCAGTTGATTAAATAATTGTCTACTTGTGTCTTCGGATGTAATCAAAACTTAGGCTCGGTAGAAAATTATCTAAAATAGCTCCAAGAGGCTGAAAATAAACAAACAAAAATATATAATGTAGTTCATTCTAAATTAATGAATACTTCATATTTCAGAGGATTTCTACAAAACCCATTGAAATTGACCGGGGATGATTGGGATTGCGAATATTACTACTTATTCTAACAATCTTTATTATTTTTAGTGGATGCGTTGAAGAAAATAATCTCACTCAATCAAATGARTCRGCATATCAARGGTCAGGAAATACAACACCAGAAAATCTATCATCAACAACCCTGTCATCCGAAGAAGAAAATATCCCCGAAATCGAAGTAACATCTTTCTCAAGTATTTATATGCACGATAATTCAGAAAATGTATTAAGTTACCTGTTTAGTTGGGATAATATTCCCGGGAAAGAAAGTAAAAAACTCAGTGATTACCTCAAGAATGATCTGAAAATTGATTGGGTAAGTAATGCGCAGATCATTAAAACCAATGACAATAATACAATCCGTGTTTTCACACCCAACAATTCTCTGGAGTTAAAGCTTGCAGACGATAAAAATACGGTTTTAATAACCCCCAATCACATTCAACTAAAAGTAAAAGAGGAAAATGGTAAGCTTTGCATATACAGAGTTAAAGAATATGGCGGAGCGGACCCCGAAGAAAACAAACTTGGATATAATTTCAATGAAAGATATTACGCAGCATATGGGCTTTCAATAAAGAATAATGGTTCAAAAAATCTCGATTTTAAATTAAATGAACTTCATATACGTGATGGAGATCAGATATTTAATACCACAAATATGGACCCTTACGGTTTTTCTGTTAGATCAAAACTGGAGGTACTTTCAACCCTAGAAAAAGAAAATAAAATTGAAAATACAACTCTATCTCCAGGACAAACTATAAACGGATCTGTGGTTTTTCAGGTTAATTCGTTGTATAACGAGTCATTTTTACTGATGTATAATGAAACTCCTATTTCCTCAGCATCTTTTGAAAAGAGTATAAAAGCTCTGAAAACAGCAGAACGTTACAATTACTCAGTAGTTTTTGGCATACCGCCTTATTTTAATGGTGATCTTGAAGCTTTTGAACCGAACCTTAGAGTGTATCCGTTCATATATCCCAACTGGGTAAACAGAAGTGTATTTGAATTCTTCAACAAGGTAGATTCTGATAGCGTTTTGATGTCCTCTCCCAATGACATGAATTTTACCAGAATTGTCTATGCATTAAAAGTCGTACCTGAAAAAAACATAACGATGCTTTCTGGAAAAACACGTATCAAAGTTGTTGATGATGCTGGAGAAGAACTAATTAACACATCCGATTCTTATGGGGATGATAAAATAGCAATTCTCAGGAATAAAACCTATGAACTCTATTCAGGAGAGAGTATAGACATTCCACAGACAAATTTATCTAACGTTACAATCATTCAAACTTCATTTGAACGTTATGGAAATATGGATGTTGGCATTATTTGTTTTAATAATCAGGATATTATAATGGATGATTCTCAAAAGATAAATATAGCGATATCTAATAATTTAGGGGTTCATTTCCCTTAATAATCAGGATTTCATTTTTACGCTGCCAGAGCCTCATTCAATTCAGTGTTCAAACTTTTTACGGAACTTTTCACCGAACTTTTCTCTCAACTTACTTTCAAAAATTAAGTTCTCTATTTTCCTTATTAACTTCACAATATCCGCCTTTATCTGGACCTATTCTCTTTAAAAGCCCTTTGTCTTTAAGATTTGCTACCTGTATCTCAACTGCATGCGAGCTAATTCCTAAGATTTCAGCTAATTCCTAGGCAGAAATATATTTATTTTCTGATTAAGTCCGAGTATTTTCTCCGAACCTTTCTCCGAACCTTTTATTATCAATTTTGAAGTACTTTTAAGATGTCAGTTGATTAAATAATTGTCTACTTGTGTCTTTGGATGTAATCAAAACTTAGGCTAGGTAGAAAATATCTCTAAAATAGCTTCAAGAGGATGAAAATAAACAAACAAAAATATATAATGTAGTTCATTTTAAATTAATGAAGACTTTTTATTTAAGAGGATTTCTACAAAACCCATCGAAATTGACCGGGGATGATTGGGATTGCGAATATTACTACTTATTCTAACAATCTTTATTATTTTTAGTGGATGCGTTGAAGAAAATAATCTCACTCAATCAAATGAATCGGCATATCAAGGGTCAGGAAATACAACACCAGAAAATCTATCATCAACAACCCTGTCATCCGATGAAGATATCCCTGAAATCGAAGTAACATCTTTCTCAAGTATTTATATGCACGATAATTCAGAAAATGTATTAAGTTACCTGTTTAGCTGGGATAATGTCCCGGGTAACGAAAGTAATAATCTCAGCAAATACCTCAAGAATGATCTGGAAATTGATTGGATAAGTAACGCGCAGATCGTTAAAACCAATGACAATAACACTATCCGTGTTTTCACACCCGACAATTCTCTGGAGTTAAAGCTTGCAGACGATAAAAATACGGTTTTAATAACTCCTAATAACATTCAATTAAAAGTAAAAGAGGAAAATGGTAAGCTTTGCATATACAGAGTTAAAGAATATCGTGGTTCAAGTGATCCCACAGAAGTCAAGCTCGGATATAATCTCAATGAAAAGTATTACGCGGTATATGACTTTTCAATAAAGAATAACGGTTCAAATGACCTCGATTTTAAATTAAACGAACTTCATGTACGTGATGGAAATCGTACATTTAATACTATAAATCTGGACCCTTACGGTTTTTATGAGAGATCACATCTGGAGGTGCTTTCAAGCCTCAAAGAAGAAAATAAAATTGAAAATATAACTCTGTCTCCCGGACAAACTATAAACGGATCTGTGGTTTTTCAGGTTAATTCGCTGTACAATGAATCATTTTTACTGATGTATAACAAAACTCCTGTTTCATCAGTCTCTTTAGAAAAAAGAATTGAAACTTTAAAAGTTGCCGAACGCTTCAATTACTCAACGGTGTTTGGCATACCGCCTTATTCTGAAGACCCTTCTGAATTAAATAGTGAAGGGACTCCGTTATTTTGCAGCTGGGTAAACAGAAGTGTATTTGAATTTTTCAATAAGGCAGATCCGGAGAACGTGATGGAACCTTCTCCCTACTCTCCCGATGAGATAAGCTGGACCAAAATTGTCTATGCATTGGAAGTCAAACCTGAAAGAAACATAACAACGCTTCCAGTAAAAAATAGGGACTCACATACGTACAGTCTTCTTGTTGTTGATGATGCCGGAGAGGAACTAATTAACACACACGAGATTGAAAAAATAGCATTTCTAAGAAACGGAACCTATCAGCACTATTCCAGAAATTCTCAAGATGTCCCACAGATGAATTTAACTAACCACACATTCGTTAGAACTTCATTTGAACGTACTTATGGAACTCCTATGAATGTTTACGTTTCGATTAATAACCAGAATCTTATACTGGACGATGACCTGAATGCAATTCTGGTAAGATATAGTGACGGAGGTTATCATTTCGTTTAATATCAGGATTTTATACTGCATTATTTTTTATGGATGCGTTGAAGAAAATAATGGCACTCGATAAAATAAGTCAGTATATCAGTGACCAGTATTCTGTTCACTTTGTTTCAAAACAGTATCATGATGTTGCTTGTTAAACATCAGGAATGAAAAGCTGAGAAAAGCAGTAAAAGAAGAGAAAACGATATCTATACGCTTTACGTTTGATTAAAAGAGTGAATAAAGAGTTCACAAGGTTTGGTCTGCAACAATGAAGTTTATTGCTGGATCAGATTTTATTCTGTCCTGAATTTGCTTCATTTCAAGCTTATGCGTCAGTGAAGTAGATTTCGAGATCGGTTTTCAAGCCGTCTTGAATTTGCTCCATTTTAAGCTTACACATCACGAAGTCTATTAAGGGATCAGGTTTCAGACTGTCCTGAATTTGCTTCATCTCGCAGTTTACGCCATAAATGAAGGATATTACTGGATCGGTTTTTAAGCCGTCCTGAATTTGCTCCACCTTATAGCTACGCGCCAATGAAGTCTAATACGGGATCAGGTTCAGACTGCCCTAAATTAGCTTCATTTTAAGCTTACGCATCAATGAAGTAGATTTCGAGATCGGTTTTCAAACCGTCTTGAATTTTCTCCATTTTAAGCTTGCACGTCAATGAAGTTCATTGCGGGATCGAATTTTACTCTGTCCTGAATTTGCTTCATTTTACAGTTTAGTTCCTTGTGAACAATATATACTATGTAAGTTCCTGTATATAATACTGGCGGTATAATTACCGATAGTAATATACATAGTTCGTTTTCTTGGCAAGTCTGCCTGCAGATCATCAGCCAAAATTATCAGTCATATACTCTGTCGATACTTTCATTATCAGTTTTGAAGTATTTTAAAATGTATTTTAATTAAATAATTGTCTACTTGCTTTTTTCAAAGATTTAATCAGAAATTTAAACTGTATTGAAGCATATATACCTTATTAAAGTCACAAACGAAGAAAAAAACATCTCGAAAACATGGTAATTTAGAAATTAATCGAGGATGATTGGGATTGCGAACTTTAATCTTTATTCTGACAATCTTTATTATTTTTAGTGGATGCATTGAAGAAAACAATGCCATTCAATCAAATGAGTCAGTATATCAAGATTCAGTAAACATAACGTTGGAAAATCAATCATCAGCAGCTCTGTCATCCAAAGAAGGAAATGTTCCTGAGATTGAAGTAAAATCTTTCTTAAGTATTTATATGCACAACAACAATGAAATTGCAAATGGATACTTTTTTAACTGGGACAATGTTCCTGGGAACGAAAGTCTGAGGCTCATAAGTTATCTTAAGAATGATCTGAATATTATTTGGGTAGATAATGCACAGATTGCTAAAATCAACGATAATGAAACTATTCGTGTTTTTACTTCCAATAACTCACTGGAATTTACTCTTAAAAACAATAAAACTGAGATTCTAGTAACCATTGACTCCCACCCCTGGTACAATTGGGAAATAAGACAGGAAAAAGGTAAGATTCTTGTGTACGGGCCTGATAAAATGTACAAATCAGTACCTAATATCACAAAAAGGAATTATTTAGTATATGACCTTTCAATAAAGAATAACGGTTCAAAAAATCTCGATTTTAAATTAAGTGAGCTTCATATACGTGATGGGGATCAAATATTTAATACTACAATTCTGGACCCTTACAGTCTTTATGAAAAAAGACCATATCTTGAGGTGCTTTCGACCTCCAAAAAAGAAACTAAAATTGACGATACAACTCTACTTCCTGGACAAACTATAAATGGATCAGTTATTTTTCAGGTTAATTCTCTGTATAATGAATCTTTCCTACTGATGTATAATGAAACTCCTGTTCCCTCAGCTTCTTTTGAAAAAAGTATTGAAGCTCTGAGAACAGCGGAACGATACAACTACTCAATAACCTTTGGAATACCGCCTTATAATACTGTATACAGTAATAATTCTTTTGAACCTGACCTTGAGGAGTATCCATACATATGGCCCAACTGGGTAAACAGAAGCGTATTTGAATTTTTAAATGAGGCTGACTCCGAAAATCTTGCAAAGTCATCCATGGAGAACATACCTCAGACAGAAGCTATCTATGCATTAAAGGTCATACCTGAAAGGAACATAACGTCAATACTTGAAAGTGACACAACTTCAGTTCCTCCTGTAAATAATTTCATTGTCGTTGATGATACTGGGGAAGAACTAATTAACACATCCTTGATTGGTAAAATAGCAATTTTAAACAATCAAACCTATAAACTCTATTCAGATAAGAATGACATTCCTCAGATGAATTTTTCTAATGCTACAATAGTAAAAATCTCATATTTTAACGATTATAATGGGGCACGTTTTTCATTTGTGGATCAGGACCTAATACTGGATGATAAAATGAACATAGTAGTAGCAAGATGGCGACGTGTACAAGCCATGTCTTGAAATTTTAAAAGTAGTGTAAGACAGGGTTATTCATGCCTCTCCTCAATCCCTTGTAATAGTCCGGATTCTGTGAAAACTTGTCTAAAATAGCCTCAATAAGCTTAAATAAACAAGAATAATACACTATTTCGTTCATTTTAAATTCATGAAGACTCTTATTCCCATAGGGATTTCTACAAAGCCAATTGGAATTAACCGGGGATGATTGGGATTGCGAATATTACTGTTAATTCTGACAATCTTTGTTATATCTAGTGGATGCGTTGAGGAGAATAATGCCACTCAATCAAATGAGTCAGCATATAAAGGGTCAGTAAATGGGGCACCAGAAAATATATCGCCTACAAACCTGTCCTCAGAAGAGGAAAATATCCCTGAAATCGAAGTGACATCTTTTTCAAGCATTTATATGCATGATAATATAGAAAGAGTTTATGAATACATTTTTAGCTGGGATAACGTTCCTGGGAACGAAAGTTAGAACCTCATAAGTCACCTCAAGAATGATCTGAGCATTGATTGGGTAGATAATGCACAGATTGTTAAAACTAATGATAATGAAACTATTCGTGTATTTACATCCGAAAATTCGCTGGAATTAACGCTTAAAGACAATAAAAGTCAGATTTTAACGACCATTGGTTACTATCCATATTACGATTTGAAAAAAATCAAAAAGGAAAACGGTAACATTTGTGTATACAAGCTTTATGATTCCAAATATAGATCTAATATCACAGAGAATTGTTATGCAGTATATAATCTTTCAATAACAAATAATGGTTCAAATAACCTCGATTTTAAGTTAAATAACCTTCACGCACGTGATGGGAATCATATATTTAATACCACTATGATTGGACCTGAAAAATATTTGTGTAATAATGAGGTATTGTCAGATCTTGAAACAGAAACTACAATTGAAGATATCACTCTATTTCCTAGACAAACTATAAGTGGGTCTGTCATTTTTCAGGCTAATTCGATGTATAATGAATCGTTTTTACTGATGTATAATGAAACTCCTATTCCCTCGGTATCTTTTGAAAAAATTATAAAATTTCTGAGAACCGTAGAATATTACGATTACTCGGTAGTTTTTGGAATACCGCCTTATACAGATTTTTATGAGCGATCTTCTTTTGAACCTGACCTTAAAGAGTACCCGTACATATGGCCAAATTGGGTAAACCGAAGTGTATTTGAATTTTTTAATAAGACTGATTCAGAGAGACTACTAATACCCAGTCCCTATAGTACTGATATCCCCCATACAGAAATTGTCTATGCATTAAAGGTCATACCTGAAAGGAACATAACTTCAATACTTGAAAGAGACACAACATCATCTTACCAAGAAAAGTATTTCATTGTCATTGATGATACCGGAGAGAAACTAATTAACACATCCAGGATTGATAAAATAGCAATATTAAACAATCAAACCTATAAACGCTATTCCAAAAATACAGATATTCCACAGATGAATTTCTCTAATGCAACAGTAGTAAAAATTTCATATTTTAATGACTATGGATGGCTACTAGCGAAGCGTGTACCAATCATTGATCAGGACCTTATATTGGACGAAAAAATGAATCTAGTTGTAGCAAGATATCATTGTCTTAAAATCATAACTTGAAATTTAAAAAAGCGGTAAAGGAAGGGGGTATTCATACCTTCTCAACAATCCCAATGTAATAACTCAGGCTCTGTAGAAAACATATCTAAAATAGCTTCGATAAAGCTGAAAATAAACAAGAAAATACACTATTTCGTTTATTTTGAATTCATGAAAACTCTTCTCTAAGAGGATTTCTACAAAGCTAATCAGAATTAACCGGGATGATTTGGATTGCGAAAGCTACTATTTTTTCTGACAATCGTTCTTATTTTTAGTGGATGTATTGAAGAAAATAATGCCACTCAATCAAATGAGTCAGGAAATCTATTATCAACAACCCCGTCATCCGAAGAAGGAAATGTTCCTGAAATTGAAGTAACATCCTTTTCAAGCATCTATATGCATGATAATTTAGCAAACGTAGAAAATTATGACTATATTTTTAGTTGGGATAATGTCCCAGGTTCCGAAGATTCTAAACTCCGCTATTACCTCGGGAATGATCTGGGAATTGACTGGGTAAGTACTGCGAAGATCATTA
The DNA here is from genome assembly GCF_020804205.1 of Methanosarcina sp. DH1. Taxonomy (NCBI): domain Archaea; kingdom Methanobacteriati; phylum Methanobacteriota; class Methanomicrobia; order Methanosarcinales; family Methanosarcinaceae; genus Methanosarcina; species Methanosarcina sp. DH1. The sequence goes on along the minus strand of NZ_WJBJ01000001.1, from coordinate 27,069 downwards.
AAACCGATGACAATAATACTATCCGTGTTTTTACATCCACAAATTCTATAGAGTTGAAGCTCTCGGATGATAAAAATACAGTTCTAATAACCCCAAATCAAATCCAATTAAAAGTAAAAATTAAAAATAATAATCTTCAAATATATCAAGTTGAAACTGATTATTCTAAGAAAAGACCTGGATATAATATAACAGAAAGTTATTATGCTGTATATGAACTTTCAATAAAGAATAACTGTCCAAATGATATCGATTTTAAATTGAATGAACTTTATCTGCGTGACGGAGACCACGTATCTAATACCTCAATTGAACCTGAGGATCTATTCTCATCCTGTTTAAATGTCCCACCAGATTTTAAAAATGAAACTGAAGTTGAAGATACAACTCTATCTCCTGGGAAGACTATAAATGGATCTGTTGTTTTTCAGGTTAATTCTCTGTATAACAAATCGTTCCTGCTGATGTATAATAAAACTCCTGTTCCCTCAGCCTCTTTCGAAGAAAGTATTGAAGCTCTGAAAATAGCAGAAGGTTACGATTACTCGGTAATTTTAGGAATACCGCCTTACAACAGTGGTTCCCCTGACGATAACTCTTTTAAGCCTGACCTTGAGGAGTATCCGTACATATGGGCCAATTGGGTAAACAGAAATATATTTGAATTCTTTGACAAGGCTGATCACGAAGAAATGGAAAATTTATCTTTGGAATATATACCTCGGACAAAAGTCGTCTACGTATTAAAGGTTATACCTGAAAGGAACATAACATTAACGTCTGAAAAACCTAAACTTTCACAAAACAACTTCATTGTTGTAGATAATACTGGGAAAGAACTAATTAACGCATCAAATAGTGATAAAATAGCAATTTTAAAGAATCAAACATATGAACCCTTTTCCGGAGAGAATGGAGCCACTCTGCAGGTTAATTTCTCTAATGTCACAATAGTAAAGATTCATTTAACGAGTTTTTATGAATGGGGGCATATAACATCTGTTAACCAGGATGTCATAATGGATAAAGAACTGAATATAATTGCGGCAAGAAACTGCGCTAGAAATTTTATAAGCTAAGACCTTAAAAAATTGATGCGTAAACTGGATAGCGTAAACGGGATTATTGCTAAAAATCAAGCTGCTAGAGCCTCATTCAATTCATTGATAACCAGATTCATTTCATCCCCAAAAAGCTGGTACATTCTGCCTCGACCTCCAAGAGCATCAAAGGGAGTATAATCAAGGTCGTCGATTTCCAGATGAAAGCTGGTTGCTACATAATCTTTTATCGTACGGAGCCAGTTCATCTGGTCTTCATTAAATTTCAGAGTTACTGCCTGTTTTTTAAATACCCAGTCCTGAAAGTTCCGGTTCACGGTCTGGTCATAGGCCGTCAGCACAGGATCAATCTCGGTTATCCTGCGAATCAGGGAAACCAGAGCAGTCAATTCGTTTTTCGGGGAATTTCCATTCACCTTTTCCAGCTGCTCGTAAGCCTGCCAGACCCTCAAAGGAGCGAATTGGGGCTTTTCCAGCTTCAGTTTCTCCATCACTTCTTTTAACATCGAATAAGTAACTTCCCTGCGCCTGAAGGGCTGGTTGTAGAAAATCCTCAGGGCTGTGAGCTCATCTTTATTTGCTTCCATATACGCCTTAAAGTCATTAACCAGTTCATCCGCCCGTACCACAGCGTCTTTATCCCAGCCGGCTCTGTTAACGGTGTCAAGGTTCACGGTATCAATAATCTACTCATGGACTCTGCGGACATTTTCAATATATTCATTCAGCTCGCCTGAAAAAGTTGATCTGGCAGTATCAATCAGGTTTTCATGTCCTTTTTCTTTGCATCAGCGTCTAAAATTTCCGGCTGGAGTTGTTTAATCTCAGAAGCTTTGAGCTCAATGATGTCAGGATTATATGCATTGAGCAAGTCTTTAACTGTCTGATTGATCGTTTTTCCGTTCGCTTTTTCCGCAAAAGTAGCTCTTTCGTCTTCGTTTATTTGGTAGAATTAAGACAATTTGATAAGTATTTATTTTTAATGAATTTTTTGTAGTCATTTTAAAGTCTGGAATAGTTCTTTTTAATGATTAAACAATCCCAAAACACAAAATTATTTGTAACTATTCAGCCTGGGAAAAACAACATCAATCGCCATCTTTGTTATGATTCAATAGGCAAATATCTGGAAATTAATTTTAGTTGATTGTTGGCTATTGATGGCGTTTTTTCAATTTTCATTGATTACTAATCAGATTCATAGATTTCATCAAAATCTATATCAAGCAACTGATTTTGGCAAGCTGAATAGTTATAATTATTTCTGTAAATTGTGAATTTTTAGTAATCAGTCGAGTTTCAGATAATGGAAAATAGTTCTGAAAACCTGCGTGACATTGAAAAAAAATTGATTTAAAGATGAACTAATATTTATAATTCATACTTCTTCGGTTAAAGTGAGGAATCATGACAAATTATATCCATTCACATGGCATACATCAAAAATTCAAATAGACCTTGAACTGGAATACGGGATCGATTTTAGGCAAAGCAGCTGAAATTCGAGGCAAGTTTCGGTTATAAAATCGAAATCCTTCAGGCAAGAAAATTCATTAACCGGTGACCAATGATTAATAATTCAACCAGAGAATACCTCTCATCATACAAAAAAATCATAAAAATTAGTAATTATTATATGGTTATTTAGTAATAATAAATCCTTATGATAGGTAAGGATGACATTTCAAAAAGCTTAGATAAAATAAATCTAAAATGGGTGAAATTGGGAGTTATAATTAATTTTGTAATGCTCCTAATAGTAATAATTCAGCTTTTTAATGTTCAAATTCCTATGCCTTCTTTTGAAAAAAAAGAATACCAAATTTACAATACTGACCCAAAAAATTACCCTTTAGACCTATCTTTATTAAACACTAGTCCAGTATATTATGTAGTAATGGAAGTAAAAAATCCAGACGCAGACTATGGAACCATGTTAGATCTATCATACCTACGCTTTTCTATTGACACAGCAAATAAAGGCAAGAACAGCGTTGAAGATCCTGAATATAGGATTCTTATTTGTGATCCTTTAGGACGCATAAGAGGCATGTACCCAAAAGGTATTACATCTATTAATAATTTTGATGATTTGCTCCTAACAAAAGATGATATTTCATTAAAAGAAAGTGAAAAAGAGTTAAATTTTATATTTAAGATGCCTCCAGAAGATCAAAAAATATTAGGGAATTGGAGGATATACATATATCTTCTTGACAATAACTCAAATTCATTAGTCTCATATAATATCCAAGACATCAGAGTTATCGAGAATAAGTCTGCTAACTCAATTTATGATAGTGTGTCTACTTTATTTATCTTTGGTACAATTATGATTATGTTTGCAGATTTAATTCGAAATACAATTTCGAAACGGAAGCGAGATCAAAAGTAGTCATTATCTAGTAAGCAGAAATTAACCTTCTTCTAAACTATATATCGTACCTTTATGGCATATAGTTTAGATTTCCTGACTCTTTAATATGTGCTATAAGTCCTTCACTTGCGAACAAAAAATTTGACTTTTTTGTCTTACTACGTTTATAGAAATAGGACATTTTTTGTTATGACAACTTTAAGGAAATAGATACTGCGAGAATTCAACAGTTATGTACACTTTTTTGAGTTACCCACTACCCCAAAACTTAGTGCGAGGCATGGTATTCGAACCCACGAACCTCTTCGATACCAGACCTTAACATAAGGTAAGATAAAAAACTGAACTATGAAATAGGTGTGGTGAAGGTGTTGGTAGAAAACTTTACTCTCAATGCTTCTTTCTAACAAGATTGCAGACGTTATGACCTTTCATTAATAATATTTTTTATAAACTCTGAAAAAAAAGACCAATCATTGAGCTTGCCCGCAAAATGAAGTGAAGCCAACACGCAAAAAACAGCTTGTCGGCTTAAGCCCTGTTAGTTCATTGTTAAGACTGTGCTTCATTGTCTAATCCGTGGCAACAACCATCAAGTAATCGTATCAGAGCATTATATCCGCAGCAGAGCGAATCCTCCGGAGATAGCTCCTCTGGCGTTCCAGACCCTTTCCGGCTGCTGCCCGGGCCATAGGATCGGCATCTTTAGGTAAGCCGAATGATATGCAGGTCAGAACCTCAACCTGAACTACCGGCACTTGCCAGGTCTTGAACTCATCGTCGAAGAACTCCCTGCTCTCCAAATAATTCTTCTGCGTGCGCAGGTAGGCAGTGGCGCCGAACTTCCCGTTCTTATTGACGAATACCACCACCTTCCAGAAATCGGCAGGCAGAAGGTACTCATTGCGGTAAATCATATCGTCTTCTCGAAAGACAGGACCGGTGAATACCGATATCTGCGCATTGGCATTATCTGCGGTTTTCAGTATGTAGTCTTCTACTTCAAGCCAATCATGCTGGTTGAGGCGCTTGTGCTGAGGCGAGCAGTTAGTAAAATGGAATGTATCCTCTCCTGCGTCCCTGGCATTTGGCCCCCAGCAGGGGTCCAGCCGGCGAACCAGATGTCCTCGGTCAAGTGGATTGTCTTCATACAATTTGGGCCCAGCCTGATATTTCTGGTCGAGACGTGGATCAAAGTACCATTTGTCGCGGGTGCGTTTGATCTTCTCCAGCTTCTTGCCGTCAATATTGGCCGCGGTATAGAAAGCCAGCCTTCGATCGGCATTCATCACAATTGAAAAGTGCAGATAAGTGAGAATCTTACCTCCATCCTTGAGCGTTGCGACTTTGGACTGGAGATTATCGGCCAGTTTGGGAAGCGGCAGATGGTACAGAGAACCCAGGAAATCGGGGTTGTATCCATCTGCCAGGCTGTAATGTTCCATGGGCAGTTTTCCCAGCTCCATTACTGCATCGGGGATGGGTTCTGGGGCGGTTATGACCGCAGGTCCGACTGGACAGGTGCCATGGCTGCGAAGCCTCCTCAGAGCTTCGGCCGCCATCGGCTCGTTCTCACTGCGCGACTCCAGTGCCTGGAAGATGCGGCTGATGCGTACGCCCTCATTGGCCACCCAGGCAATGGTACTGGGATCGTCAATGTGTTCTCGATAGGGCTGACCGTCTGTCTTGAGGATGTTACCCAGAGCATCTTTCATCGGCACTCCTGAGTGGTGCAGGCCCACAACCAGCCACTGATCGTTGAATACGGGCGAGCCTGAGGCTCCGCATTGAGTGTCGGTCAGATAGTGCAGCCAGTCGTCGAAGATATCTACGACTTCGTTCTCCCGCAGGCAGCAATGTTTGAAACCGCCCTCAGGATGCTGAATAATAGAGACGTATTCGCCGGTCCGGACCTTACCGGTGTCTTCCACGAGACGTAGTAATCCGTAATCTATAAGCTCTGTCCCTTCTGTGGCAATGGGAGCCACGGATACAAATGTGAAGTCCATGTTTGGATCGGTGACGAAGACCTCGTCAGGTCGCAGGTCGAAGGATTTTGACATCTTTTTTCGACCGTTTATATCTTGTTCATATTCGAACTCTGCAAAACTCTTCCTTGCCAGCTCTGCTGTATCGAGGACATGGTTATTCGTTAGCAGCAGATTTGGGCCGACGAGAAAACCTGTACCGTAACCTTCTGGTCTGCCGAAGAGGTTCATGACCTGTATCCTGCAAACTGGTCTGGCTGCGAGTAGTCCAAGTTCCAGATAGGAGATATCAACAAGATCGCTCTTTCCCATGATCCTCTCCAGGGCTAAGTTATCATTTGGTTCAAGAAAGATCAGTCGTCTCTCTATGGGTTGTGCCTCTGTCAAGGGACTGATGATTTTGCGCCTGAATCTTTCGCCTGGTCGCTCCACTTCAGCGTCTTTTTGTCGTATATAATACCTTTCAGAGGCTTTTCTTTGTTGCTCTTCTTTTCGGGCATAATACCTTTCAGAGGCATTCCTCTGTTGCTCTTCTCGGGCATTTTCAAGCATATCCTTCTCCCCATCATAACCCAACAAATTGAAATAATTATAACCTGAGGGAACAGGCTTTAAGTTTTTGAATAAATTTATTAATATAATTTAGATATTACATTAAGAAGCAAATAATGTAATCCAGTTTATAGCATTTTTACACATAATTCATTATAATATTAGAAATAATGAATATAATTATTTGGAATTTTAAATTAGGATTAAATTTTTAGTAACTATTTAGCCTATCTAAAATAATACCAATAACCATCTTTTTAAATGTAGAATGTTCCAATTTTTGTTTTATGTCACACTTTTTGTTTTATTTTAGAATATCTCCTGTACATGTGCTCTTTCGGGATAGAGGACTGCACCTCCTTCCATATATCACGGAAGCCTCTCGATGTCACAGATCTAAAACATCGAATAGAAAATAATAAAACAGTTGCCAAAGAGGTGCTAACGTAGAGTAGTCATTATACTTATTATAATTATTTATAAACTATTCCTGAATATATTTAATCATCTGGATACAAACGATGGCCTAGACCTTCGTACGGAATATTTTATAAAAACTTTTAAATGAAACTTATTTTGGAAAATATATTGGGAATCATCTTTACATTTAAATACAAAAATTTTTACATATGCTTAAAAACAAAAACTGCAAATAAAAATTAATTTTAGATAAGTCAATTTTATAAAAATTAGTAATGTAATTTTTTCACAGTTTTGTATACTTTTTTAGCGTTGTGTATATCCCAAAATCTTAGTGCAAAGTACGTATTTGAACCTATGAACCCTGTCAATCCTAGATCCTAGCATGATTCTATTTTGAAAACTAGTGTAGAGTCAAACATAAAATATCATATAAAATCGATTGCAATTATTCGGGATCATTGAATTCTTAATGATTGACTTGACACTAAAAATTAAAAAGAGAATCATCGAACGTGACTCTCTCAATATATCTAATCCGGTAAATAGAAAGCCAGAGACTTTTCCCTGTAGAAAACCTGATGTATTTCAACTATATCTTCCCTCAAGCACATTCCTGATCGTCTTTACGGTCATGGCCCCAGGGGTTCCTTTCATATTATGGGGTGGCCATTCTCCTGACGTTATTTCTTCGGAATTTTCATCATGTTCGTCTTCGAGGAGCAGGATAACCTTTATGTCTTCAGGAATATCCTCGACCATTTTTGCTCCGCATCCCGTAAGTTCGCTAAAGGCTTCTCTTCCTTTTTCTTCATCAAAAGGTGCAGTACAACCTTTTACGATGTTTGTTCGAAAGCCCCTTTCAAGGAAACCAAGGCTATTAACGTATATGCAGACTTCCTCAACCAGACCCGTCATGAATACTTCATCGATTCCCAGCTCTGCAGCTTTCAGTTCGAGTTCGGGGTTCATAAAGGCATTTAGGTGATCTTTCGGAATCCTGATAACACTGACTGTTCCCCCTTTTACTACCTTTATTATTAGCCTGGCTATTTTGTCAACAATTGCCTTTGCCATAGGGGCTACAAGTTTTCCCTCATATAACGTTCCTTCATGTTCGTAGGTCTCATATACGAAATCATTAGTCATATCTATAATAACCAGAGCTTTCAAAGTTTCACCACTCCTCTTTGATTCCGTACCACATTTATTTTTATCGATCTTAATTTTAATTTATTGAGCCTATCCCAAAAGATATTTTATTCTTAATCGTTGAGGGGTCTCAAAGATATTATCATGATCTCGTGTTTGATTGAATATTAGAAATACAAGGCCCAAGAAGCAAATTTCAAGCTTTGGGATGAGCTCTAAATCAAGTTTTTGTGTACTATAGAGAAAATTGATCTTCCGATACGGAATTGTATATGTGATAACTTTTTAATTATATTTGATAATTTCTTAATTATACTTGAGAAATTTTAAATTATAGTTAATAACTTTTTAATTATAGTTGATGACTATTTAATTATACTTGATAATTTTTTAATTATACTTGATAACTTCTTGATAGTTGTAATTTTACAGAAAAATTAGCACACTGTCGTTTTTCAATAATTAGTATTGCATGTAATATATTTATAATAATGAATTTTAAAAAAAGAAAGCTTTTTAATTAATTCTCTATTTTTATTATTTGTTGTATTCTGAAATGATTTCGCAGATTCAAAACCATTTGAAATTTCAACATTCAATACAGCAGCAGTCGAGCTGAAAGATTAAATGTTGAATATATTTAAGCTTCACTTTGGTAATGTGGAATGATTATGTAAAAGAAAAAAAATTCGAAGTTGAAGCGAAATAGTATATCATCCGATACAATAGGTTATTGTAATAAAAAATTAAAAAAGTGAACTGATTTTGGAATAAAACATTATTTTCATTATTACTTTTTATAAAGAGGACTAAAAAATGGAAGATTTTTCGTCAGTGGGAGATAAAAGTACTCTTACAACCCCCTCAGATGTGAGTACAGTACCAATTTCATCAGAAGATAATACTATAGCAGATTCCCCAATATCCAGTACTCCTGTACCCCAGCAAAAACCTAAGTTTTCAAATATTGCCCGGAAATTTATTTATTTTTTTGTAGGATCAATATTTGTGTTTGCGGGGTTGAGTATGTTATCAGAAGGATTGTTTTTTGGGAGTTTAGTTTGCTTTTTAATTGCAATTACAACTTTTAAATTTGAAGTTGGTACTCTAATAGCTCCACCGCAACCAAAGTTTTCACACATTGTCTTGTATATAGGTTATCTTATTGTAGCATCAATTAGCTTTATTTTTGGGTTATTGACCATAGTAGGTACTCCGATAGTGGGTATATTGTTTATTTTGATGACAATTATATTTTTAAATTTTGCTTTTTTGTGGAATCCTGAAGAACAAATAAGCCGTTCAGAGATCGCCTGGAAGAATTTTTTGAAAGGATTAGAAAAGGGGTTAGAAAAAGGGGTAGAACAAAAAAGACCAAAAATAAACAGATCAAGAGATATAAATCCAGGATCAGATAAGATAAATGTCTCCGGAACGAATTTTTTTAGCTGGTTGACAAAATGGTTAAAGCGAGAAAGACCAAAAATAAGCCGGCCAAGAGACCTAAATGCAACATTAACTAAAATAGATGTGATGGAAGGCGAGGATTTTGAAAACTTTTTGAAGTCTGTTTTTGAAAACTTAGGATATTCAGTAAAAGGGACCAGAAGAACAGGCGATCAAGGTGCAGATCTTATTCTATCAAAAGATGGAAAAAAAACTGCTGTTCAAGTTAAACGTTATTCAAGTAAAGTTTCAAATAAAGCAGTACAGGAAGTTGTAGCATCTAAAGCTTTATACAAATGTACTGAAGGTTTGGTAGTTACGAATAACTATTTTACAAATTCTGCAATTGAATTAGCTAAAGCGAATAGTATAGGTTTAATTGACAGAGACGAGCTTACAAAAATCATTAAGAAAGCATATATTTAAACAACGGTTGATATACGGTGACGGATGTTAGTGCCATATCTGTCACCGTTTGTTGTTATTACATAATACAACTACTTCTGACTTCTAATGCAAAATCGATAGCTTTCAGGCAAGAAAATTCCTTAACCGATGATTTCTGAACCGATGATTTCTGAACCGATGATTCCTTAACCGATGATTTCTGAACCGATGATTCCTTAACCGATGATTTCTGAACCGATGAACAATGAATCCCTTTTCTGCCTTAGATTTTTACCGACCTTAGTCCACAGGCATATAGTTTGCCTCGATAACTTCACCCTCTTTCATTTCTCTTTGTCTTCCGAACAAATTCTTTGTGGTGAACACGATCCATCTCCAATGAAGTGCAATGTGGGCAACAAAGAAAACCAGCATCAGGATTCCAACTTTATCATGGATCAATCTTAAGATTTGGCCTGCTGCATGGTGGTTGAAGAACATTATAAGACCTGAATAACCAACCAAGGCAAATTGAATGAAAAATGCCAGGTCTACGAGATAGTTGAGTTTTACTTTTCTCGACTTTTTGATTTGTTTTTCTTTTCTGAAAAAGTTCTTTGTGGTTAACACGATCCATCTCCAATGGAGTGCAATGTGGGCAACAAAGAAAACCAGCATCAGGATTCCAACTTTATCATGGATCAATCTTAAGAGTGAACCTGCAGCATAGCGATTGAAATACATTATAAGACCTGAATAACCGACCAAGGCAAATTGAACAAAAAGTGCCAGGTCTACTAGATAGTTGAGCTTTATTTTTTTCATCTCCTCCCTCCTTTTTACTATTTACAGCGACATTTTTGTAAGATTATCAATTTCAGTCCGTCTGATTGATTTTCGTTTTATTGATTTTTGCTTCACGAACCGTTACATAGCGGTTCTGCTGTTCTCCAATGACTGCTGTGCGCTCCCTTAATTGGCAGAAAAAGAAATAAAGATACTTGCAAAAAATAGACGTAAATAGAGGTTTACTTTCAATTTAAAAGTTAAAAAACTCATTTACTTGCAAATAAAGCTTAATTAAGGAATATTTACCTGAATATAAAAACTTTTAACCTATGTTTCTTAATTGTCTGTTTAATAAGAACCAGAAATTCAGGAGAAGAAAAAAAACTTTCCAGAAGATGAAATACTCCCAGAATTAAGGTAAAATCAGGTTAATTCTTGTTGGGCACTCATGAATATCCTCTTTCCTGAATGCAGGACTCCTTACTTTATTACCGTTGATAGGAATAGTAAACATTGTTTTATCCGGAATCGTAAACACAGAGTATTACTTAAATAAGCCTTCTCCGATTTTTTCAGAAAAATATTAGATATAATGAGTAAAACTTGAATGTAAATAAAAAATTAATTATATGGGGAAGTTTGGGATTTCGTAGTGATCGCTTTCACTATGTCTTCATATATAAAACTTTTGCAAATAATTTTTAATGAACGGTTCCAGTTTTAGCTACTCCAGCTTTCAAGTATGTCCTGTTAGCTCGGGCATCGGCCTAAGAAAATCCGAGAAGTCCTGGAAAATTTTTGCCTTTCAATCTAAGGTAAAATTCCGAAACTGGGGCAAAGTCCTGAAAAATAACACTCTAAAACCTAGTTTTGTCGAAGGAAACGGCTTCTATGAAAGGTCTAAAGATTTTTTGAGAAGACCCCCTAGCAAATAATACTTTACTGAGATTTAATTTTTTACTTAAAATGCAATTAAAGATTAAATTCAATAAATAACGCCTAGAAAAGCTTCATTGATAAATTAATTCCTTATATCTCCTATTTTTGCTAAGTATGCTTTTATTATTAAATGCAAATGAAGGAGATGACTGCCTTCTCCTAGAAACTGACAGGTAAGGCATCTGCATCTAGCAGATACCTTTAATCCTGTATGGCTCAATGGGAATGAAGCAAATAGAAACAGGATACCTCGCCACTCTTAGCGACCATTAGATCAACACAAAAGTTCACCATTGAGAAGCGATAGAAGGGAGCAGTCAAACCTACACTCCAGAAAATGAGGCACTATGCAGCTTGCAGGTGCCTCAAAAACGAAGATCGATTTAAATCCTACTCCATAGATGAGGCACTGTGCAGCTCGCAGGTGCCTCAAAAACGCATATCACTAAACGCATATCACTAAACGCATATCACTAAACGCATATCACTAAACGCATATCACTAAACGCATATCACTAAACGCATATCACTATTATCCGTTACTAATCCTGTAATTAAAGAAGGACAGTTAAATAACAGTAAAACTTAATTACAGTATAAAAAAGATAATAATGTATTATAGGATTCGATGATTCAGGCAGATGTAAACAAAATCAAAATTAATCCGACAACTCTGAAGCATGAACATGGTTTAGAGGGTATGTATGACGCTTATCAAGATCATAGAGATATTTAAAAAGAAATTAAATACCTCAATTTTAAAGCCACTTGAGAAAGCAGCAGATTTCTACAGTGAATCGGAGAATGATTCCAAAATAAATGGTCCAGGGGGGTTCACGAAAAATAGCCCTTACGGCAGTCCAGCCCGTAATTTTGCTAAAAGTCCTGATTCAGGGAATGCCTCCAGGAACGTAGAGATTCCATTTATCAAACTGACCGATGTCTGGAAAATTTATCAGATGGGAGAAGTTGAGTTTGCGGCCCTTAAAGGAATAAACCTTGAGATTTATGAAGGGGAGTTCCTTGTAATCCTGGGCCCCAGTGGAAGTGGAAAAAGCACGCTTATGAATTTGCTGGGCTGTCTGGACATGCCATCAAAAGGTACTGTTTGCCTGAATTCTAAAGACATCTCAGAACTAAGTGAATCCGAACTCGCCGTCGTCCGAGGACAGATGATTGGCTTCATATTCCAGAGCTTTAACCTCCTTCCAACCCTGAATACGGAAGAAAACGTGCTCTTACCTATGGAATTCCAGGAAGAGGATCGAAAAACCGCCCGACAAAAAGTCTCATATCTGCTTGAAATTGTCGGACTCTCAGATAAGAAAAAGAACCTTCCATCACAGCTTTCAGGCGGACAGAAGCAGAGAGTTGCAATAGCTCGCTCCCTCGGTGTAAACCCGCCCATAATCCTGGCAGATGAGCCCACAGGAAACCTGGACAGTAAAACAGGAGATTATATCCTGGATTTTCTGGACGGGCTGCAGAAACGTGAAGGTAAGACGATCATCATTGTAACACATGACCTTGAACTTGTAAAATATGCAACAAGAATTGTGTACATCCGAGACGGCGAGATTGAAAAAATAGAAACACGTCCGAAAAACGAACAAAGTATGAAAAATGAACGAGGTACGAAAAATGAAATAAATCTAAATTGAGGAATTAAAATGAAGAAGTGCTCTTTACTAATATTTTTACTGCTGTTTTCAGCGTTCATATACCCTGGGGCTGGGACTGCGCTTGCCTCTAATGGGGACATAAAGTCTGCATCTCTGGAAGTAAACCTGGCTAAACAGAACCCTGATACTGCCCGTCCTGGAGAACCTGTTGAACTCACAATCAGCGTGCAAAATGTAGGAAACACTGACCTGAAAGACATTGCTGTCACAGTTAACCCTGAATATCCTTTCAGTAAGGTTTCCGGAGAAGACATGACAAAAAAAGTCTCCTACCTGAATGCACGGCAGGATGATGACGATGCAGCGGTCCTTAAGTTCAAGCTTATGACAGATGCCAATGCTTCAGAAGGCACATATGATATCGATATTACCACCACTGCTAAAGAAAGCGGGTCCTCATTAAACACGATTACTACTACAAAAACCGTCCAGCTTGAGGTAAGGGGTAAAGAGTACGCTCAGATTGTTACCATAAACAAAGCAAGCATTGACCTGGCACAGGAAGAACCTCTGGAATTCATAATAACAAATACCGGAAACTCACCTCTGAAAAACATGGTAGTTTCCTGGAAAGACCCAAAAGGGGTAATTCTGCCGGTATATTCGGATAATACAAAGTACATCAAGTACCTGGCTGCAGGTGACTCCGTAACCATATCTTACTCGGTAATGGCAGATGTAAACGCAGACCCTGGACTCTATACTCTGGATGTAGACCTCAAATTTGAAGACTATGAATCGAATGAGAAAAGCATTGCTACCACAGCAGGGCTTTTCGTTGGTGGGAAAACTGATTTTGATGTTTCTTTTTCAGAAAGTGACCAGGGAGAAGTTTCCCTTTCAGTTGCAAATGTGGGCAACAACATGGCTTATTCCGTGAAAGTTTCAGTCCCTGATCAGGATGGTTACAGGGTATCAGGAAGCTCTTCAACGATTGTTGGAAACCTTGAGAAAGGTGACTATACAATTGCATCTTTCAATGTTGTGAGCACACAGAGTCCTGGAAGTGCTGAAAGTGGAGGAACACCAGGGGTTGCAAGAGCAAGCGAGAAAGACGAAAATGTGACTTCCACGGTTTCCAATCCCCTGAAAGTTCAGATTGAATATACGGATGCAAGAGGGGAAAGAGTAACGGTTGATAAGGAAGTAGAACTCGAAACGAATACCGGGAATGTAACTGCACAGGGACGAGGAAGAATAGGAGCGGCAGGTAACAGCGGTGTATTCAGTTCATATCTGATTTATATTGTTTTAATAGCGGTTGCAATAGCAGGTTTATTCGTTTACCGCAGAAAAAAACAGGCCGAAAGCGAGAAAAAATCCGGAAATAAAAAGTCTGAAGACCAGAAGCACGGCTCAGGAACAGGTTCAGGGACAGGTTCAGGGACAGGTTCAGGGACAATTAGAGATTGAAAAGGAAATCTCCATAGAAAATGGAGGGTGCAAGATGAAAAACACAAGCCTTTTCAAAAAACTGCTTGTCTGCAAGCCTTTTTAAAAAGGCTTAAGCGAAAATCCCAGCAACGAACGGAAAGATGCGAGATGAGAAACTCAACGTACCTGAAAATGGGTCTGAACATGCTTGTGCATAGCAAGCTCCGAAGCTGGCTGACCATTATTGGAATAGTTATAGGGATCGGATCTGTTGTTGGCATCCTCTCTCTTGGAGATGCTATGCAGGAACAGGTGCAGAGCAGGCTCGCCGAAATGGACCTGACGAAGATAACCATAAGTCCGGGGTATACCAAAGCGTCATCCAACATGCCTGGCCCTCCTGGGATGAGGGGTTCATCAACAGATGCTGAATTAACAGATGATGACATCGAGGCTCTCCATGGCCTGGATGGAATACAGTACATAGCAGGAGATATTTCCGGCAGTGAATCAGTGATTTACGCAGCTCAAAATGCAACTCTCTCAATTACTGGTGTGGACCCTCAGGTCTGGAAGTACATGACTACCCTGAAAACACAATCCGGAAGATTGCTTGAACCGGCTGATAAATATGTTGCAGTTATAGGAAGCGGGGTTGCAAGTGGAATTTATGACCAGGAAATAGGGGTCAACCAGGTAATAACTGTAAACGGTAAAGCCGTGCGCGTTGTCGGCATCCTGGAAGAAGAAGGTGGACGTGGAGACCGAAGCATTTACATGCCGATCGATGGGGCAGTAAACCTGCTTGATGACGCAGAAGAAGGTGTTTATGATAGCATCACGGTGAAAGCCAGGAGTGAAGATCTGGTTGATGAACTGATGGAAGATATCGTGGATAAACTCATGGTTTCAAGGCACATTATTCAGGAAGATGACAGGGATTTTTCAGTGACAGCTTCTAAATCGATGGCCGAGTCTGTTACCGAAATGACGAGTTCAATGACCCTGTTTCTTGGAGCTATTGCAGCCGTATCCTTGCTTGTAGGAGCCGTTGGGATTGCAAACACGATGTTTACCTCTGTCCTGGAAAAGACAAAAGAGATCGGGACCATGAAAGCCATTGGGGCAAAAAACATGGATATACTAATGATTTTCCTCTTTAATTCCGCAATGGTTGGCCTTGTTGGTGGTATCCTTGGAGATATTCTTGGAGCATTTGTTTCAACTCTCTTCCCTATGCTGGGTCTACAAATGATGAGAGGAGCAAGTTCCGGTTCTTCCGAAATTTATTTTGCTCCTGACCTGATGGCTTTCGGGCTTCTACTGGCAATTTTAATAGGAGTAATCTCAGGAATCGTCCCTGCATACAGGGCTTCAAAGTTAAAACCAGTAGATGCACTGAGATACGAATAAACGGAAAAGAAAAGGAATCGCCTCTTTCTTAATTTCCTGCTTAATTTGAGACGAAGAAGAAAACGGAAGGTGTAGATTATCAGATATCGCAGTACCGGGAATCAAGAGTTTGACTGAGTTGCCGGACTCACTGATTTTCGGAGAAAAAACTCTAGAGAAAACTCTAGAAATGTTCTAAATCAGTTAAAGAGTCACGGTTTAACCTCAATAAAACTTTGAAGATTTCTACATTTTTCGTCTCCTGCTTCCATTCAGAAATTCTTAATCTATATAGAAAATTTGTGGAAAAAATATGCATTACACTGAGAAAAATTTATGAATTTTATGAGGAAGCCTCAGAACCTGAGTTTCAGAACCTGAGTTTCAGAACCTGAGTTTCAGAACTGGGCTTTTGACATGTTGAATCATGAACAGAAAAAATTAGTGTGAGAATATGAAGAAATTGCAAAACATACTGGTAGATGATTGAATGAGAAAAATGAATCTAATTTTGACAGCTGCCCTTATATTGGCTATATTTCTTTGTACTGGTGCGAGTGCTAGAAACGTAGACATGGGAAGCAGTCCAGAATACAGGAATACTCTAGATTGGTTATCTGTTGAACCTCAGAATCTTGGGGTTCAGTGCTGCAGTTTCATAGGTACTGTTGAAAGTGGAGTACATGAGTTTCAAAACTTAAATTCGAGATTTTCTCTGTCTCCTGGAGGAAGAAACGTAAATATGCCACAAAATTTCCAACCCACTTATAATAACGGAAGACCTCAACAGTTACCTTCGACTGTCTCCAGAGAAGGAAATTCAGGAGGGATGCCTCCTGACATGAGAGCGAGGAGTTTTCTGGATGAACAAAACATAACGCAGCAAAACACTTCCTATTATCAATCCTGTGTTACCCCATATGCAGATGCTGTAACCTCTTACCTTGAGGAAAATGATCTTGACGATAAGTACGAGATCTATCAAGCCGCTTTATCGTGGACCTGGGTATCCGATGAGACCCTGAACGGTGTAGATGAAAAATGGCTTACTCCAACAGAGTTTCTTGATGAAACCCCTGCATATTCCAGCAATCCGGATTATGGAGAGCCTGTCAGTGATTGTGAAGAACAGGCAAACACTCTTGCATCCCTGCTGATTGCTTCGGGAGAATATAATGAAAGTACCGTGCGTGTGGCTATAGGAAAAGTAGATTTTGGAAATGTCAGTGGTGGACACGCCTGGGTAGAAGTTTATGAAGACGGGGAATGGTTCCCGCTTGACCCAACTGAAGGACCCTACTACGATGATGACAATTGCTCTATAGTGTCTGCGGATGTATCAGACATCGATTATGATGAGTACCTGGAAAGTACATATCCGGCTGTAAGAGTCTGGTATTATTTCAATGACAAGTACTTTATGGAAGTAGGAAAGCAGAACGGAGATGTTCCAACATTCTGGGACGAACAACCTGAAAGTTATCCTAACTGAACACCTGGCGGATAAGGTATTTTTAATCTTCGCAGAATTATCAAGTGTTTTAGATCCTTGAGAAATCGGTATTCGAAAAAAGAAGGGAAGGAACACCTCAAAGATTTTCGTTCTTTTCATTTAAGGGAAACGAAAAACCAGAGGCACTTCCTTTCATGCTTCATTTTTGAGCCTTAGATTACTCAGATTATCTTGCAGGGATCGAAAAATTTCTTTTATTGGAAGCTATTTCTTCTTCTATTTTTTCTTATTTTTTAATGATTAACAGATGTAACAAGTCTTACTTATTTAGAGTTAAACTTAGTATATTTTCTTACGCATTGACTCCTATAAGGT
The DNA here is from genome assembly GCF_020804205.1 of Methanosarcina sp. DH1. Lineage (NCBI taxonomy): Archaea > Methanobacteriati > Methanobacteriota > Methanomicrobia > Methanosarcinales > Methanosarcinaceae > Methanosarcina > Methanosarcina sp. DH1. The sequence goes on along the minus strand of NZ_WJBJ01000001.1, from coordinate 9,682 downwards.
GAGGGCATCTTTTAAAACTTTTATAGTATATATTTTTTTCGTAAGATGGGCGTTTCAAAATTAGTCTTTTTAAATATAACCTGATTATTATTTTTTAGTATCCGAAAAAGGAAGTATGATCAGGAATACATGTAAATATAACTTATAAAAAATATATGCAATGGTAATGCTATAAGAGTGGGTTTACAGGTCGATTTCAGGCAAATAATGTGAAAATATATAAAGATTTTCAAAGAGGTTTTTGGGTGTTATACAAGAAAATACCAATTCAAATGTATGAAAACTTCCACAATATATTCAGTGGAAGTAATCAAAATACTTTAAAAATCTGCAGGGAATGTGGTGGAGTGTGCGAGCATAATAAAATCGGAACTCTGTTGCCCGGGGAAGAGGAATATATGGCAAAAAAACTGGGTATAAGTGTTTCGGAATTCAAAATTCGCTACCTTGATGCTCTGAAAATGGATGACGAAACTTTAATACATGTATTAAAATTAGGGAAGTTGTGTCCATTTTTAAGTGAAGAAAATAAAGAATGTGAGTGCCGGAATTTTAAGCCTATATTCTGTAAAATCTATCCTGTAGTTTTGACGCTTGAAGATAACAAAATAAATTTTACAATAGATAAACGGTGCAAACTGTCAAGAAAAAAAGCTTGCAGGCTTTATTTTGAAACTGCCATCCCGCTTTTGTTAAGCCTTGCAATTCCAATAGAATGGTTAAGACATGTAATTAGCTATGATAATCTCTGCTTTGACTACGATCAATTGAAAAAATACAGGCGCGGAAAAAACAAGTATGCAATTTTTTCTCTGGAAGAATTGTTGAGTTTGCAGAAAGCCGAGATCAAAGCCACCAGTCTGCGTGCTGACTTCAGTCGTGATTTTGGCCAGAAAGTTGAAGAACTCGTTTTTTAACTTTAAACTGGAATGGTCGAGTCCAAGCGCTTGCAGGGGTTTGAGTTCGCGATCTGGCAAAATCAAATTTTTATTTTTCAGCTTTCCTATCTTTTTCAGCTTTTTTGTTTATCGGACTTACGGCACGTGGAGTACAAAATCAAGCACTTTCGACATTGTGACTTGTTTAGTGTTTCAGACAGTTGAAGGTTTAATGCTATTGATTTCTCAGTTCAACTGCGTAAGTCCTAATTTTTTTCAGCTTTGTTATATTTTCCGCCGTTTTATCTTTTAACTCTGCACTTTACTATCTAACCTGGCAGTCCCATCTTCGACTTTAATACCTTCTATCGGAATCACGAAAGCAAAGGTGCTCCCCTCTTCAGGTTCGCTCTTGAACCATATATATCCCCCGTGCAACTGTACAATCTGTTTAACCAGAGAAAGACCAAGTCCAGTTCCCTGAAATTGCTTTGACAAAAATGAATCCACCTGGCTGAAAGGCTTGAAAAGTTTACTCTGATCCTCAGGTTTAATCCCGATTCCTGTATCCGTGACAGTTATTTCTACCATATCTCCCTTTTTTCTTGCCCATATTTTTACAAACCCGTTTTCATAGGAGAATTTTATGGCGTTATCCACAAGGTTGTACATTATCTGAACAAAACGGGCTTCGTCAGCATAGATATTGGAAAGGCTGCTATCTATATCGATTTCAATTTGAATATTTTTCCGATCGGCTATAGGAGATAAAAGATTTTTGATGATGTGAAGCTTACTGGCAAGATCAAACTGTTTATAGCTTAGCTCCATTTTTCCAGCTTCTATTTTAGAGAGATCCAGGATGCCATTTATTAAATTCAGAAGGTGTTTTCCACTTTTTGAGATGTTCCCGACGGATTTTAGCTGTCTTTCATTCAGTTCGCCGTAGACCTGTTCATACAGAAGGTCAGAAAACCCTATAATAGAGTTAAGCGGGGTTCTTAGTTCATGGCTCATATTCGCCAGGAATTCGCTCTTGGTGCGATTTGCGGCTTCTGCGATTTGCTTTTCCTGAAGCAGGGTTTCTGCGGCTTTACTTTCCGTAATGTCCCTACACATTTCGAGGACTCCTATAATCTTTCCACCCTCTTCAGTTACAGGAATTGCCTGAACAATCCAGACTCTGCCATCTTTCCCAGTAAATTCTCCTGATTTTTTATTACCTGTCATGAAAATCTGTTCAAGATCCAGGGAGTCAAATAATGGGATACTTATATCAGGGGTATTCTTAAGGCGTTGACCCATTGCTTTTTGAAGATCTATCTTCATAAATTCCAGTGCAGCTTTGTTCGCCCAGATAATATAAAGTTGAGGGTTTACGAAAATAGCCAGCTCATTTAGAGAGTCAAGCAGGACCTTCTTTTCTCGTTCCTGTGCCTTTAACTCCTGTTCGGCAAGCTCTATTTCATTTAACATTCTGTTTATTTCCTTTGAGAGACGGTAAAGTTCATCGTTGTTTTTAAGAGGCAATCTTCGGGAAAGATCCTTTTCCGACCGGACTTTAGTAACAAAATTATCAATTCCTATTAACCTTGAGATAAATAACTTATCAAACGCAAATTTAACCCCTACTCCGGTCATGAGACCGGTTAGCAAAAGGAAGAAATACATGTTATTCAGGGTTTTCTCACCGTACTTATAGAGTTCTCTTGGAAAATCCGCCCTTATAATAAGAGCAGGCTTGCCTGATACATCTAGCAATTCAAAATAGCCAGCTACTTTATTTTCGCTAAGGGGTTCGACAATAGTTCTATCCGGGTTCTCTGAAAGGCTTTTTAATTTGGTCTGGAAATCAGGAGGCAAATCTTCATCAATTCTGTACATTAAAAGGGAAGAACGAGTAGAATCTTTGAAATCATTAAGAAGTACGTCGTCGAAATATCTCCCAAAAATCAAGGTGCCTTTCATAGGCCCATTATATTTTGTCGTAAGGATCGGATGGCAGGCAACAAACATAGGATCTTCATCGAGCAAAACGAAACCGCTCTTCTTGTCATTTTCGGATTTTGAAAGAAGAGTTCCGTCTTCAACCATTCTAAGAAGCTTTTTCGGAATTGGTTTTTCCTCTCCAGTATACATATCTACTGATTTTGCATAGACAACAGATCCGGATTTATTTACAAAAAGCATCACATTAACCTTAATTCCTGTAAGAGTTTGATTCTGAAGGTTTACTTCCGTATAATTCGGATTTTCGCATTCAACAAAACTGCAAGTATCATCCCAGCAAGCCCAATCCTGTACTGTACGATTAAGATATCCCTGCTCGGTTGAAATGACATTTTGCACCCTTTCTACATTGTCCGCGGTGTCCACTTTTTCAAGCTCTAAAAAATTGGAAAGCTGCATATTATGGGTGAGTGTAAACGCAGCTGTGAGAACGCCAAAAATTAAGAAAGTTATTAGAAGAACCTTTTTACTAATATCTATTCCAGACACCCCAAAAACTTATTATAAGAACTAGTGTCTTGGCAATTTAATTGTTGAGCATAATCCTGGTAGCTTCTCATCAGAATACAATGATTTTGAGCTCATTAGATAATTAATGAATCTATCCCAAAACTCAAAATTTGTTTTCTATATTTTGTATTTCAAGTGACGAGCCGAGCTTCTGATCGTGAAAATAATCGAAGTAGTCCTTATCGGAGTGATCCTGATAATTGAGAGCAAAAATGGGTTTTGGGATGAGCTTAATAACTAAATTTTCTGACACTAGTTTGAAAGTAATATATTATTGATATTAAAAAGGTGAGAAAGTATATAAATTTTAGTAGATGTTAGACAGAGTTTAAGATCAATTGAGGTTTGTTCTTCCTTTTTCATTAAGGAATTCTACCTAAAGAGATAAGATAAATGAATAGGCTTTCAATAAAAGCTTAAGCCAGCTTCATTATTGTTTTTCAGTTGTAACGTCTCGGGCGTTCAGGTATGATTGTTCAGTAATTTTCGGATTTCCTCTTATGTTCACAACTTTCATATCAAAAGTACGGGCAAACTCTTTAACATTTGTATGAAACTCCGGACTGTCTACAAGCCCGCTATCGATTTTTGCAGCCAGACAGTAGAGTGGATTTTTCAGATAATAGTTGTTGAAGTCCCGGTTCCCGTTTTTATTTTCCAGCTTCTTCCAGCTAGAAGCCCACATTGGGGTCAGGTAGATCGTGCCCATGCCCTGGAATCTGGTCATAGCCCTTGCATAAGCCTCGTTTCCTCCAAGCGCCAGACTGATGCAGTCCTCTATGATTTCTCCGTTTTGGTCTTTCAGGAAGAAAAGAGGACATTCCAGATCCGAGAAATCTTCTTCCAGTTTTCCAAGTGCATGTCCGCAGATCCCATAAAAAACCAGGATTCTGTCGGAAAAGGACGCCATTTCATGGATATTTCTGTAAACTTCAGCCTTTAAAATCTCAAGATCGGCATGCAGGCCCAAGCTTAACAGGTTTACGACAACAATACCCTCTTCCCTGAGTTTCTTTTTCCTGCAAAATTTTTTGAGGATCGGGAAGCTTGAAAGAAGCCTTGCAGGAAATATGAAACCAGGGCTGGAGCTCCTTTTCAGGAGCATTGGTACCCTGTCCAAAAAAGCTGTTCTTGGGTTGCAATTTCTCAACCTGAGCTTACGGAGAAAACCTGAGCTTTCCCGGTTTTCCACAACGATTAGCTGCTGTAACTCACGGTCTTTTGATAATACATGTACAAGCTCGTCTTCGAGCATTCCACAAGCAACAATGCTCAGTACAGACATAATTCGGATGTCCTTCCTTGTAACTTTTTTCTGGAATCCTTTCTGGAAGTTTTATTTTCGTGATTTTTTCTGGTGAATCTTTGTTTCCAGGATTCTGTTATGTAATTTTATGTTTGAGATTTTTCTTTGTAGATCTCTATACCCAGATAATCTTCTATACCCAGATAATCTTCCATACCCAGATAATCTTCCATACCCGGATAAACTTGTATGGTAAAATCCAGGGCATTAACAAATTTGCCTATGAAATCAGTCATAAAAAATTTATCGTTATTTACAGATAATATGCAATATTAATAAAAAGATTTTAGAAAACAAAAGAAAGTAAGTAGGAACAGGAAGAATAGATACCTGTCCCTTATTTCCGTCTACCGTTCTGTTTTTGTTTATTTTTTTTTGAATTCACAGGGAGTTTTGTATCAGGAGTGACTCCGTAATATTTTGTCCTTGCGGCTCCCCAGATGCAGCCGTTTTTCCCGAAGATTTTCAACTCAATATTCTGGATAGCCTTGCAAATTTTGTTTCCTTCTCTTGCACCCTTGCAGACTATACAGTACTTTTCACAAAAAACAGGGGCATCTTCCTTATTTTCAACCATTTCAACACTCTCAGCCATAGTTTATTCTTCTTATCCAGGTACTTATGGGTGCTTATCCAGATATTATGCTGAAGATATGGTTAAATTTGATTAGAGTAATTTCTTTCCTGCTTCAGGGCCGGGAGCGCACTGGAATACGTCGCTAATCCTTACTTCTATAAGGTTCTTTGCAGGAAGCCCGGGCTTTGCTGCATGCACGATTGCTTTCATTTTTTCAAATTTTTCTCCGGAACTGATAATTTCAGCCTTACCTTTTATCTGGAAGCAACCGCCGGTGTCTGGTCCCCATACATAGACTGCCACGTTTGGATTTTCCTTAAGGTTTGCCAGTGATTTGGCCATGAAGTTATCTGATATCCAGATTGTTTCATCATCTACAAGCTGGCAGAACCCTATGGGTACCACATTCGGAATTCCTTCTTTTGAGGCCGTAGCTACGGGAAAGATCTTTACCTTCGAAAAAGCCGTTTTCATCTCTTCATTTAATTTTACCATGATATCACCATCAAGATGGTTGCAGTATAAATTTATATATTTAAGCGTCAGAATTGTGTATCGAAAGTCGGATTTATGTATTTTAATAACCTTCCTAGAAAAGGTTAAGTCGAGCTTTAAAATATAAAGGGGGAAACATTGAAGCTCAATGACAATGGAGAATCTTGGAGTAGACGTATTCAAAAAATACAGTTTAATAATATTTATTAAATCTTGATGACGTCAAAACCTGTTATCTCATAATGTTTCAACAAATTCTTAACATTGTATTTCCACCCTTTTGAAATTCATATGCTACCTTTATTTCCTCTACATCTCGATTTCTTGCCCTTAAAAAATTAATTATAGGCTCGACATATGGTGATCGGTCGGCGTTTACGTCCAGTAGCGGAAATATTCTGACCTCATTTGAAACCCTGCACAATTCCTCTACCGATTTCAAATGAAACTCCAGTGATAGGTTTTTTGTATAGAGAAATAACAAATGCGAGCACAGTGCCAGATCAAACTCTTTATCACTAAAAGGCAGAAAGGGAAGTTCACCAGGTACATACCTATTTTGCACCACGCCTCCTGAAAAATCTTTTAGAAATTTCTCCATAGCTGACATTCTTATTCTTCCAAGTTCTTCAACTGAGCCAATTTCTTGCCAGATAAATTTATCCTGGTTTTTCTGGGTCTGATCAATAATGTCATTATAAGTTTCATGAATTCTCGGTCTAATCTGATCAGCACTGAAAAAGTAGACAGGATCAACTGATATGATATTTCCGCCTCGTTCTGTAAGTTCGGCATTGAAGCTCGCAGGTCCGTCTCCACAACCCAGGATATTTCGCTCGAGATCGTCAGGTGTTAAGTTAAACATTCTGACGTATTCTTTGAGAGACCTTCCCCATGGCTTGATATTATGATACATAATTGTCATAAGCTGTACACTAGAGTACATATATATACAAAATATATAAATTAGTATTCCCCAATAACGAGCCAATCCAATAATTAACTTTGCCATGTAATTATAAAAGTTTACGGACTGTTTTGAAACGTTGTCATTAATCATGGTTAGAAGAATAACCAGGTTTAGAGGCTGTCTCAGAATTCAAACTAAACAAATTATTAATTAAATGTTAATCTCCAGCTCGGCGGACACCAGCGTAAATGAGAATTTACTTTTCAGTGGCCTAGCTGTCTTTTTAACATAATTTTCCTGCAAATATAGATAAGATTATATCAAAAGAACATGTATTATGAAATGAAAATTTAATTATAAAGTATATCTTTTAAATATATATTTGGGGGGAAAAAATATTAGAAAATCTGGAACTCTTGTAGTTTTACTTTTAGCAATAGTATTTATTTCCGGCTGTGCGGAAAATGCTCAGGAAAATAAGACCAGGAGTGAAGAAATGGTAACTCCGGTAGAAGGTGCTACCCCTGGTGTAACAGAACAAGTTACAGAATCGGCAGATGGGGACACTGGAGAAGGGTTACTGTCTGGTCAGGAAGAAACTTCCCTGGATGAAGGGAAAGAAGTCATAATCCCGGGTGAAGAGAACTCGAGCCAGGGAGTGTTGGATGAAGAAAACTCGGGCCAGGGCAATGAAACTTCTTCTGAAAACCAGGTCCTGGATAACAATCAGACAATTATTTATACTGCAGAAGAAGCAGGATATACAACCTTTGCTTCACTTGCGAGGGATGCAGGACTTGAATATACTCTTAATGAAGGAGGGCCTTATACTGTTTTTGCTCCTACTGACATAGCTTTTGAGAGCCTTCCAGAAGGCATGCTTGACGACCTTCGTAATGATAGAAATAAGCTGAACCGTGTGTTAACCTATCATGTGATCAATGGAGAATACAGGGTTGCAGATCTTAAAAATATTGATTCTTTGTCTTCCCTGGAGACCGAAAAGCTGGCTGTGAATACCACAACTGACGGAATGATAATGGTAGGAGATGCAACTGTAATAGAGCCTGACATCGTTGCAGCTAATGGAGTAATACATGGGATTGACAAAGTAGTGATTCCATTAGAAGTCTGAAATAGAAACCCGGAACAGAAGCAAAGCTTATGTTGATTCAAAGATCATGTTGATTTAAAAATCATGTTGATTTAAAGATCATGTTGATTTAAAGATCATGTTGATTTAAAGATCGTGTTGATTTAAAGATCATATTGATTTAAAGATCATGTTGATTTAAAGATCATATTGACTTCAGATAACTTTGATTTGCTTCTTTTATTCCTTTTTTACCTTACTTCTTAGATAGTTATCCTGTCAGTCAGCTTACTGTCAGCGACCTTTTTTGTTCAGTTTTGCTAGCCAATTATTATTCTATTAGTCAAGTTTTATTCAATCTCGTCGGCCAGGCTTTTATCATCTGATTGCTCACAAACTTTAAGACAATTGCATAGAAGAGTTCAGGAGATCTCAGAAGCATGAAAATAAATCACATTAAGTACGAAGGGATTATTTTCAGCATTGGCTGTTCCCAAAAATTAAAATGCAGGTTTTATAGGTTCACCTGCTCCCTGTACCCGAACTTAACGCTGTAATCAAGATAATAGATAACTTCTGGCTCGATTTTTATCATGATACTCTCCGGGTCAGGGGGCATGTCTGCAGCAACCGGAAATTTGGCTGCCATTATTTCCCCTACTTCTCGGAGTTCATTTTCATTGGTAACGATTGATGCCTTTCCTTCAATCTGAAGGGCCTTCATATCAAACCAGTCTGGATCATCCTCGTCGACAGTATATGCTACATAAGGATTTTGCATAATATTCTGGACTTTCCGGGTATTCTTATTGGTTGCCACGTATACAATAGCATCTTCGGATACATATGCCATTGTATGTGCCATTGGCCTGCCCTGCGGGCTTACGGTTGCAAGGTTCAGGTAGTAATGATTTGAAAGGTACTCGTAAATCTTATCTTTAAGCTTTTCTGCCATAGTCCCCACCAAAATGTTTGTAGCTCTCAGCTAAAACCCCAATTGATTGGATTTTTACCCCGGTTCTGCCATTAATATTATAAATTCGGCGTAGTTTTTCTAATCCCGTGATATGACTTCCAATCTTATGACTTCCAATCTTGAACAATTTTCGACTCTCTAACTCTCTAATAGACTCTGTAATAAGTATTAAGTCATGTAATAATTAAAAGTCCTTAAACAAACTTTTAGTCCTATAATACAAAAAAGGAAAAACGCGGTTCATTCTGTCTTTCCCCCATACAGTTTAGAGGGACAAAATTTATAAATTTTACTTATATCTTCAGTCGGTGGTAGTATCAAGGTTATAGCTTCATGATTTTTCCCAGAGTATATCAAAAAGATAGTGAAATAAGACTTACAGAGATAACACAGGACTGAAAGAGTTAAAGAAAGGCCGAAGGAAGTTAAAATAAAGGCCAAAAGAAAACAAGAAATGACTGAAGAGATTTAAAAAGGATTGGAAGAACAAAAAGAAGTCTTATTTAAGACTTTCTCTTCTTTCTGCATTCTTTTAATTTTTCTTCCAGGCGGATACGAGATATGAAGACTCCAAATTGTGTTGCAATGGTTTCAATGACAGTGCGCACGCTATCCGGAATCTCGAATTCAAGGCTCGAAGCAAGACAAAAAGCTGCAATAACCTTTTTTCTTGATTTTACGGGGATAACTGCGGTAGCCCTGAGATTTTCATGTCTGAGTGCATCGTCTCTTGACGTGAGAAGCAGATCTATGTGTTGTTTGTATACAGGCTGCCCTATCATAACAAGTTTCGTATTAGGGGAATTGGCACTGTAATGGGAGGCATACTCGACAAAATTAGGAGAAAAACCACGGTGAATGGCAAGTGTCATATCTCCTGTTTCTTCATCGATAAGATAAATTCCTCCAGCATTGATCTSATCTATC